>CAZVMD010000021.1:14847-39227 GCA_964628555.1 uncultured Myxococcales bacterium | reverse complement strand
CGGATGCCCCCGCCAAGGCTGACGCCCCCGCCAAGGCCGATAAGGCCGACAAGGCGGCAGCCCCCGCCAAGGCCGACAAGGCCGCCAAGCCTGACGCCGCCAAGGCGGACAAGGCCGCGCCGGCTGGCAAGGCCCCCAAGGCCGCCAAGCCCGCCAAGAAGTAACCTCCGCCTAAGCCTCGCCCGAGGCTCCGCCTTCCCTCCTCGACTCCCCTCCTCCCTTCCTCCGGTTTTACAGTAGTTGAGTAAGCCATGGACGCGAACCTCCTCTTTACGCTGCGGACGCTGCGAAAGCGGCTCGACTCTGGCCTGCTGAGCGTGCAGCTTGGGCTCGGTCTGCTGGTCTTTCTGCCAGTAGCGGCGCTGCTCTTGGCGGAGGGCAGCCACCTCCCGACGGGCCGCCTGTTTGCGGACATGGCGCTGTGGATTCTGGCCATGGGGCTCCTCGCTTGGCTGCTCTTGCGGCTGGCGCGGTACCTACGCCGCCTGTCGGTGGGCGAGCAGCCGCCGACGCAGCCGGTGACTGGCCAGGATCTCCTGGGCCATGCGGTCTGTCTGCTCCTCGGTCCGATGCTGCTGCACTGGTTCTTGCCCCGCCTGCTTGAGCTGCCCACGGACTCGCTCGCCGAGCTCTCCCGCGAGCTGCGCCTGCGCTGGATCGATGTCCTGCTGGTCGCGCTTGGCATCTGGCTGTGCCTGCGCCCAGTCGTGGCCTTCTTTCGCTACACCACCCGTCGCTGAGCTCGCCCGGCCTCGCCGGCTGCGGCCGCCGCCAAAAAGCCGCGTCCGCTGACGGTCGCCTGTGCTAGCTTGCGCCCACGATCTGGCCCATGTCTCGTCGAGCCCCCCCAGCAAGCGCCCCCTCGCCCGCCCCGAGCGCGGTGCCCGCTGCCGCCGCCCCGCCGGCCACACCCCGGACCCCAGCCGCCCGGCCGCTGCGCAGTCGCGGGCCGTATCGCAGTCGCCGCCTGCGCTCGCAGCCGATGCAGGGCTGGGGGCTCATCGTGCGCGCCTGCAGTCGGCTGGGCATCTGGGACCAGGTCGCCAGTCAGCTGGTCTGCCGTGAGTTCGCAGCCGTCTGCCGGGCGATGCGGCCGCAGCTTGATCCCTATCTTCGCGCCGAGTCCTTCAAGAAAGACTCGGGCCTGCTGCTGGTGCGGGCCGCCAACTCTTCCGCCCTCAATGAATTTCAGTATGTAAAAGATCTTTTTATGTCCGAAATCAATGCTCGCATCGAGCGCATGGCGAAAAATATCAAGAAACATAAAGAGAACGCTCGCCTCGCTACACTGCCGGATGTACAGGGATTTTTGACGGCCGTTGGGCCGCTTCATCGCTTACCTGATTTCAAATATTGGCAGAGCTATCCCCGGCGCTCTGCGCCTGTCCTCAAGCCGGCGCAGCGGGTCGATACCGCGGTCGTTGCCGCCATTGGCCAAATTCAAGACTCTGAGCTGCGTCAGCGGTTAAGCGCTATGTACTCTAGTGCGATTGCGGGTAGCAATCTACCCATCGATTAAACGCCTATGGCACGCCGCCGTTTTCCCGACTTTGCCTAGGGGGCACGCGGGGGCCCATTTACAGAAGTCCCCGACTCGCGACGCGCAAGCCCCTAGCCCGCCCCAGCCGTGCGGTCCGAGGGACCTTAGGCCGCGAAAGAGAGACGGAAGCGCCGAGAATCAGGCCCCTAACCGCCCCTCCGGCGTCCGCACAATGAGAATTTTATTATTCAATTTCTTATCGCATCAAAAAATATGACGTAATGGCACAATTTGCAACTAACCGCCCTCCGCCTCCCTCCTGTTTATTTCTTTCGCATATGTTGTTGACATAGCGATTCGCGCTCGTTACGTTCAATTTCTATTGGACTCGGGGGCTGACTCGAACGCCTGTCCTGCTGGCTTCTTTGGGCTGCGCTCAGCTCAATCAGAACCGCCACAGTGACTGCCGCGCACGCGGTCGCCCAGCCGAGCAGCATGGCGCGGGGGCGACCGGCATGGATATCGAAAAACCGAAGCAGGCTACCAAAGTGGAAGAGCTGCAGCAGGAGCGTGATCGCCTGCTGCGGATCGCCGCAATTAACGAAGCTCTGCCGGTACTTATTCATGAAATTAAAAACCCGCTGGCCGCGGTAACCGCGGCGATCGAGCTGATGCTCGATGACGAACGGGACGAGGCGCAGCAGAGCAGCCTGCACGCCATCCTGCGCCAGCTTCGCCGCATCCGCCTGACCATCGAGAGCGTCAACCTGGGCAACCGCGAGCTGTTTGCCTCGCGCCACGCCGCCATCGATCACGCGCTGCGCGAGGCGCTGTCGATCCTGACGGCGATGGCGCAGGCGCACGGCGTCCGCCTGCACAGCCAGATCGAGGACATGCCGCTCCTGCCGCTCGATCCAGCCGTGATGCGCGCCATCCTGTACAACCTGGTCACCAACAGCGTCGACGCCTGCAAAGGGGGCGGCGAGCTGCAGGTGCGGGCCAGCCTGCGCCGCGGCGAGGGGATCTTCGAGCTGGTCGTGCAGGACAACGGACCGGGGATGAGCCCCGAGGTGCTGGCCCGCTGCACCGAGCTGTTTTTTTCCACCAAGGCCATGGGCTCGGGCATTGGCCTGGCGCTGTGTCATCGCGTCCTCGCCGAGGCCGGCGGCTCGCTGCGCATCGAGTCCGAGCCTGGCCGCGGGACGCGCGTGACCGTCTGCGCCCCGATAAGCGGCCCCGGCGATCGCGTCAGCCCGACGAGATCGGCTAGGCCCGGGGATCCAACAACGGTCTCCCCATGACGCGCCCCAGCCAGGGAGAGAGGAGAGCCATCACACCATGTCGAGAGCAGATTCACTCAATCGCATCCTTCGTTCACTGCAGACCGAGAGCCCGGATGTGGAAGCCTGCGCCCTGATCTCGGAGGACAGCCTGGTCATCGCCAGCGCCCTGCCGCAGCACGTGCAAGAGCTGCGCGTCGCCGGCATCTGCGCCACGCTCTTAAGCCTTGGCTCCAAGGCGGTCAAAGAGCTGCAGCGCGGCCAGCTAAAGCAGGTCCTGATTCGGGGGGATCGCGGCTATGTCGTCATGATGACCGCGGCCAAAGGCACGATGCTGATCGCGCTGACCACCGAGAACGCCAAGCTGGGCCTGGTGTTCCTCGATATGGCGCAGGCGATCAGCGAGATCGATCGCGTGCTGTAGCCGCGACGAGGAGGAGACTATGTCGGCATCTGTGCTTTATCAGAGCGGTGCGCATCGCAACATCTTGCTAGAAGATCTCACCGGCGGCGGCCTAGCGGTGCAGGCCAATCACCACGTCATTGCCCACGGCAAGGAGTGCATGATCCTCGACCCCGGGGGACACAAGGTCTTCAACCAGCTGCTCGCCGATCTGGGCGAAGCGACCGGCGGCGCCGAGGTTCGTTACCTGTTTTTGTCGCATCAGGATCCGGACATCGTCGCAGCCACCAATGGCTGGCTGATGATCACCGAAGCCGATGCGCTGCTCTCGACGCTGTGGACGCGCTTTGTGCCGCACTTTGGCATCGATCAGCTGCTCGAAACGCGGCTCAAGGGCATCCCGGATGGCGGCACCTGGATCACGCTCGGCGAAAGTGAGCTGGCCATCCTGCCCGCCCACTTCCTGCACTCGCCGGGCAACTTCCACGTCTACGATCCACAGGCTCGCATCCTGTACTCGGGGGATCTGGGCGCGTCGCTGGGCGCCGAGGGGCGGCAGGTGCATGACTTTGATGCGCATGTTCGCTACATGCTCGGCTTCCATCGCCGCTACATGGCCTCGGGCCTCGCGCTCAAGGGCTGGGTGCGCATGGTGCGGCAGCTCGATGTCGAGATCATCGCGCCGCAGCACGGCGCCTACTTCGCAGGCCAAGCGATGGTGGCGCGCTTCCTCGACTGGTGCGAAGGGCTGGCCTGCGGCGTCGATCTTTTGGCCGACGCTTACAAGCTGCCCGACCGCTCGGTCCGCGTCTTTGCCGGCACCGACAAGCGCAGCTAGGGGAGCAGGCGGACATGCAGCACATCCTGGTCTTGGAAGATGAGGAGCTCCTGCGCCGCTCGGTCGCGCGCAGCCTGCGCCAGCTGCCTGAGGTCAGCGTCGAGGAAGCCGGCAGTATGGCCGAGGCGCTGGCGTGCCTCGATAGCCAGCGCCCGGACCTGATCATCTCGGACTTGAACCTGCCGGATCGCTCTGGCATCGAGCTATTGTCCGAGCTCGCCCAGCGCGATCTGCACCTGCCGATCATCTACATGACCGCCTACCTCAAGTCGTACCGCGCTCGCCTGGCCAGCCAGCTGCAGATCGATGTCCTGGAGAAGCCGGTCTCGCTCGATGAGCTACGGCAGCTAGTGCGCGTGCGCTTGTCGGCGATGCAAGCGGCCAAGCTCGCACCGCCGTTCTGCGCCGCCGACTACCTGCAGATCGCCTGCGCCGGTCGCCACTCGGTGTCGATCGATGTGCTGCTGGCCGGCAAGCGGATCGGCCAGCTAGTCGTGCATCGCGGTCGGCCCTGGGCCGCGAGCGATCTTCTGGGCAGCGGCATGGCGGCCTTCTCGCGCCTGGTCAACCTGCCGGGTGCGGTCGTGCTGTGCAGCACGCTGCATCACGATCTGGAGGCTGCCAACCTCGATGGCTCGCTCGATAGCCTGCTGTTGCAAGCTGCAGTCGACAGCGACCACCTCATGGCCGGCAAGAGCGGTAGCTCGCCGACCGATGAGCTGCCGCCAGTCAGCGTGGCAGCGCCGACGCCGGAGCCAGCCGCAGACCCTGGCCCGACTGCGGTCAAGAGCGATGACTTTTCTGCGCAGCTTGACGCTGGCATCGATGCGCTCTTGGTCAAAGACTACGCCGGGGCGCTCAGTGCATTTCTGCGCGCTGACTCGCTGCAGCCGGGCGATGCCCGCATCACCGCCAACCTGCGCCGCTTGGAGGAGCTGGGCTACCGGCGCCCCGCCTAAGGAGCAGCTGTGGTCCACCGCCGACACATAGCGCGCGGCCCCGCCCGCGACCGATTCGGAAGCCGCCAGAGGTCGGCGAATCGGCCCGCCGCGCCAGTCACCCGGCGCGACAAGCGGCCATGGCAGGGGCGCGGTCAGTCCGCAGCGGAGGTCCGCGGTGTCTGAGCGGGCACGCCATTTTCATGTCTTCGGTGAAGACTTCCCGCTGCTCCTGCCGCTGGGCCTGCTGCTCTTGGGGGTGATGCTGACCGGCGCAGCGCACAGCCTCTGGCAGGGGGCGGAGCAGCAGACGCCGACCGCGAGCACCACCCGCGCCCACGACTCGGCTGCCCGGCCCGCGGTGACTGCGTCGGATTCGGCAGCGCCTGCGCCGCCCGGCCAGCCAGCGACGGCGGTGGCGACCACTGCAGCGACCGAGCGCGGGGCGACAGCCCCTGCCCTGCCGCGGGCCGAGTCCACCACTCCGGGGTCCACGGCCGCTGGCCGGCCCAGCTCGCCCCCAGCCCAGCCGAAAGCTGCGCCCCCCAGCAGCGCCCCCCCCGACTGCGCGCCGGTCTTTGCCGTTCACTTCGTGGCCGGCGGCGCGGTGCCCAGGGTTCCCATCGCCGACAAGATCGATCGACTGGCGGGCTGGCTGCAAGCTCACCCCGGGACGCGGCTGTGGCTGGATGGCTACAGCGACCAGCTGGGCCCGGTCGCCGGGCGCTTCGCGATCAGCCAAAGGCGGGCGCAGGCCGTCGCCTCTGCGCTGCAGCGAGCGGGCGTGCCGCGGGCGCAGCTAAAGGTGCGGGCCTTTGGTCACTACCTCCCGACTGACAGCGCCGGACCGCTGCCGGATGCGCAGCGCCTGGTGCGCTTGCACGTAGACGGTCAGCCCGACTGCCCAGAAGAAAGGAGCAACCTGCCATGAGCCTGCTTTCGGCGACACTCGCAGCGGGGGCGGTGATCACACTGCTGGCCGCAGGCTACTTGCTGGGGGCACGCCGCGGTGTGCAAGCACGCGCCCTGCTGCGCCGCGAGCTCGATGGCAAGAGCCAGGATGTCGCCGTCTTACGGGGGCAGCTAAGCGGCGCGCAGCAGCACGAAACGAACGAGCTACGCGCCGCGCTCGGTGCACTGATCGAGCCGCTGCGGGCCCAGGAACAGAAGAACGAAGAGGCCGTGCGCGCGGTGCTGAAGCTGGTGCAGCCGGTCATGGACAAGGACCGCCTGAGCCTGGACCTCAAGCAGCTGACCGCCGCTTCGGACTCGCGCAGCGGGCTGTGCGATCTTCTGGATCGCCTGCGCGAGCGCGGCGCCTTTGTCGCAGTCGTGCTGAGCGATGAGGCCGGCCTGCCGATGGCCTGCAATCGCGGCTGCGCGGCCCCCGAGACCTTGGCTGGCATCTCGTCGCTGCTTTTGATCCTGGCCGATCGCGTCCCGCGACATGGCGCGGCCCGCCCGCAGAGCTTTGTCCTGCACGACGAAGCCGGCCAGGTCACCCTGCATCGCATCTTCGAGGTCGGCCGGAAGCGCTACCTGCTGAGCATCGTCGCCAGCTCGGCCCCGTCGCTGGTGCAGCCCGAGCTCTTCGACACGCCGATCGCGCGGCTGCGCAGCCTGCTTTCTGAATAACGAGCGCAGCGCAGGTGGCAGGGCGGCGATCTCGCGCTAGGCTGCCGCCATGTCGACTCTGCATCCCCCCCGTCCGTCCGCGCGCCCGGCCGCTCGCCGTGGTCGCAAGCTGCTCTCCAGCGAACAGGAGCTCTATGACTATGCGGTCGGTGTGCTCTCCCGCAGCATGCGCACCGAAGCCGAGCTGCGCCGGCTGCTGCACAAGCGGGTCGAGGATGCGACGGCCGCAGCCCCCCTCATCGCCGCCGTGCTGGAGCGCCTGCGCGGGCATCAGTACCTGTCGGATGTGCGCTATGCCGCCTCGTTTGCGTCGCTGCGCCGCGATGGGCGCAAGCTGGGTCCGCGCCGCATCGCCCAAGATCTGCGCAACAAAGGAGTGCCTGCCGCGATCATCACTCGCGAAGTCGAGACCGCCTTCGCCGAGACCGATGAGCTGACGCAGGCGCGAGCCTTTCTCGCCAAAAAGCGCGTCGCAGCTCCGGCCGCCGGTGACGAGCGCAGCCGAGCCCGCGTGCTGCGCATGCTGCTGCGGGCTGGCTTCAGCTCGCGCATCGGCTTTCAGCTGCTGGGCAGCTGGCAAGACGCTGCGGACGACCTCAGCGAGCTTTAAGCTCTGCGCATCTGGGCCGCCCGGAATCGGGTCCGACGGACCGCGCGACACGCTGCCATCCGCGCGGCTCCGCGCCTATCATGCAGTATGCCGATCTCGCTAGGTTCTCGTCGCTGGTCCCCCCTTCGCTCGCTCACCCTACTTTCCCTTGGGCTCTTGGGCACCAGCCTGGTCGCGGACTGCGACAGCGCTGGCCCAGGCACAGGCCCGCGCGATGGCGGCCAGGATGCCGGCCCGCGTGACCTGGCCAGCGCAATCGCCGACCTGCCACCGCCCAGCGTGACCCTGCCAGCTAGCTGCAGCCCAGCTAACCTCACGGCCACGCAGATCTATGACCCGGTGTTCAAGGGCCGCTGCAACAACACCAACTGTCATGGCGGGCCACTTCTGCCGTCGCTAAGAAGCGCGGCGGATCTGCTGCTCATGGTCGGGCAGAGCTCGGCCTCTGACTTTCCCTATGTCGATGCCAGCTTCAACCTGAACAAGAGCTACCTGCTGTACAAGCTGACCGGCGAGCAGCGGCGGGTGCCGCATGGCGGGGGCGACAGCATGCCGCCGAATGCGGGTCTGATCGACGACGCCAGCCTGTGCATGGTCGTAAACTGGATCCGCAGCGGCGCGCGCTAGTCGCTGCCGGCAGCTAGCCCGTCCGAGCCGCCGAGAGGAGCCCTGGGAAACTGCAGCTCTACCGTCAGCTGTGAGACCTCGACGAACGAGCGCAGCGCCACGCCGAGGCAGGCCGCCAAGTGCTGCTCGGTGGCGGTAAAGGTGTACGGCGTCATCGTCGCTGCCGCGCTGCTCGCCAGGCTTCCGTTCTTGCCACGCGGCCGGGCCACAAACCGCAGGCTGAGTCCGCTGTCACCTGTGTCAACTGCCGCCGCCTGCTCGGAAGTGGAGGGTGCTCCGGGCATCGGCTTGGCCGCTGAGCCCAGCACGATCTCGATCGTGACCGAGGCAGGGAGCGCGTGCCCCAAGGACAGGCACAGGTGCAGCAGCAGCCGGCGAAAGGTGCGCGGGTTCACGGTCAGTGCCAGTGCTGTCGGCTCGACGCTCAAGCGCAGTAGATG
The DNA here is from genome assembly GCA_964628555.1 of uncultured Myxococcales bacterium. GTDB lineage: Bacteria > Myxococcota_A > Polyangia > Palsa-1104 > JAEUJZ01 > JAEUJZ01. The sequence goes on along the minus strand of CAZVMD010000021.1, from coordinate 30,976 downwards.
CGTCACACCCAGCAGGTGGCGCAGAAGTGGCCAGGCCTCCTCCAACAGCTTCGCCAGCGACGCAGTGCCTGGACTGGGAGCGGCAAAGCTCTCGCTCTGCAGGCGGACCAGCGCCATGCCTCTTCTGCACGCTTCGTGCAAGCGCAGCAGCTGGGGGGAAGCTGCAGGCAGCGCCGCGGTCAGCTCCTCTAGCTCCCACAGCGGTCCGAGCACCCCTTGAAATGCATTGTTCAAGTCATGCACGAAGGCAGCAGCCAGGCGCTCATAGAGCTCGGCGCGGGCTCGTACCTGCCAGACCTCCTCGACAGCGCTGGCCGGCGCGGCGGCCAAGTCGGCACGAGCAGAGCCCAAGCCTGATGAAGAATCGTCCTGTTGCATCGGCGTCTCCCACATGCGGCAGGTCGAAAGCGCCCGCGGCAGACCCACCGACACCTGCCTGGGTGGCCCCACCGATGCATGACCCCGAGCCGGGGTCCTTTGCATCGAGCCTGCCGCCTATCTTTGCAAGGATCGCGCCGGCGGAGAAGACTGCCGTGCGTTGCACAGCGCTTTAGTGCGCGCTCTGATCGAACGACAAGCGGTGGTGCGGCGTGAGCCCAAAGCTGTGCTCCCTGAGACCTAAGACCTGATGGTTCGTCCTCTCGCCGTCGCTTGACAATGCACGGCGCGTCCACGCGATCATGCGGCATGGACGACGAACAGCCGACGCCTCCCGGGGGGAAAACGGCGCCAGACGCCGGAAGCACAGAGTCGCTGCCCCCTAGCTTTATCGTGGGTATCGGCGCCTCAGCGGGGGGCCTTGAAGCTCTCGAGCGCCTGTTTCATGCCATGCCCCCTAACACCGGTATGGCCTTCGTGGTGCTTCAGCATCTGTCGCCGGACTTCGAGAGCGTGATGGATGAGCTCCTAGCGCGCTGCACCCCGATGCCAATCGTCGTGGTGGACGAGCCAGTGGCGCCACAGCCCAATACGATCTATCTGCTGGGCCCCAGGCAGGAGCTGACGCTGCAGCATGGAGCGCTGTACACCCATGCGTGCCCATCTGGCGAGCGCCTCAGCATGCCGATCAACGCCTTCTTTCGCTCTCTCTCCAGCGAGCTAGGCGAGCGGGCGGTGGCCATCGTGCTGTCCGGCACTGGCACAGATGGCAGCCAAGGCGTCTACGACATCCACGCGGGCGGTGGCTTGGTCCTAGTGCAGTCACCGCAGAGCGCGAAGTTTGACGGCATGCCGCGCAGCGCCGTCGCCACAAACTATGTCGACGCGGTCCTCTTGCCCGAGGAGATGCCGGCCGTGCTACTGGCCCACGCCATGCAGCGCTCGCCGCTTGGGCGAACCTTACCGGCCAACTCGGTCGAGGATCCGCGCGGCATTGCCCGCGTGATCGGCCGGCTGCGCGAGCTTTATGGCTTGGACTTCAACTACTACAAGCCCGCCACTATCAGCCGCCGGATCGAGCGCCGCGTGACGCTGGACGGGGCCGGCACCCTACCGGAGTACTGCGCCCGTGTCCTCGGCAGCCCCGAGGAGCTCGATGCCTTGTATCGCGACTTGCTGATCGGTGTGACGCGCTTCTTTCGCGATCCCGAGGCCTTTGCCGTTCTGCAAGAGCAGGTCATTCCCAAGCTCCTGGACCGCATCGCCCCCGAGGAAGAAGTGCGCATCTGGGTGGCCGGCTGTGCCACCGGTGAAGAGGCCTACTCGCTGGCCATCCTGCTCCTAGAAGCGATGGCGGCGCGACAGCGAGCCCCGCATTTCCGCATCTTTGCCTCGGATGTCCACCGCAAGTCCCTGGAGATCGCCGCCGAGGGCATCTACTGCGAAGCCAGTCTGGCCGAGCTCGGCGAGGATCGCCGCACGAGCTTCTTTGAAGCGACCGCGGGAGGGTTCCGTGTCTCGGCGAAGCTGCGCCAGCACATCCTGTTTTCGCCACACAACGTGATTCGCGACCCGCCCTATACGCGCATCGATCTCGTCAGCTGCCGCAACCTGTTTATCTATCTGCAGCCAGTGGCTCAGATTAAAGCCCTGGCCTCGTTTCACTTTGCGCTCAAGCGCCATGGCTACTTGTTCTTGGGTCCCAGCGAGGGGGTTGCCGAGCTGCAGAGCGAGTTTGAGCCACTCAATCGGCAGTGGCGGATCTTCCAAAAGCTGCGCGACACACGCCTGCCTGGCAACCTGCGCACGGACCTGATCTCGCCCCCCGGACCGCAGATTGGACAAGCCGCGACGCCGGGCGATGTGCGGATGTCGCGCATCTACGAAGCGCTGCTGCAGCGCTTCGTGCGGTCGGGTGTGCTGGTCGATTCGCGCCGCGATGTCGTGCACATCTTCGGCGATGCCGAGCGCTACCTGCACGTCCCTCCCGGTCGCATGAGCACCGATCTTGTGGCCATGACCCGTGGCAGCCTGCGCAGCGCGCTCGCCTCGCTGTTCCACAGCGCGCTAAAAAGCCATGAGCCTGTCGCCTTCCGCAATATCCGCGTCGAGGAAGAGGGCGGCAGCCTGCTCGTGGATCTCGCCGCGGAGCCGATCTTTGACTCGGTATTGAACAGCCAGTTCGTGCTGTTTCGCTTCAGCCAAAGCAGCCAACGATCCGATCCCAAACCACGCCTACCGCCCGAGACTTCACCGGCCCTTGAAGAAGAAGCGCGCGCCCGCATCAGGCAGCTCGAAGAAGAGCTCTTGCATGCGCAAGAGTCGCTGAAAGTCACGGTCGAGCAGCTTGAGACCAGCAACGAAGAGCTACAGGCCAGCAATGAAGAGCTGCTGGCTGCCAACGAAGAGCTGCAGAGCACCAACGAAGAGCTCCACTCGGTCAACGAGGAGCTGTACAGCGTAAATGCCGAGCACGAGCAGCGCATCAAGGACCTCAATCGGGTCAGCGGTGATCTGAAGAACCTGATCCAGGCCACTGAGATCGGCACCATCTTCCTAAACTCGCAGCTACAGGTCCGCTTCTTTACCCCCGCGATCCGCCAGGTCCTGAACCTGCTGCCGCAGGACATCGATCGCGACATCCGGCACATCACCTCGCGCCTGACCAGCGGCGAGCTCTTTGCTGACATTGCTAAGGTCGCAGCGACCGGCGTCCCGATCGAGCGCCGCGTCTCGACGGTGGACGGCAACGTCTATCTGCAGCGCGCCGTGCCGTACTTCGATGTCAACCGCAGCCCTGATGGACTGGTCCTGACCTTCGTCGACATCACCTCGCTCTCGCGGACTGAGGAGCAGCGGCAGGCGCTGCATGCCGAGCTTGAGCAGCGGGTCCGCGAACAGCAGAAGCTGTTTCAACAGACGATTGAGCAGCGCGATGCACTCGACCGCAGCGAGCGCTTCATCCGCACCATCACCGACAACCTGCCGGGCATGGTCGGCTACTGGGATACCGAGCTGCGCTGCCGCTTTGCCAACCGTGCCTACGTTGACTGGTTCGGCAAGCAGCCGGACGAGATCCTCGGCATCACCATGCCCGAGCTCTTGGGGCCTGAGCTCTTCGCCAAAAATGAGCCCTATGTCCGCGGCGCGCTGGCCGGGCAGCCGCAGCACTTCGACCGTGCCATCCGCAAGCCGAGCGGCGTCACCGGCTACACCCAGGCCAGCTACATCCCACTTGTGCAAAACGACGACGTCCGCGGCTTCGTCGTGCTGGTCAGCGATATCTCGGAGCGGCGGCGCGGCGAGGAGCTGGTGCGTTCGCTCAACCACGATCTGCAGCAGCGAGTGCAGCAGCTGCGCGAGAGCGAAGAGCGCTTTCGCCTGATCTTCGAGAGCGCGCTCGATGGCATTGTCACCGCAGACCAGGAGGGCCGAATCTGCCTGGTCAACCCGATGATCGAAAAGCTGTTTGGCTACAGCAAGGACGAGCTGCTCGGCCAGAGCATCGAGCTGCTGGTCCCCAGCGATCGGCGAGGCGCGCATGCCGAGCATCGACAGAGATATGCCGAAGAGCCAAAGCCGCGCTCGATGGGCGATGTTCGCAACCTGTTTGGTCAACGCAAAGACGGTGGCCTGATGCAGCTCGAAATCGGCCTCAGCCCGCTGCGCTATTCCGATCGTACGCAGGTTATGGCCTATGTCCGCGACATCACGCTGCAGCGCCATCTAGAGGCCGAGCGCGACGAGGCCATGCAGCGCATCACGCAGGAGCAGAAGCTAGAGAGCCTGTGGCTGTTGGCGGGCGGCGTGGCGCATGACTTCAACAACCTCCTTACCATCATCATGGCTGGCGCGAACTTGCTGGCCTGCGATGGAAAGCTCGATGCGCCGGGGACCGAGTCGATCTCGCTGATCCTAGACGCCAGCCGACGCGCCGCCGAGCTCTGTCAGCAGCTTCTGGCCTACTCTGGCCGCTCGAGCTTCGTCTTTGAGCCGGAAGATCTAAGTCGGCTAGTGCAGGCCCTCACCAAGCTCCTGCAGGCAGCTCTGGGCGGCCACCGCATTGAGCTGCGCTTGGAGCTCTCGCCGCAGCTGCCGCCGGTCTCGATGGATGTCACGCAGATCCGCCGCCTGCTCATGAACCTAGCGGTCAACGCGGCCGAGGCGATTGCCGAAAATCCCGGCACCATCACCATCCGCACCGGCTGCACCGAGCTCAGCCCGGAGTGGGCCCAGCTGGCGCTGAGCATCGATGAGCAGCTGCCGCGCGCCTGCGTCTTTGTCGAGGTAGAAGACACCGGCTGCGGCATCCAGCCCGAGAACCTCAAGCGCGTCGTCGATCCCTTTTACACCACCAAGTTCACCGGGCGCGGCCTGGGCCTGTCGGCGGTGCTGGGCATCGTGCGCGCCCATCACGGGGCCCTCTTCATCCAGTCTGAGGTCGGGCGCGGGACCAAGTGCACGGTGCTGCTGCCCCCGGCCAGCACGCCGCAGCCTAGGCCAGCGCCAGCGACCGGGAGCAGCAGCGCCGCCTTCCGTGGCAGTGGCAAGGTCCTGCTGGTTGACGACGAAGCGTCGATTCGCATCATCTCTGCCCGCCTGCTCTCGCGCCTGGGCTTTGAGGTCGAGCTGGCGACCAGTGGCCAAGCCGCGCTCGATGCCTTCGCTCGCGATCCCGAGGGCTATGCCCTGGTCATGCTGGATCTGACCATGCCGGGCCTTTCCGGCGTCGAGGTCCTCAGTGAGATCCGGCGCCGGCAGCCGCGCCAGCGTGCCCTGCTAGTCAGCGGCTTCTCGCCCGAGGAAGCCCAGGACAAGATGGGCGGCCACGTTCCCGATGGCTTTCTGGCCAAGCCGTTTGACGTCGAGACCTTCAACGCAGCGGTGCAGGCAGCACTGGGCAGCAGCAGGCTCGCCTAAGCGTCGACTCGTTTCCTGGACCGCGCTGACCTGGCGAGTCGCGCTGCGCTCGGCTGCAGAGCGCCTGTCGGCCTTAGTCGGGATCGACGCTGGCCATCGGGTTCTTGCGCTCGGGGCGCTCGATCCGCGGCACGCCGCCGACGGCATAGCTGGCCCCAAGCACAAGCAGCGTGAGCAGCCAGAGCACAGCGCGATAGCACAGACGAAACGGAGCGGTGGCCAGCGACAGGATGGTGCTGGTCCGACGATGGTTCGGGGTCATGGACTCCTCCTCTTGAGTGGGGATGTGCGGCCACGCGGCGCCGCCATCTCAGAGGAGGAGCGAGCAGTGAAAGAGGTAGATCCGGCTCGGCCCCAGCATGGCAGGTGTGCTCGCGCGTCGATCGTGCGAGTCGGCCAGTGGGGGACTTTCATCAGGCGGGGACGCAGCGGACGGGGACGCGCTTGGAGCCTGTGCCAGCTGCAGCGTCGCCGTGGCGCGCGCAGCGCAGAGCGCGCTCTCAGCCAGCGCCATGGGCGGCACAGCCATGGTTGCCCCCCAGCACACCACGGCCCAGGCAAGCAGAACTCGCAGGCGACGCAGCAGGCGATGGCGGCCAGAGCGGATCACGACAGCATCGCTCAACCTAAGAGCGGCAGGCGTGCGTCGCAAGCACGACCGATCGGCGCGACGACCGATCGGCGCGACGACCGATCGAGGCGACGGGCAGCGCGCGCGGCTGCCTCTGCCCTGCGCTCTTCCGGAGCCGAACAGATTCCCCAAAGTGGCCCCCAAAGCGGGGTACGCTAGCTGCATGGTGGGTCCCAGCCTTCTTGAAGTCGTAGTGCCAGACACCATCTGGGTCAGCGAGCGTCCGGTCTGGTTCAGTGGGGCGCGCCTGCGCTCGCGAACCACCGTCGTGCGCTTGGCCGGCGATGCCCTCTGGGTTCACAGCCCCGGGCCACCCAGCGACGAGCTGTGCACAGCGCTCGCTGCGCTCGGCGAGGTGCGCTGGATCGTGGTGCCCAATCGCTTCCATCACCTAGAAGCGCCGGCCACGGCAGCGCGCTATCCGCAGGCCCGCGTGGTCGGCCGCAAGTCGGCAGAGGCCCGCAACCCGCGCGTCCGCATCGCCTTGAGTACCGACGATCCCGAGTACGCCGGCGCGACGCCTGAGCTTGTCCCCATCGATCTGCAGGGCGTGCCCTTTCTCGACGAGACGGTGTTCTTCCACCCCGCGACGGGCTCGCTGATTGCCGCCGACCTCCTGATCTCGGCCTGCGCCCGCGACCACTTTACGTGGCGCCTCTCGGCTCGCCTCTTTGGGCTCCACGGCAAGGTCGGGATGCCGCCAGATGTGCGCTGGAAGACGCGGGCCAACCCGGCAGTCGCTGAGTCGTTGGCCAAGCTCGGCGCGCTGCCGCTGCAGCGAATCTTGGTCGCCCACGCCGATCCGATCACCGATCGACCAGCCCAGCAGCTCGCGGCAGCCTGGAGCTTCGCGACCGCTGGCCAGCCGGGCACCGAGCGCGCCAAGCCCTGATCAGGTCGATGGCCCGCGCTAGAAGTGCACCAAGATGTGGATCAGGTTCTTGCGGTCGGGGGCGGTCTTCTGCAGCTCAGCGTAGGAGTAGAGCTTCTTGGCCTTGCCGCGCTCAGCGAGACACTTCTGGCCGCTGGCCACGCTGACCACCCACTTGCAGATGCCGGCTCCTGAGCAGCTAGGAGCCCCGAGCTTGCGGCCGGCGCAGCTTAGGCTCACGCCCTTGGCCTCCGTGGTGGCGAACTGCACCTGCAGCGTGGCGCTGTGCGGCGCGGTGGGACGCGAGCCAGCGCTGGACTTGCTGACCGTCGGCTTGTCGGCCGGCTTGTCGAGCGGCACCTTGTCGGGCGGCTTGTCGGCCGACTTATCGGCCGATTTATCGGCGGGCGAAAGCGGCGTGGCCGACGGCACCGGCAGCTGGGGCGGCGGGCTTGGGCGTAGCGCGAAGTACAGCCCAGCCAACAGCAGCCCGAGAAGCGGCGTGGCCAACAACACTCCGCGCAGCCGCGGGGAGAGCGCAGCCAGGCTAAAGGCCGGCACGCGCTGCGTCGCGGGCACCGGCAGGGGCGAGCTCTTGCGCTCGCCGCCGCGCGACAGATCAAAGCCCGAGTACGAGTCAGCGGGAAACAGCCCGGCCGCCTCTGGCACCTGGCGCAGACGGGGCAACAGCTCGCCAGCCTGGGCGGGACGGCCCTCGGGCTCAATGGCCAGCAGCTCATCGATGAAGCGCTGTAGCTCCGCGGAGAAGCGCTCGCCCGGACGAAGCTCGGCCAGCTTCTGCGGCGGCTGCACCATGCGCAGCGCAAACTGCGCGTAGCTCTGCTCCTTGCTCTGCCCCCAGGGCAGGCGCCCCACCAGCATCTCGACGAGGATGAGGCCGAGCGCGTAGACATCGGCCCGCGGATCGGCCTCGGCGCCCTGTAGCTGCTCGGGCGCCATGTACTGCATGGTGCCGATGATCATGCCGGGCGTGGTGCCCTTGGCCGCCGCCGGCCGCTTGTGAAACTTAGCAATGCCGAAGTCGAGCACCTTGAGCACCGGCGCGCCGCTCTCTTCTCCCGCCTGTCGCGCGAGGAAGATGTTCTCGGGCTTAAGGTCACGATGAACGATGCCCTTGCCATGCGCCGCTGCCATCGCTCGCACCGCCTGCAGCCACAGCGGCAGGGCTTCCGCGACGGGCAGCGGGCCGCGCGCTTCGAGGTGCTGCGCTAAGTGCTCGCCCTCCAGATACTCCATCGCGATGAAGCCAGCCCCGTCGGGGGTCAGGCCGCTGTCGAAGATGGTGACGACGTTCTGGTGGTTGATGGCGCCGGCCGCCTGAACCTCGCGCTCGAAGCGCAGCATGACCTCGGGATTGGGGCGCAGGCGCTTGACCGCCACCTTGCGTCCCATCTGCGGCTGCTCGGCTTCATAGACCGCGCCCATGCTGCCCTCGCCGACCTTGCGCAGCAGGATGTACTTGCCGACGAAGACGCGCTCATCGACGATAAGCTCGCTGCGATCGCGGGCACAGAAGCGATCCGCCGCTGGGTAGATGTAGTGGCAGCTCGGACAGAGCTTGTACACCCCCTCAGCGCTGCTGAGATCGACAGACACAGCAGCTTCATCATACCGCTAAGTACACAAGAAACCGGGCGAAGATGGGCGGGCTAGGCGACCTCCCTGGCGCAGGGCCGAGCTAGGCTGCATCGAAAATTCATGCAGCTTTCCCGCCTGTTATCGGCTCTGCCGGCCTCGCTTGGCGAGCGCGTTCACGTCATCTGGCCCAGCCCGCCGACGCCCGCCGCGACGGCCAGCCCGCCCCGAGCCGACCACGCCGTCGTTCGCACTGGCTTCGTCCTTTACTGGATGCGCACGGCTGTACGCGGCCACGAAAACCCGGCGCTCGATACCGCGCTGTCGCTGTCGGCCCTGCTCGGCCGGCCGCTGTTTGTCTATCACGGGCTGTCCGAGCGCTATCCCTACGCCTCGGACCGCCATCACACCTTCATCCTGCAGGGGGCGGTCGATGTCGCGGCCGAGCTCGGGGCGCGCAACATCGGCTATGCCTTCCATCTGGAGCGCCCAGGTCAGCGCGGTCCGCACCTGCGCCACCTCGCCGAGCAGGCCTGCCTGGTGGTCACCGAAGATCTGCCGTGGGCGCCGCTTATCGCCTGGACCTCCGGCCTGGCCCAGGCGCTGCAGCGACCGGTCCTGGCCGTCGATACCGCCTGCATCCTGCCGGCGCGTCGCAGCGGCCGGGCCTGGCTGCGCGCCTTCGCCTTTCGCGCCGCGACTGAAGAGGAGCGACGAGCCCGAGCCGCAAAGCCCTGGTCCGAGGTCACGCCAGCCTATCCCGCCTTTGTGCCCCGACTGCCCTTTGTCCCCGTCGATCTGGCGACCGCCGATCTGCCGGCTCTGATCGCCGAGTGCGCGATCGATCACAGCGTGCCGGCGGTGCCGCAGACCCGCGGCGGCAGCCAGGCTGGCTATGCTCGCTTCGCCGACTTTGTAGCCCGCGGCCTGCCGCACTACGGCGAGGCGCGCGACAACCCGCTGGCCCCCGCAGGCGAAAGTCGCATGTCGGCGTATCTGCACTACGGCCAGGTGTCGCCGCTGCGCCTGGCGCGCACGCTCTTGGCCCAGCCAGCGTCGGACAGCCGCGAGAAGTTTCTCGACGAGTTTCTGACCTGGCGCGAGCTAGCGCACGTCTATTGCACCTACGAGCCCGGGCACGAGACCCTGGCCGCAGTGCCCAGCTGGGCGCAAAAGACGCTGCAGGCGCACGAGGTCGATCGCCGGCCGCTCTTGCCCTCGTGGGAGCGCCTGGCGCGCGGCCAGACCGGCGTGCCGCTGTGGGATGCGGCACAGCAGTCGCTGCGGGTGCACGGCGAGCTACACAACAACCTGCGCATGACCTGGGGCAAGGCGGTGCTGGCCTGGACACCGAATGCCGCGACGGCGCTGGCGCTGCTCATCGACCTGAACCACCGCTATGCGCTCGATGGCCGCGATCCCTCGTCGTACGGCGGCATCCTGTGGTGCTTCGGTCAGTTCGATCGACCCTTCCCGCCGCAGCGACCGCACCTGGGCATCGTGCGGCCGCGCTCGCTGCGGGTGCAGGAGGGCAAAATCGATCTGGTGGCCTATCAGCAAAAGGTGCGGACCCCGGCCCACAGGCGACCTTTGCGGCTGGCGGTGCTGGGCGATGGCTTGGCGGCCCGGCTGGCGGCCCGCACGCTCTCCGATCAGCGCTTCCCGGTGCAGCTGCTGGCGCTGCCCAGCCCGGGGCGGAACGCGCAGCAAGAGATGCAAGTCTTTTGCATTTCTGATCACCGGCTCCGTCGATACATCGAAAGCTGGATGCAAGAGGCTGTCATTTCCTGTCAGGAGCTAAGCGACGCGGAGCAGCCGCCGAGCTACCTGCCGCAGGGCGCCGCCGGCCCGCTCGCCGACCACCTGGGACAGGGGCTGACCCGGCTGCAGCTGCGCCCAGACGCGACGCTGTCGCGGGCGGCGGAGGGCTGGCACATCGCCGGCGTGCAGAGTCAGGATCTGTTCGCGGCGGGAGCTCGGCTGGGTCCCTTCGATGCCTTGCTCGCCGTCGAAGCCGAGGGCCAGCGCTTTCTGCAGCAGGCGCTGGGCCAGGTCGGCCTGCACCTGCCAGTCGTCGCTGCGACGCAGTCGGCGAGCTACGAAGCCACGCTTGGGCTGGGCCTGACGGCCGAGCGGGCAGCGGCCCTGCCGGCGTCAGAGAGGCTGCAGGCGGCGCTGCTGGCGGGGCTTGCGCTGTGCGGGCAGGTCTTCGCGGCAGCGGCGTAAGACCGCAGCTTAACGACGCGAGCGCAGCGCGTCTTCGAGCAGCAGGTGTAGGTCCGAGCGGCGCGGCTCAAAGTGCAGGCGCTCGCGGGCCAAGCTGGGGTCGGCAATCAGCTGCGGCGGGTCACCTGGCCGTCGCCCGGCCAGGACGTGCGGCACGGCGCGCCCCAGCACCTCGCCGGCCGCGGCCAGCACCTGCTGCACCGAGTAGCCCTGGCCAGTGCCCAGGTTGAGCGGTCCCAGGCTGTGCCCGGCTTCTAGCTCGCGCAGCGCCAGCAGATGCGCCTGCGCCAGATCGCAGACATGGATGTAGTCGCGGATGCAGGTGCCGTCCGGCGTTGGATAGTCGCTGCCAAACACCGACAGCGGCGGCGCCCGCCCCAGAGCCGCGTCGAGCGCCAGCGGGATCAGATGGGTCTCGGGATGGTGCGACTCGCGCAGGCTGCCATCGGGATGCGCGCCGGCGGCGTTGAAGTAGCGCAGAGCGGCCCAGCGCAGCCCGTGCGCCACCTCGGCCGACAGCAGGGCCCACTCGAAGGCGCGCTTGCTGCGTCCGTAGGGACTGTCGGGCTCGCAGCGCGCCGCTTCGTGGATCGGCACTCGCTCGGGTGTGCCGTACACCGCGGCGGTCGACGAAAAGACGACCTGCCCGACCCCGGCGTGACGCACCGCCTCCAGCAGGCTGAGGGCGCGAGCGAAGTTGATGTCGAAGTGCAGCTCAGGCCGACGCACTGACTCGCCGACCTGGATCTTGCCGGCAAAGTGCAAGAGCGCCGTCACGCCATGGCTCCGACACAGCGAGGACACCAGGGCACTGTCACCGATGTCGCCGATCTGCAGCGCCACCCCGGGCAGCGCGGCGATGCGGGCCAGCGACTGCTCGTCGGCCTGACACTGGGCCGCCTGGCCATCGCCGGCCAGTCCCCGTCCGGCGGCGCCGGCTAAGGATCCCGACAGGTCATCGAGGATCACGACCCGTCGTCCCGCCTCGACCGCGGCCCGGACAAAGTGCGAGCCGACAAAGCCTACGCCTCCGGTGACTAGCAAGCTCATGGCTGCTCTGTTACCGCGAGGTCGGGGGTCTGGGGAACCAAAAGCGTCGCTCGCTGTCCGGTGGCCTGCTGATAGGCGGCCAGGATGCGCGCCCCGGCCTGCGCCCCTCGGCCACGCTGGGCCAGTGCGACGATCGAGCCGCCAAAGCCTCCGCCGGTCAGCCGCGCCCCACCGGGCAACACAGCCGGATCAGCGCCGGCCAGAGCGACCAGGGTATCGATGGCCGGCAGCGACACCTCATAGTCGATCTGCTGCGAGCGATGCGAGGCGGCAAACAGCGCCGCTAGCTCAGCCAAGTCGGAGTCACTTGGCGTCGGCTGTCGCAGCAGCGCCGCAGCGCGCAGCACGCGGGCATTTTCGCTGAGCACGTGCCGGACCCGTCGCGCCAAGGTGGGCGGCAGCTGCAGCAGCCGGGCCTGGGTCTGGGCGGTGTCGGGCAGCTCGCGCAGCGTCGTCACCCCCAGCGCCTGCGCCGCCTGCTCGCACTCGCCGCGTCGCACGCGATAGTCCGCCACCGGGGCCGCCGCCGCCGCGCCGTCCGAGCGGCCGTGCGAGTGGCTGAGGCCGGAGTGAATGACCAGGAGCTCGACGGCAGCCGGCAGCGGCAGCGCTTCGCAGCGCAGGTCGCGGGTATCGAGAAACAGCGCCATCCCCGGCTGGCACAGGCCACAGGCCATTGGGTCGAGGATGCCGACCGGGGCGCCGACGAAGTCGTTCTCGACGCGCTGACTGAGCCGCGCGATGTCGAGGTCAGATAGGGACAGCGACAGCGCCTGGCGAAAGGCGCGGAACAGCGCCACTAGCAGCGCCGCGCTCGACGACAGCCCGCTGCCCAGCGGCACTGCGGAGGCGATGCGCAGCTCGAAGCTGGGCAGGCGATGACCGGCCCGGGCGAGCTCGCGGCTGACCCCCTGCACATAGTCCAGCCAGTCGTGCTGCGGAGCTTCCTCGCCCAGCCGATAGGTCTGCGGCACGCCGCCCGACTTGGCCTGGCTGGCGACGCGCGCCTGCGGCGGCAGCAAGCCAGCAGCCGGCAGCCGGAGCTCGACGGTGGTGAGCTGGGGAATGGCGGTCGGCAAGACGAAGCCGAGGTTGTAGTCGGTGTGCTCGCCGAGCAGGTTGACGCGGCCGGGCGCGCTGGCCACGACGGTGGGCGGGGCGCCGTACAGCGCGACAAAGGCGGCGGGATCAGATCTCATCGCAGTCGCGCAGGAAGCGACGCAGGAGGCCGTCGACCATCATGTTGCGCTCGCGGGCATCGAGGCGATTCTGGCGATAGCCGGTCTGGGACTCCTCGAAGCTGTCGCGCGTGCGGGCGATCAGCTCGCGGAAGCGGCCGGTCTTGGCCATGATCTCGCGCTGGTTCTTGATAAACAGCGCCACCAGCGACGCCAGCGACACTCCGGTCAGCAGCAGGCCCAGCGGACCGGTCAGGACGCGCATCAGGATGACGCGCACCGCCACGACGCCAAAGGTGCCCAGCGCCAGCGCCTTTAACCCGTCGCTGCTGCCGAGCGAGTTCTTGGCCAGATTGCCGACCTGGCCGGAGGCGATGAGCAGCGCGACGAAGTTGGGTCGCTGCCAGCCGCGCTCGTAGTACTCCTTGATGGCGGCCTGCAGAAACTCGTCGAAGGTGTCGTAGGCCGCGGCGGGGGCCGCCGGATCTTGCGGGTTCGAATTCATGGGCACCAGTGTAGGGCAGATTGTGGCGGGACGCCGAGCCCTTAGCAGCCCCGGGCCGGGGCCGGGCTAGGCGCAGCTTAGGCGACGGGGCCGCGCCGCCGGACGGACGGAGCGATGCGCTCGGCTGGGGGGTGGCGACGACTGCGGCGGTCGCTGGGCCGAATGCCAGCCCCGGCGGGCAGCGGCACGCCCGGGCGCAGAAACAAAAGCTGCACCGGCTCGCTGGTGCTGACCCCCAGCGTCGCGGCCACAGCCGGCGCCAGATCGACAATGCCGCGCCAGGTGCCGCGCGCCTCGGGCCGGGTCTTGATGACAAAGCGGCCGCTCGGCAGCTTGGCGCCGTACGGTCCGCGGTCGAGCACGCGACAGGTGGCCAGGCGGCCGGTCTTTCGACTCTGCAGCAGGATCTGCGTGCCGCAGGGCAGCGTGCGATGAGCACAGACCAGCTCATCCTGGCGCAGCGGCTGGCCCGTACAGGCCAGGGGCCCCCCCGCCAAGCGATCTCCCGGCTGGCCATATACCGCCGCCAAGCCGGTCTGCGAGCCGACGGAGGGTGTCGCCAAGTACGTCACCCAAAGTAGCTGCAGGGCTGTCATTAGGGTCCACATGCACAGGTCTCCGATTTTTTTACCGCACTACTCCATAGCCATCCTGCCTGCCAATGTGAACCCTGAAAATGACCCCGCATATCCGACCAATACACCAATACAGCCTCGGCCCCGCCCGCCGACTCTGCGGGCCGACTGCACCGCGAGAGCGCTGCGAGCGCGACCGGCGGCGCGCCCGTGGGCCGGCCCTGGCCAAGCCGATGGCGCACCTGGCTCGATAGCCGGCGTCCACGGCAGCCGACGGAACCAGCCGTTACTGCGAGGTGTTTAGCAGGACGGCCGAGGTCGCCATGCCCCGGATGGTCAGCAGCACGTCGATGCGCTGGTCTTTGTCGAAGTCGGCCACGATCGGGTTGCGGTAGCCGCTAAACGTCGACAGCGCAAACGTGCCGTCGGCTTTTCCCGTCCATAGGCCGATGTCGCTGCTAAGGCCGCTTAGCTCAGCCATGACATCGGTCGTCCCATTGCCATCGAAGTCGGGGTAGACCAAGTGAAAGATATTGGTGGGTGAGTATTCAGTAGTAGCCAAGCGCTGAAACGAACCATTGGCCGATCCAAGCAGGACAAAGAACTGGGTTGCATTGATGCGGAATCCATCATGATAATGGACAATCAAATCAGGATACCCATCGGCATTCGTATCACCGCTACCGAGAGCCTGGCAGCGCGTGTTATAGTTGACTGCTGGACCAAACGTGCCATCGCCCTTGGCGGGATACACCGAAATAACTTCTGGCGTTGGGGCATAGGAGATCAGGTCTTGTTTGCCATCATTATTGATATCTAACAGCATAGGCGGGCAGAAGCCGTTTAGCTGCGAAATCGGGTTAATGAAAAAGCCCTGTTTGGCCGTCTGAAAGCTGCCATCGCCGCGACCAAGCAGGAGATTAAAGCTATTGTCATCGACGGCGATCAGCGCATCCTGTCGACCATCGCCATCCACATCACCAAATACCGGATTATACAGAGTCTTGCTGGTATTCCCGGCTAGCGAGCGCACTGGTGTAGAGAATGTAAAATCACCATTACCAGGATAAACCTGCAGATACCCATCACTGGCCAGATCGGCATAGTCGGGTTTGGCGTCATTGGTCACCGCAACGATATTTGGATTCGTAAAGGCCAGGCCGGCGGTCCGCGAAATGGTTGCACTCTTGGCCGTACCAAATGTGCCGTCGCCGTTGCCTGGTAGTATACTTACCATAGGCGGACTACCGGTCAATGAAACCAGATCGACATTGCCGTCTTGATTGATATCGGCAGCCAGATCCCACACACCGCCAATCACCACAGATTTATTAAAGGTAATGGGCCCGCTGCTGTAGTACGAAAACAGATCGCCGCGGCTGGTGGTGGTCCCGTCGGGGTTGCGCACGGTGATGGGGATCGGCCCCTGCCGACCAGGCTGGGCGGGCAGCGTCAGCGTCAGCGTGCTCGGCGAGACGACGTTGACGTTGCTGGCCGCCACCGCTCCGATCGTGACGGTTGCGCCAGGCTGAAAAAGCTGTCCCTGCAGCGTCAGGGTGATGCCACCGCTGCTGGGGCCGCGGGTCGGCGCAGCGCTGGTCAGAGCCAAGCTCGGTGTCGCCAGATCACTGCCAGAGCCGGGCTCCTGCGCCAGGTCGGCGGACGGCCCGCCTGGGGAGCCGGCATCCTCAGTCAAGCCGCTGCCGCTGCTCTGGCAGGCAAGCGGCACCAAGCCGCCCAGGCTCGCTGCCAACAGCAGAAGTGGCGCGTAAAGAAACCTTCGCATAGGCCCCCCAGGTATTGCTCGCAAGCGCAGGCTGACCTAGCCAGTTTGCCACAGGGAGGCTGACGAAGCGCCGCTGAACGGCGCCGCTCCCCGAGCCCGCGCGGCGCTTCGGCTAGGCTCGCCAGCCGGGCCGGAAAAGCCGACGCTGCCTGCCGCGAAGAACGTACAATCAAGACGGGCGATGCTGACCTCACGGTATCCGACGGATCCTGGCACCTGGGCACGGCCGCGGGGGCGTGACGGCAGGCGCATCCTGCCACTGCTTCTGCTTTTCGCTGCACAGATCGCGCGAGCCGAGGAGCCTTCCCGGCCCACTGCGAGTCCGGCGGCGAGCCCCAGCGCGAGTCCGACGCCAAGCCCGGCGGCGAGCCCCAGCGCGAGTCCGACGCCAAGCCCGGCGGCGAGCCCCAGCG
>CAZVMD010000021.1:0-14747 GCA_964628555.1 uncultured Myxococcales bacterium | reverse complement strand
AGTCCGGCGCCAAGTCCGGCGCCAAGCCCCAGCGCGAGTCCGACGCCGAGCGCAGCGGTCGCTGAGGAGGAGCCGCCGCCACCGCCGCTGCGGGTCGAGCCGGCGCTACCGCCTCCGCCCGAGCCAGCGAGCGCAGCGACGATGACAACGACGCCCGCCCGAGCTGGCGAGACGATCCAGAACATCGAGAGCTTGGATCTGCGCGATCTGCTCAATGAGCCGGTGGTAACGGCCGGCGGCGGCATCGCGGAAGAGCACGGGCTGGCCTCGGCCAACGTCTTTACGGTCTCGCGCCAGGAGATCGCGGCGCACGGCTGGCGATCGCTCGGCGAGCTTCTGGCCATCGTCCCTGGCTTGTATGTGATCGACGATCTGGTCCAGCCCTCGCTCGGGGTGCGCGGGGTCACCGGCGGCGTCAAAGCCGGCACGCGGCTGGTCAAGGTGATGATCAATGGCCAGTCGGTCAGCTTCCGCCCTGAGCTGACGGCGTTCCTGGGTCCAGAGTTCATTCCGATCGAGGCCGTCGAGCGCGTCGAGATCGCCAAGGGGCCGCTGTCGGCGCTGTATGGCGCCAATGCCTTTATCGCCACCGTCAACGTCATCACCCGCGAGCCCGAGCCCGGTCTGCACGCCGAGGCCGCGGCGCGCACCACGATCTACGGCAACGCCGGCTTCGGCGGCTCGGGGATGGTCAGCTACGGCGACGGCAACCGCGGTGTGCTGCTGGGGCTGACGCTCGATCAGATCGCGCGCTCGGGCATGCAGCTAGAGCGCACCTTTCCCAGCCAGACGCTGCCGCCCGAGCTCTTCGATCAGAAGAGCAGCAACGATCTGGCCAATCCCTTCAGTGTGTTTGGGCGCTTCTACATCGGCAGCGAGCGCGTCGGCCGCTTCTCGTTCTCGGTGGGGCATCAGCGGCTCGACTCGAGCGGCGAGTTTCAGCTCAACTCGGTGCTGACGGGAAAGACGCGCATCGCGCTGCTCAACACCTGGCTGCAGCTGCGCTACGAGAAGTCCTGGTCGAAGGTCGCGCTGGTCGCCACCACCGGCTACTCGCAGGGCGAGCCGGGCGGCGAGTTCCGTCTGTACCTGACCGGCAACAGCAGCTCCAGCTTCCGCCCCAACTACGGCTACAAGTCGATCGACGGCAAGGCCGAGGTCTCGTACACGCCGTTTGGCGAGCGGCTGTCGCTGCTTGGCGGCGTCGACTTCGAGTACACGCGCGAGCAGGTGCTGTACTACACGCAGACCTTCAACCAAGACCAGGGCGTGCGGCGACCGGGCGACATGGTCGAGCTGATCTCGCCCAAGGACAGCCGCGAGCAGGGCTATCACGACGTCGGTGCTTACCTGCAGGCGACCAGCACACCGTTTTCGCGCGCCCCCGGCCTGCGCTTTACGGCCAACCTGCGGCTCGACAAGATCGCCTTTGGTCCCGTCGAGTTTCCGCTGCAGCTGAGCTGGCGCGCCGCCGCCGCGTATCGCATCAACGCCAACTGGACGACCCGGCTGTTTGGCGGTCAGGCCTTCCAGACGCCGTCGGGCGTGATGCTGTTTGCCTATCCGGGCTTTGGCAGCGCCAACAACGTCATCGGCAACCTGACCGTGGCCGGCCTGCCGCCGCTCGTACCGCAGACCGTATCCAGCGTCGAGGGCGTCGTCTCTGGCCGGCTGTTTAGCTACCTTACGCTAGAGCTCGCGGTCTACTACAAGGCGCTGCAGAACAAGATCGAGTTTACCCGCCAGGGCCTGGACTTCGTGGCCACCAACGCCGGCATCCAGCACAGCGTAGGCGTCGAGTCCGCACTGCGCTTTAGCTATCGCTGGTTCTCGGCCTACGGCAACGTCAGCCTCGATGGTCCGTTCAAAGACGGCAAGTTCGACGAGCGCCCCGGCTCGCTGTATCCGCGCGGCCTGGGCACCCTGGGCATCGATGCGCAGCTGTCCAAGATCTATCTGCATGCCAATAACCAGGTCCGCATCGTCGGGCCGCGCGGCGCCTCGCAGAGCAACATCTATCTGAACAACGATCGCTTCTATGAGCTGCCCACGTACGCGGTCTGGGATCTGACCCTCAGCAGCACCGGCCTGCGGCTGTTCGGCGGCGAGTCCGAGACGCGCATCCTGGCTTCGGTGCGCAACCTGCTGGGTCAGACCTCCGCCGATCCCGGGGTCGGCGGCATTGACCTGCCCCGCCTTGGCCGGAGCTTCTTTATCGAGCTCAGGCAGGTCTTCTAGCCGCGACGTCTGTCGCAGTCAGGACGGGACGACATGGGAATGAACTGGCTACGCCGAAGTGCTGTGTGCGCGGCGCTCTGCAACCTGCTGGCCTGCGGCCCCAGCCGCCCGCCGACCACTCCGCTGCCGCTGGGCGCGGTCATCGATCGCACCGGTCCGCGCGCCACCGCTAGCTGGAGCCGCGCCATCACGCTGGCCGCGGACCTCGCCAACTTGGGCCTGTCCCGCTCGCAGCAGTATCAGGGATTTCACTTCGAGATCGCGCTGACCGACTCGGCCAGTGACCCCACGCTGGCTGTCTCGCGAGCCCGCGAGCTTGTCCGCGACACCGCTGCCAAGGCCCTGATCACCGACTCCAGCGAGGACGACATCGCCCTCAACATGCTGGCCTATGACAGCGATCCACAGAACGACCTCGGTGTGCCGATTGTCTGTATGGCCTGTACCTCGCCGTCGATCAACAGCCCAACCGCCAGCAGCAGTGATCCGGTGCGCCAGGCCGCGCTGCGCAACAGCAGCCGCTGGAACTTCCGCTCGCTGATGACCTCGACCCCGCAGGCCAAGGTGCTGCTGCAGATTGCCACCAGCCGTGGCAAAGGCGCCGTCCCCGGCGACACCAATGGCGACGGCAAGTTCAAGGTGGCGGTGTACTACAGCAATGACTCGTTCGGCGTCGGCTTCCTGCAAGCGCTTAAGGACTCCGCGGCCGCCCTCGCCCTGACCCCGCCGGCGATCCTGGAAGAGCTGCCATTTAACGCCAAGCTCAATCCCGATACCTATGACTGGAACGACGACATCACCAAGCTCACCGATGTCGCCAATACCACCGATCCCAACCGGCCAGTCAGCGATGGCAAGCCAGACCTGATCATCGATGTGGCGCCGCCGCAGTTCTCCGCCGCCTTGATGAAGGTCTATTTCTCCGGTGGCTTGACGATTCCCTTCCTGCACATTCACAACTTTCGCAGCACCTCGGTGCTACAGCAGATCGGCTCGGCGCTCGATGGCCAGGAGGGCACCTCGCACGTCCTTTTGGACAATGGCGCGTCCGGCGAAGTCTTCGCGCGCGAGCTAACGGCGGCGCAGAACGGCATTGCCCCGGCCTTTGAGGACTCGAACAGCTTCGATGCAGCGACCGCTTTGATGCTGGCTGCTCTGCAGGCGATGAAGGCGCACGGCCTGACCGATCCGACCCTGCTCAGTGGGGCGCAGATCCGCGATGCCCTGCCGTTGATCAGCAGCCCCGGCGGCACCCTGGTCGGCGCCGGCGCCGAGGAGTTCACGCGCGCCGCCGATCTGATCGCGGCTGGCACGCCGATCAACTACGAGGGCGCCTCTGGGCCGATGGACTTTGATGAAAACGGCAACGTGCTCAACCGGCTCGCGCTGTGGCAGGTGATCGACCGCGCCTTCACCGACATCGCGATCTACGACTGCATCGCCTCGGCCAGCTGTCCCTTCCGGCCGAGCGGCCTGTGACCGCGTGTCGCCACCCACCCCGGCCCGGCCTGCCTGCTGGCGGGCAAGGGCCGCCGCCGGCAGCGCCTGCCTGCGCCACGATCTCAGGCGGGAACGAGCGTTCACAAGGCCCCGGCTTCGCGATAAAATGTCCGACAGTGCATGCGCTTTGGCGAGAGCTTGCGTCCCCCGTCCGGCAGGAGAGCGCTGCCAGCCACCGCCGCTTAAATAACCGCCGCGCCGACGACGTCTATCGGCCTACGGTCCCCACCCGGCGGGCGGATGCACACCGCAGCACTGTCCAGCCCGCAAGATTCCTTCCTGGGAGGCGAGCCGAGTCGGCGCGCGTATGAACCTTGCGACTGCGTAATCCTTGCGCCAAGACGGCGAGCCTGATCCTCGCCGCTTCCCTCTGGGCCAGCCCGGCCCGGGCGCAGGTGCCTCCCGAGAAGCAAGCGCTCATCCTGACGCGCTCTTTGGCCTACGACAAAGATCTGAAAGCGCGGGCCGGCAGTGCCCTGGTCATCGCGGTGCTGTACAAGCCCGGCAGCCCCGACAGCGATAGCGCCGCCGCCGACGCCTTTCGCGCCTTCAAGGCGCTGGAGGGCATCAAGGTGCAGGATCTGCCGATCAGCGTTGTGAAGCTCGTCTACAGCGGCAAAGACGCGCTGCGCAGCGCCATCGTCGCGCAGGGAATCGACGCCCTGTACTGCTGCCCCAGCCTGGAGGCGGAGCTGCCGGCCCTGCGCGAGGTCAGCCATCAACAGCACGTGCTGACCTTGGCCTCGCGTGAGTCCTTTGTTCGCGCCGGGCTCGCCATCGGCGTCTTCTCCAGCGACGGCAAGCCGACGATCATCATCAACCTGGCGGCCAGCCGCGACGAGGGCGCATCCCTGGGCACCGAGCTCCTGCGCCTGGCCACCGTCCTGCGCTAGCCGGCTGGCCAAGTCGGGCTGACCGCCTGGGTCCGCAGCTAGCCGAGGACTCGCAGTCGTGCCTGACAGGCCTCGGCCACCGTGCGCAGCAGCGCAGCTTCGGTCTGCCCTTCTTCCGCAAGCCCCGAGCGGCCGCCTGCCCGGATGACCACCAGCGCGTGACGATACGCCTCCGCCGCCTCGCTGGGCTGCCCTAGCTGTTCCAGCACCACCCCCAGCTGGTACGGCGCAAGCCACGACGCATCGCCAAACAGGAAGCGGGCCCGACGCAGCGCCGCGACGGCCGCCTGGGCCTGGCCGGTGTGCTTCAGCGAAAGTCCGCGCAGCAGCTGGGCCACCGCCTGCAGCGGCTCGCGAGCCAGCACCGCATCGACGATGGCGAGCGTCTGCGCAAAGTCGCCGCGGTGTAGCAGCGCCGTCGCCTCCAAGAGCGCCGTGGCCTCGGCCAGGCTCTCGCTAGACTGCCCTGACCCCGACGGCAGAGACGGCCACGCAGCGGAGCCCGGCGCAGCAGCCGTCCGCAGCGACTCCGGTCCCGGACTGCCCCCCTGAGCCACGCGCCGCAGCAGCACCGTGTCCTTGCAGACATCATCCTCGCGCAGCCGCGCCGTCATCCAGGCCAGCGGACGCTCGGCAGCACTCAGCAGCAGGTAGCCATCCGCCACACAGGCATCGACCAGCCGCTTGATGATGGCTACCGCCTCGCTGCGCTCAATGTAGATAAGAACATTGCGACAGACCACGGCATCGAAGCGCCCCCAGCCGTCGGGGGGAGTCGGTGCGCGGGCCACGTCATGAAGCAGGAAGCTGACCCGCGCCTTGACCGCTGGGTTAATCGCGACAAGCTGCGGCGTTACCTGCGTGGTGTAGCGCTGTCGCCAGGCCAGCGGCAGCACCGACACCGCGGCGGTGGAATAGCGCGCCGCCTGCGCCGTGGCCAGGGCGGCCTCGCTGATATCGCTGGCCAGGATCAGTGGCTGCAGTCCCACATCAAGCAGCGCCATGGCCAGGCCATAGGGCTCCTGCCCCGTCGAGCAGCCGACCGACCACAGCCGCACTTGCCGCGATGAGGAACCGCTGCGCGACAGCGCTGCCACCAGCGCCTCTAGCTCGGCCCGGTCGCGCAGAAACCACGTCGTGCCGGGTGGGGGGCTGACGGTCATGCCAAGCTCCCTCCCTGCCCGCACAGCCGCCGCAGCTCTCTGGCCAAAGCCTCGGGGGCAGCGACGATGGCAGCCCGTGTGCTGCTCAGGGCAGCGGTCGGCATGCCCCCCACCACGGCACTCGCCGGGTCCTCGATCAGTGCAAGCCCGCCGGCCGCCTCTAGCTCGCCCAGCCCTGATGCCCCATCGCTGCCCATGCCGGACAGCACTACGCCGGCCGCCTGGCTGGCAAACCCCTTGGCCAGCGCCGACAGCAGGACACTGCCCGAGGGCCGATGGCCATCGCTGGGCGCCCCGCGCTGCAGGCGGACGCGCGGTCCTGCCTCGACGGTCAGGTGGACCCGCTCGGGCGCGACCACCACCTGGCCAGCCCCCAAGAGCTGGCCATCGTAGGCCACCTCGACGCGATGCCCCGTCGCGGCCGAGAGCCAAGCAGCCAGCGGCTCGGTGGCCCCAGCTGCCGTGTGCTGGACGATGGCCAGTGGGCAGGGAAAAGGGCGCGGCAGGGCCTCCAGCATCGCCCGCAGGCCGCGCGGCCCACCGGTCGAGGCCACCACGCCGATGATCGAAAGCGGACGCGGATAGGCTAGCCGCCGAGTGCGCTGTCCACGCGGCGGCAGCGCCTTGCCAAGTCGCAGCCCGGCACTGCGCCGCAGCGTCTCAGCGAGCGCCCGCGCCGCTTCCTCATCCATCCCCTGACTGGGCTTAGCGAAGACCTCGACCGCACCGCGGGCCATCGCTTCCATCGCCAGCTTGCCATCGCTCGCCGCCAGGTTGGCGACCACCACGATCGGCGTTGGCTGCTCGCGCATGATGTGCTCGATGGCTTCGATACCGCCCATCATCGGCATCACCACATCCATGGTGATGACGTCGGGACGTAGCTCTTTGGTCAGCAGCTCACCCCGACGGCCATCGCCGGCCTCGCCCACCACCTCGAAGTCGGGAAAGCGGGCAAGCGTGGCCCGCAGGATCTCGCGGACCAGACGGGAGTCATCGATGACTAAGACGCGGATCGGCATGCGCGCTCAGCTAAGAAAGCGGGCCAGCAGAGCCCACAGGCCAGAGTGGGTAAGGTCCGTCTTGACCATATAGGCATCGGCACCGGCATCGATGGCGCGGCGCTGATCTTCAGTGCTGCCACGCATCGACACAATCACCACCGGCAGCCGACGCGGCCCACCGCGCGCCCGCACGCGCTGCAGCAGGCCGATGCCATCCAGCTTGGGCATGTCCACATCACTGACCAAAAGCGTAATCTCCGGCGAGTCGTCCAGGCGGGCCAAGGCCTCTTCACCATCGCTGGCTTCGATGACTCGCACACCGTGCGCCCGCAGCGCCTCGGCCAACAGATCGCGCACGATCGGCGAGTCATCCACCACCAGCACCGTGCGATCCGGGCGAGACCCGGCGCTCTCCTCACCGCGACCAAAAGAGGCCGGCCGGCTCTGCGCTCGGGCGGCCGCCGCGTTGGGCATAAGCTCGCTCGGCGACAGGACCAGCGACAGGGTGCCGTCTTCCAGTGGGATGGCGGCGGTGATCAGGCGGTTGCGACCAAAGACCCGGCTCGCTGTCTTCTGCACCACTTCACGCTGACTGTGTCGGCTGGCCCCTGAGAGCGCGACCAAGCCACGCCCGCTGCGCACCACCATCAGCCGCTCGGTCGCCGTCAGCTCACCGCCCGGCAGGTGGGGACTGCTCGGTGTCTCGCCCAGCAGCGTCACCAGAGAGATGAGCGGCACCAGCATGGCGGCGTAGCGGATCGCCGGCCCATCGATGCCCTCGACCACGGGATAGGCGGCTGCATCGACCAGCTCGACAACGCTCACGGCGGGCAGAGCGTAGCGGCCGGTGCGGACCTCAAACAGGACCATGCTGGCCAGTGCCGAGGTCACCGGGACCGACAGCTGAAAGACCGTCTGCTGCCCCAAGACCGTACGCAGCGAGACGCTGCCCCCCAGCGCTTCAATGGCCCGCAGGACCACGTCCAGCCCAATGCCGCGGCCCGAGATCTTGCTGACCTCACGCCGCGTCGACATGCCGGCTTGAAACAGCGTCCGCAGCACCCGCTCTTCGCTCAGCGCGCGCGCGCTCGCCGCATCGCAGAAGCCCAGCTCAACTGCTCGCGCCCGCACCTGCTCGACGTCGATGCCGGCGCCATCATCGCTGATCTCGACCTCTAGGTTCCGTCCCTGCAAGCGGGCCTGCAGGCGGATCGTCCCCTCGCGGCGCTTGCCGGCCCGCAGCCGTACCTCGGGCGGCTCGATGCCGTGATCCACCGCGTTGCGGATCAGGTGCAACAGCGGATCGGCCAGTCCATCAAGGACCGCGCGATCGACCTCCACGGCCTCGCCAGCGAACTCCAGGCGGACTTCCCGCCCAAGCTCGCGGGCCAGGCTGCGCACCGATAGAGGATAGGTCCGCAGCAGGGTCTCAAGCGGCACCAAGCGCAGCTCGCGCACGACGCCATCAAGCTCCGAGATCAGGTTGGCCACGCGATAGCGATCCTCGCGCAGCCGCGCCTCGATGCCCGAGATGGCCTGCAGCAGCCGCCCGAACATGCGGTCAGCCAGCGGGTCCATGGCCGAGCGCTGCTCCTGATAGTCCAGCGTCGTCAGGCGAGCCCGGCGAAACTCGTTGGCCGACAGCTCCAAGCGGGCCCGCGTCAACATCAGCTCGCCAACGATCTCGCGCATGCGATCCAGGCGTGCCGCGGTTACCCGCACGCTGCCCTCCGCCGCCGCGGAAGTGGCTCGCTCCAGCGCTTGAGTCGGCGGCGCAGCAGCCGGTGAACTCCCCTGCGGCGACTGCGTCAGCGATGAGGCCTGCGGCCGGGGCGGCGACGCCACTGCAGCGGGCAGCGAGCCAGCAGGCTGGCTCTCCGTAAGAAACTCCTGCACCCCAGCAACCGCAGCACCGCTTGCGTCTTCGCCCTCCAGCGCGGCCGCCAGGATGTCAAAGCCCCGCAGGATCAGATCGCCGACCGCTGGAGCCACTGGGCCCTCGGGCACCACCGCGCGCAGCAGATCTTCGAGGCGATGGCAGACGCTGGCGATGGCCGTAAAGCCCAGCAGCCCCGCCTCGCCTTTGAGCGTGTGCAGATCGCGCAGGAGCTGGGTCAGCAAGCTCGGCTCAGCCTGGCCTTGCTCGATCTGTATCCAGCCCAGGTTCAGGCGGGTGAGGCGCTCGGTCGCGCTGGTCCGAAAGAGCTCCAGGCGCCGACGCTCAGCGGCGCTCTGGGCCGAGCTCACCTTTTGCCTCGGCCGACCAGCTCACTGCGCGTCGCTGGACGAGCCTCGCTGGACTGACCGACACTCGACAGGCCGGTGCTCGACAGGCCGGCGCTCGACAGGCCGGCACCAGACTGTCCCGCGCTGCGACCGGATGACAGCTCCTCGCCGATGGCCAGCCCGGCCAGCGCCGAGGCCTCGCGGGTGGTCTGCTTGATGCTCTGCAGCGTGTGGTTAAGCAGCGCCGTCATCTCATCCATGCTGGTGCGCACCTGCTCGGTGGCCCGCCGCTGATCCTGCGTCACCAGAGCAATCTCCCGCGCCGAGCGCGTTGTCTGCTCGCTGAGCTGCGTACCGTCGTGGCTGGCCCGCACTGCTTTCTGCGAGGCGCTGCGCACGTCCTTCATTAGCTGACGGATGCCAGACACCGACTCCATGACGTTCTCGGCCAGCCGCCGCATCTCCGCTGCCACCAGCGTGAAGCCCTTGCCCGCCTCTCCCGCCTTGGTGCCCTCCAGCGCCGCGTTGAGCGCCAGCAGATCGGTGCGATCGGCCACTTGCATGATCGTCGCCAAGTGCTCGGCGACGCGCTCGGCGTGCGCATTGAGCTCGTTGATGCAGTCGGTGATGTGGCGGGTCCCGGTCTGCGTACTCTCGGCATTGCTGAGCACGGCGCTGCAGCTATCGGCAATCTGCTGCGCCGAGTTCACCAGCATCTCCATGGTCTGACGCGTCTCCTGCACCGCCGCTGCGCCCTGCGCCATCGAGGCCTCCTGCTCGCGCGCCGCCGACAGCACCTCGCTCGCCACGCGCAGCAGTGGGCGGGTGATGAAGAACGAGATCGCCACCCCGACCAGCAGCAGGGCCAAGCTGACTGCAATCGCGGTGCCCTGCAGCGCCCAGCGCTCCTCAAAGACCGCGCGGCGCGAGAAGCCAGCCACCAGTGCACCGACCCGGTTTTCGCCGTTCTTGAGCGGCACGCTGACATGCAAGAGCTCGTCGCGCAGCCAGGTATGTCGCTCATTGTCGCGCGGCGGATCGAGGATCTCGGTCGCCTCATAGCCGCCCTTGGCCCGATAGCGCGAAAACACGCCGCCGTCGGCCTTCAGGACGACGATGTAGACCAGGTCGGAGTCGTTTCGCACCGAGGCCAGCTGGTTGTCCGCATCCTTGCTCTGATCGAACTCCACGGCCGCAGTGACCAGGTTGGCCAGCATGCTCACGATCGTCACCGCCCGCGTCTTGAGCGCCGCGTCCGCCGCCGTCGCGCCACGAATCGGAAAGTACACGGCGAAGATCGTGGTGATGGTGGCGATCAGCAGCGAAAACGTCAGGAACAGCCGGGTGCGAAAGCCGAAGTTCAGCATGGGGTGCGGTGGACCTCCCAAGAGCGCAGACGTGCTGAGTGGAGGTCGCACCCCAGCCCGCATTCACAGAGACGGTTGACGAGCAGCGAGGCTTGCGCCGTCACGATGCCCGCTCCAGTAACCACGCCACGTCCAATAGGAAGACAAGGTGCTCGGCGGCTCGGGCAAAGCCCAGGATCGGTCCGCGCTGCAGCGAGCGCAGCGAGCGGCTGGTCGGGATCAGCTGGCTCGCTTGCAAGCTGCCCATCGCCGTCGGCCCCTCAACGGTCACTCGGCCGCGCTGGCCATAGGCGGATAGATGCAGGGTGCGTGCCTCGCACCGCCCGACTGGCGGGACGCGCAGCAAGTCACAGAGCCGGACACTGCTCGGCTCGGCATCACTTAGGCGCTCAATCGCTTCTGCCACCACGCCACAGCGAAGCTCGCCAGCGTAAAACTGCATCAGCGGGAAAGTCGGGCTGACCGCGCTCATCGGCCCTCCTCGAACTCCAAGGCCGCCGCGATCAGCCGCTGCGGCTGCAACAGGCAGAGCAGCCGATCCTCCCAGCTGATCTCTGCCTCGATCCAGGCCGGCCGAACGGTCAGCAGGGCCTGGTCGCGCAGGCTGTGCGGCGCAAACTCGACGATGCCGTGCACTTCGTCCGCCACGATCGCCGCTTCGACCTCTTTGGTCTCGATCACCACCAGTCGCGGCAGCGTGGTGGCCAGCTCATCGGTCTGAGACCCGGGCAGCATCAGCTCCAGCGCGACCACTGGCAGCAAGCGCCCGCGCACCAGCGTCACTCCCAGCACCTGCGGCGGCGAAAGCGGAATGCGCGTGACGAAGCTCTTGAGGACGACCTCGCGCACCGCATCAGCGGGCAGCGCCAGCCAGCGTGCACCGGCCCGCAGCACCAGCAGGGCCTGCAGCGGCAGCGCCTCCGCAGTCTCCGTCACGTCGACCGGGGCAGCTCCGACCAGCGACTCGGTCAGCGCCCCCAGCGCCTGGTTGGCCGCCGTGCCATCGGTCATGAGCGAGCTCCCGGGAGCAGCGCGCAGACGCGGGCAACAATGCTGCTCACGCCCAGGTCCTTGGTCACGAAGCCATCGACCGCCAACATCTGGGCGTGCACCGCAGCCTCGGCGCCGGACAGCGCGGTAAAGAGCACCAGGCGCGCCCCGGCCCCAGCTGGATGAGCGCGGATCTTCAGGCACAGCTGCTTGGGATCGAGGTTTGGCATGATCGCGTCGATCAAGACCAGGTGCGGATGAAACTCGGCAAGCTGCGTCATCGCCTGCTCCAGATCATCGGGGACCGCTCGGGCCTGCACGCCCGCCGCGACCAGCGCTTCGGAGAGGAGCGCCGTGTTAAAGGGGCTGTCATCCACCATCAGCACCCGGCCCACTCCTCCGCCTGGCTCCTCCTGCGCGACAGGCGTCGCAGGCTGAGCCGCAGGAGGTGAGCTCGGCTTGAGCGCCTCGACCAAAAGAGCCAAGCTGCGAATCGCCCGCGCGCACGCCACCAGGGCGGCTGGTGGGGTAGGCGTGCCTGCGAGACAGCGCTTGCCTGCGCTCTGCGCCGCTCGCGCCGCGGTGACGATCTCAGGCAGGCCGATCATCGCCGCCTCCCCAGCGATGGTGTGCATCAGGCGCTCGATTGACTCGAAGCTCTGCTCGCCGCCAGGGCCACTCGGCGGCATCAGCGCCAGTGCCTGCTTGATCCGCAAGCGAGCCGACGAGACAAACTCGGCCAAGAACTGCTCGCGTAGCTCCCCCAGCATTTCAGACATGACCCACCCCAGCGCCGCCGTGCGCTAGCCAGCGCGCGCTGCGACTGCCCGGCGGCCTCACGGCGCACCCTCTAGAAAGCGAAAGATCGCTCGCGTCATCCCTGGCCAGTCACTGCTCTTGCGGATGAAGCCCGCCGCCCCGCACAGCCCCATCAGCCGGGAGAGCTCTTCCTCACTGCGCTCAGAAAAAAGGACGATCGGGCACGAGTTGGGCAGGCGCTTGCGCACCAAGGTGACCAGCTGGTCGCCGCTTAACGCCGGCATGCCGACGTCGATCAAGGCCAGGTCGGGACGCTCTTCGCTTAGCACCTTGGTAAAGCCGATGGGACTGTCCAGAGCGACCACTGACATCCCAGCCCGCTCTAGCACGGTCTTCGTCATCCCCAGGACAAGCTGACTGTCATCGACAATCAGGACCTTGTACTTTCGGCGGGAGGGGTTGTTGAGCATACTTTGTCGTCGCTGACCAGGCGACTCCCGCTCGCCAGTATACCACGTTGCGCAGGGCGCCCGAGTCAATCCAAGGCGCGGATTTAGGAGCCGGCCCTAGGACTTCGCCGGGGATCGCGCGGGATTAGGCCTGCGATGCCGCGCGGATCGATCTGGTAGCGCGTAAGCAGCCTCCGCAGTGTGGTGCGATTCAGACCCAGGGCTTGCGCGGCGCGCGACACGTTGCCGCCTGTGCGCCGCAGGACATCTTCAAGTGCGCTGCGCCGCGCATCCCCGGCCGCTGAGCCTGCGGCAGGCTCCGGAGCACCAGCGCTCGCCACCGGAAGCCCAGGCTCCCCAGCAGGCCCAGCCACCGCACTGGCGCGTTCCCGCTCGGTCGGCTGGCTTGCCGCAGCGGGCCGGATGGCCTGCCCGGCGGTCTCGCTGAGGTGCCGCGCTTCGATGCGCAGGCTCGCTTCGGCGCGGGCTGCCGCCAGGGCGGTGCGAACCTCGGTCAGCAGCTCGCGGATGTTCCCGGGCCAGTGCCGCAGCAGGCAAGCCTCGACGAACGTGAAGTGTGGCCGCCGCCCAGCGTCTGTCTGCCCCAGCTCATTTTCGATGAGCCAGGGGATCTCCTCCGGGCGCTCGCGCAGCGGCGGCAGGCTGACCTCCGGGCGGCCGAGCCGATAGTACAGGTCCTCGCGCAGTCGCCCCGCCGCAACCTGGGCCCGCAGGTCGGCATGCGAAGCCGAGCAGATGCGCAGGTCGACCGGCTGCGGCCGCGACGCTCCCACCGGCAGCACCTCGCGGCTCTCCAAGACGCGCAGCAGCTTGGCCTGCACTGCCGCCTGTAGCTCGGCGACCTCGTCGAGAAACAGGGTGCCAGATGAGGCCGCCTGCACATAGCCTTCGACATCGAGGTTGGCGGAGGAGAAGGCCCCTCGCTTGGCGCCAAACAGCAGTCGCTCGGCGATGCTCTCGGGGATCGTGGCGCAGTTGACCGCGACAAAGGGGCCGCGACTCCCTGGGCTGGCGCGGTGAAACGCACGTGCAGCGTCTTCCTTGCCCACCCCACTCTCGCCGCTAATGTGCAGCGTCGCCGACACCTGCGCGATGCGCGCGATTTCAAGGTAGCGGCTCAAGAGCCGCGGGCCCAGCACGCGCCCATCCTGACCGGTCGGCTGACTCCGCCGCAGCGGCCGCACGTCAGAGACCGGCAAGAACAGGCTCTCGCCCAGCCGCAGACAGCGGGTCACCGGAACAACAGTCTGCGGCCCAATCAAGCGACCATCGGCGGCTGTACCGTTGCGGCTGCCGTGGTCTTTGGCGAAGAACCTACCGGCCCGGCACTGCAGGCTGACGTGCCGCCGCGAGATGCGTCCATCCGCCACGATGCCGCCCAGACTATCGCGCCCCAGCTCATGCTCGCCCTCAGACAGAGGCAGGATCGCCCACTGGGTCGACAGCCCCGAGTACACCAGCAAAAGCCCTGGAGTCTTGGCCCCCGGCAGCGGATCGTCCGCCTGAAACTCAGCCGCCACACCGCTCTCAGGAAGCGTCTCGGTTAGCCTCTTCATCGCCTAAATAGCATCGCATGAACGCGCAGTCCGCCCCGCCTGGCAGCCCGCAGCAAGCCGCAGCCAAAGCCCACTCACCTCGCCCAGCGGCGCTGCAAATCCCCGCCCCGCCGTCTGCTGAATCTCGCTAAACTCATCGCCTGATGAGCACTCTGCGAACCGACGCGGAGGACCAGGCCGTAGGACACCGCGGCGAGGTGCTCGCCGAGCGCTTCGTCATCGATCGCTTAGCCGGCCGGGGTGGGATGGGGGCGGTCTATCGCGCCTACGATCAGCAGAGTGATTCCTGGGTCGCCCTCAAGCTGCTGCATCAGCTAGGCCCCACCAGCGGCCAGCCCGAGCGCTTCCTGCAGGAGGCCCAGCTCCTATCGGAGCTCAGCCACCCCAACATCGTCCGCTACATCGCGCACGGCCAGACTGCGCAGGGCCAGTGCTATCTCGCTATGCAGTGGCTCGATGGCCACGACCTCGCACAGCGCCTACGCAGCGGCCCCCTCACCGTAAAAGACGCCATCACCCTAGGCACCCACATTGCCACCGCCCTGACCCTGGCCCACCAAAAAGGAGTCATCCATCGCGAC
>CAZVMD010000020.1:0-43785 GCA_964628555.1 uncultured Myxococcales bacterium | reverse complement strand
GAAAACCAATGTTCGACACCAGGCCCGCCCCGCTCGAGTTGAGACGGCCCAGTCCTGGGAGGTCTTCGAAGTCGGCCCTCTTGCTCCCCCTTCCCTAGATCTTTGCTTCGCTCGCTTGTCGTCTGGGTTTCGCCATGGCTGATCCGCCTCGCACACGCCAGGAACTGTATGAGCGCATCGCCGCTAGCTCGAAGGATGAGGTCATCCTCGACGAGATGGTCCGGCTGGGCTTCTGGCCGCGGGAGGGGAACATCCCGCAGGACCCGGCCGACGAGATCCGCCGCCGCGGCGAGCTACAGCGCGAGCTAGAGCGGCTGCGCGAGCAGAGCCGCCATCTGTACAACGAGCAGGCGCTGATCAAAGAGCTGCGCAAGCGTCGCCTGGCTGAGTCGAAGCGCAAGCAGCAAGAGACCAAAGAGCGACGCGAGCGCGAGCGGCAGCAGCGCGCTGCCGCCTGGCGCGAGGAGAAGACGCGCCGCATCGTCTACCTGGGCGAAGGCGTCTCGGCCGGGCTGGGCCGGGTCGAGGGTCTGGACGAGCGGCTGCGCAAGGCCGGGCTGCCGATCTTTCACAGCGCTCTCGAGCTGGCCGCGGCCATGGGTCTGTCCGTCGGGGCACTGCGCTTTCTGTGCTTTGCCCGCAAGACCGCGACGGTGTCGCACTATGTTCGCTTTCGCCTGCCCAAAAAGACGGGCGGCGAGCGCCTGATCTCGGCCCCGATGCCGCGCCTGAAGCGAGCGCAGCTCTGGGTGCTCAAGGAGATCTTGGAGAAGCTGACGCTGCACGAGGCGGCGCATGGCTTTGTCCGCGGTCGCTCGATCGTCAGCAATGCTCGGCCGCATGTCGGCCATGCGCTGCTCATCAACGTCGATCTGAAGGACTTTTTCCCGACGGTGGGCTACCCGCGCGTCAAGGGCCTGTTCCAGTCCCTGGGCTACAGCGAAGAGGTGGCCACGCTGCTTGGACTTCTGTGCACCGAGCCCGAGGTGCAAGAGCTGGTTCTGGATGGGCGCACCTACTATGTCGCAAGCGGTCCGCGCAAGCTGCCGCAGGGCGCACCGACCAGCCCGGCGATCACCAACCTGCTGTGTCGCCGTCTGGATCGCCGCCTGCAAGCCATGGCCACCGAGCTAGGCTTCGTCTACACCCGCTACGCCGACGACCTGACGTTTTCGGCCAGAGGCGAAGACGTCGGTCAGGCCGCCGAGGTGCTGCGCCGCCTGAGCCGCATCGTCGGGCACGAGGGCTTCGTCATCCATCCGAACAAGACGCGGGTGCTGCGTCGTGGTCGCCGGCAAGAGGTCACCGGCGTGGTGGTTAACCACAAGCCCGGGGTGCCGGCCGAGGTGCTGCATCGCTTTCGCGCCACGCTGTTTCAGATCGAAAAGGACGGCCCGGCTGGCAAGCGCTGGGGGGCCAGCAAGAACGTACTGGCGTCGATTCGCGGCTTTGCCAGCTATGTCCGCATGGTCGATCCGGCGCGGGGCACGCCGCTGTGCGCCCGCGTCGCCGCCATCCTGGCCAAGTACGGCGGTAAGCCGCGTCCGCCTGGATCCGGCTCGGCCCCGACGAGCCCAGCCGGCAGTGTCACCGCGCCGGCGGCTGGGAGCAGCGCAGGCCCCGGCGGGCGATCGAGCGCCGAAAAGAGCACCGAGCCGTCGCGGCTGGACCCGCGATCGGCAGCCGACCCCGTCGCCTCTCCGGCCGCTTCTGACGCATCGAGCAGCGCTGGCCCGGAGGTGAGCCCGCCGAACACAGGCGGAAAGAAGTGGTGGAAGGTGTTCTAAGATAGCCGGCTGCTTTGCCGGCTCACCCGTCGCCATTTCCTGCCCTAACTAAGTCCGTCCAGCGACGGAGATCGCGGGGCGCCAGGGTGTGCCGGAGCCGCCTCGGCGGGCTGGGCCAGGGTCTGGGTCTCGTGCTGGGGCTTGCGCTGCCCAGCCCGCGACCGGTGGCCGCCGATGACATCTTCGAGACGGTGATTCGGGCCGGCGGCAGCGATCGGCTGCCCGCTGAGAGCGCCAGCAGCACGGTGACTCGCGCCGATCTCGATCGCCGGCAGCCGCGCTCGGCGCCCGATGCGCTGCGCTATGAGCCGGGGGTCTTTGTGCAGCAGACCGCGCATGGCCAGGGCTCGGCCTTCATCCGCGGCCTGACCGGGCAGCAGACGCTGCTCTTGTTCGACGGCATTCGCCTGAACAACTCGACGTTTCGCCAGGGCCCCAACCAGTACTTTTTCACCGTCGATTCGCGCAGCATCGAGGCCATCGAGATCGTGCGCGGCGGCAGCTCGACCCGCTTCGGCTCCGATGCCCTCGGCGGCATGATTCAGGCGCTGCCGATCGAGCCGCGCCTGCCCGAGCCGGGTCAGGAGCGCCGCTTCAGCCCGTCGTTTCTCACTCGCCTGACCTCGGCCGATGGCGAGGTCGGTGGACGAGCCGAGCTGCACGCGGCGCTGCGCACCCGCACTGGCCTGACCCTGGCCTTCTTCGGCGGCATCGGCGGCCGGCACGTCGATCGCTTGCAGAGCGGCGGCCGCGTCGAGAACCCCAACCCGCGCACGCCGCTTGGCCTGTACCCGCAGGTGCCGCGCTACGCCGAGGATGGCCGCACCCAGCTGGGCACCGGCTTTGCCGAGCTGACCGCCGATGCCCGCCTGGTGCTGGGCCTGGGCCCGCGCCACCGTCTAACGCTGGCCAGCTATCACTACCTGCAGCTGGATGCGCCGCGCACCGATCAGTGCGCTCCACCGACCGCGCCGCCTGATGTCTGCCTGACCTACGAGCAGCAGCTTCGTCACCTGAGCTACCTGGCCTGGGACGCGCAGCTCACCGGGCTTACCGAGAAGCTGCGGCTGACGCTGTCGTATCAGCAGCAGCACGAGCGTCAGCGCTACGACGATCCCAGCGTGCTGGTCCGGCTGCTTGGCGTGGATGAGGTGCAGACGCTGGGCCTGACCGCCGCGGCCCGCAGCCGGCCCTTTGCCCTCGCTGCCACCGTCGGGCTGCAGCTGCACTACGGCGGAGATATGTACATTGACTGGCTGGCCTCGCGGGCAGAACGTACATATACGGACAATGGCGTGACGCAGCCGCTGTCGCGCGGGCAGTACATCGACGGCTCCTCCTACCTGTACGGCGGCAGCTATGTCGATGGCGAGCTGCGCCTGCCGGGGCGCTTCCTGCTGCGGGCGGGCGGCCGCGTCTCGTACCTGCGGGCCCAGGCCGCCGCCGACCCGCAGTCCGGCACCCAGGCCTTCGACCTGGAGTGGGCGCCGCTCGTCGGGCGAGTGGGGATCGAGTGGCGGCCGCTGGGCGTGCTGAGCCTGCGCGGCAACGTCGATCACTCGTTTCGGGCTCCCAACCTCAATGACCTGACGGCGCGGCAGCAGACCGGCCCCGGCTTTCAGTTTGAAAACGCCGCGCTGCGGCCCGAGCGCGCCACCACGTTCGAGCTGGGCGTGCTGCTCAACCAGCGCTACATCGTCGCCGAGCTGTGGGCCTTTCAGACGCTGCTTAGCGACGCCGTGCTGAAGGTGTCGCGGCGCTCGGGGGACTGCCCGCCGGAGACGCCGCAGTGCCAGGGCTCGTGGACGCGCTTTCAGCTGCACAATGCGCCGGCCAGCTCAGAGCTGCGCGGCATCGAGAGTGCCCTGCGCCTGCGCCTGCCACTGCATCTGTCGCTGCGCGGCACGCTGGCCTATACCTGGGGCGAGGGGCCGCGGGTCGGCGAGCTAGCCCAGGGCGTGTACGGCGTGGCGCTGGGCGAGCGCGTGCCGCTCAGCCGGATTCCGCCGCTCAACGGCACCGTCGAACTCCTGGCCAGCCACCAGATCGGTGAGCTGTCGGCCGCGCTGCGCTGGGCGGCGCCGCAGGATCGGCTGGCCATCGCCGACTACTCGGACGGTCGCATTCCCAAGTACGGCACGCCGGGCTTCGCCGTCCTCGACCTGCGGGCCAGCGCGCGCATCGAGCAGGACCTCAGCGTCGGTGTCGTCCTAGAGAACGTCTTCGACTCGCCCTATCGCTACCACGGCTCCAGCATCAACGGCCCCGGCCGCGGCGTGCTCTTCACGGCGCGAGTGCTGCGTTAAAGTCGCGCCGCTTGGCCAACCTCGCTGCCTCCTCCGCCTCATCCCTTCCCACAAGGAGCAATCATGAACGCCACCTCTCGTCCCCCAACACCCTCCCGCTTCCTACTGGCCTCGGCTTCGCTGGTCCTGTCTTGCCTGCTCGGCTGCAGCAGCGGCGGCGCAACCGGCGACGGCATGTGTACAGCCAAGCCCGATACCACAGCCCCGCAGTGCCAGCCGGCGAGCGGCAACCCGGCCAGCTGTAGCTGCTCGAACGACGACTACGCGCCGCGCTACAACGGCTCGCGGAACGACACCTGGCCGGCCTGCGTCTCGGACAGCGGGGTGATGCAGCTGATCGGCTCCAGCCCGCCCGCCGCGGCCAGCCGCTCGATGGCCTTCGACAGCATCGCCGGCAAGCTGTGGCGACGCACCGGGGCACCGACCCCTGCCGACTTCACCAGCGCCCGCGATGACTACTCGATCATGCAGGGCATCGGCTCGCGCGTCGCGCGTCGGCAGGACGTGCACTATCCCGAGCTACCCGGGGATGACAAGTTCGCCTGTAGCATCCCAGAGACGGCGGCGATGTTTCCCGAGCGCTGCTTCTCTCCCGCCCGACTCAAGCCGATCCTCGACGACGCCTTCGCCATGGGCCAGGCCGGCAGCAAGCCGCTGGTGCAGGCCGCGCGCATCGAAGCGGCGCTGCTGTGGTTCTTCTACCTGTCGGTAAGCTCCGAGATCTGGACCTGCAGCTTCGACGACATCTTGGACTGCGACTCGGCCTGGGGCTACTTCAACGGCTCACGCGAGCGCGAGCATCCGATCGGCCTCGGCTTCTACATTCAGGCGCTGCACCAGGAAACCTACGATCGCGGCTTCGACGGCATGCTGGCCATCCGCTGCTGGCGCGACCTCGATCGCGAGCTGCCGTCGCTGT
Organism: uncultured Myxococcales bacterium; assembly: GCA_964628555.1. GTDB lineage: Bacteria > Myxococcota_A > Polyangia > Palsa-1104 > JAEUJZ01 > JAEUJZ01. Next base: position 38,773 of record CAZVMD010000020.1, on the reverse strand, counting down.
GCCAGGCCTTCTACGATCGCACGCAGGCCCAGGTCGACAAGCCTCTGACGCGCGGCATGGCGCTCATCCTGCGCGATCGCCTGGGCAAGCTCTCCGGCCTGTCCGGCGAAGCACAGGAGGCGGCGCTGACCTTCATCAACCTGCTCGGCGGCTTCTTGGATCGCGCGGCGCGGGCCAACGATCCGACGCTCGCCGCTGCGCTCAAGGCGCAGACCTCAGCCGCGAGCGCCGCCGCGGTCAACGTGGCCAGCGCGCAGGCTGCGATCGATACGCTGTTCGCCTGCCCGTAGCGACCGCTTTCGGGTGCTTGCTGACACTGAGCCAGCGTCGCTGGCGATGACCGTCTCCCGTCCGCCGCCGCGCTGTGCCAGTATCGCCAGCCATGCGCGATCTTCTTGGGCACGTGGCTTCTCGAATTCTGAGCTGCAGCCGGCATTTTTCGTTCGTTCTTGCTGCGCCGCTTGCGCTGGCTGTACTGGGCGGCAGCGGCTGCAGCAGCGGCGGGGCGGACTTCCTGCCGCATGACGATGCCCCCCCTGGTTCCTGCAAGGTCGGGCTGCTTTCGTGCGGTGGCAAGTGTGTGGACCCGCAGTCCGACTCCATGTACTGCGGCGCCGAGGGCAGCTGTCTGGGCAGCTCGGCGGGGACGGCCTGCGGCCGCGATCGCGCCTGCATCAACGGCGTCTGCGTGCTCGGCTGCGGCATGGGACAGATCAAGTGCGAGGGCCGCTGCACCGATCCGCAGACCGATCCGCTGCACTGCGGCGCCAGCTTGGACTGCCTGGGGACCAACGCCGGCGCGGTCTGTCAGCCGGTGACCCGTCGCTGCGGCGGTACTTCTGCGCCCATGTGCCAGGCCGGTCGCTGCGGCTCGGACTGCCCCAGCGACAAGAAGACCTTCGCCTTCAGCGGGCGAATCGAGCAGCTCACCCTGCCAAGCTGCGTGACCGAGATCACCGTTAAGGCCGCCGGCGCGCAAGGTGGCAACGGTACGCCGGGTGGCCTCGGCGGCCTCGGGGCCCGGGTCGAGGGCCGCGTCTGCGTCCCGGCCGGCTCAACGCTGGCCATCCTAGTCGGCGAGCAGGCTCCCTCGGCGCCCTATCCGGCCGGCGGCGGCGGCGGCAGCTATGTCGCCATGGCCGGCATGCCGCTTTTCGTCGCTGGCGGTGGCGGGGGCGCCTATGCCGGTGGCAGCGGCGGCGGCGCGCTGACCCAGTCCTCGATGGGCCCTGGCGTAGGCGGCAAAGCGCACAATAACGGCGGTGGCGGCGGCGGCTTCACCAGCGATGGCAGTGGCAGCGCCGGCAGCGGCGGAGCAAGCTTCGTCAACGGTGGCAAGGGCGGCAGCGAGTTTCCCGCCGGCTGCACCAACTGCTCGCGCGGTGGCTTCGGCGGCGGCGGCGGATCGAGCCAGTCCAGCACCTTCAACGCCGGCGGCGGTGGCGGTTACGACGGCGGCGACTGTGGCAACGGCTCGGCGTCGACCGGCGGCACAAGCTTCATCAGCCCCAACGCCGTCGGCGGAATGTTCACCCCCACCGTGCAAAGTGGCCACGGCTCGGTCGAGATTAGCTACTAGATCGAGGCCGCGGCCCTTCCCCCCAGCGCGCTGCGCGCCGGCTACCTATGGCGGGGGAACGTTATTTGCGTTGTTTTGTTGGTCGGCGTTATTTGCGGGATTGGCATTGTTCGCGGGATTGGCATTGTTCGCGGGATTGGCATTGTTCGCGGGATTAGCGTTGTTCGCGGGATTAGCATTGTTCGCCTGATTGGCATTATTCGCATTGTCGGCGTTGGGCACCATCTTTCGTCCGTGGTTAAGAAGGGTGACCAAGTCGAATACATCCAGCGCGAATTCTTTCCATTTATCTAGGGGAATGTTGCCCTTTAGCTTGCGCAGCTCCACAACGGTCTTCCCGGCATCGAGACCCATGGATGAAAATCCTGCAAATAGCGCCCCCCGGGAGCGCGCTTCTTTGGCGGTAGCCAGGGTGTCTTTCGGTTTGTTCTTCCGCGACAGTTGGGTTAACCACGAATCAATTGAGAACATGGACTCCGGTTCGACTTGCGCATTGGTCTTGGTCGACTCCTTCGTTCCCTGCCGGAAGAGGTCGTCGCCCACATCCGGCCAGCCCATCGCAGTCGCCAGCGACTCCGTGGCGTCGCTATCCTTAATGACATCGCGGAACCAATGGCGCTCCGCGGTACTGAGTGATTTGAAGACATCTGACATGTCGGATCGGCTCATGAACGGCGTGACGTTTTTGCCAAACGTCTGCACCTTGTCGACGGCGCCGCCCAGGATGTAGGAACCGACGAGGGCCAGGAATCCGGCCAGTTTATCCGTCAGATCCCTATTGTTTTGTTGGGCGACGTATTGCCGCGCTTTAGCGGCTGAGGACTTGATGTTTTCCTTGAGCCGCTCAGCCTCTTCGCCGTGATACCAGCCAATATTTTCAGCGAGCTTTTGTTTATCATTCTTATCGGCGATATTCGCGTGATCGGCGGTCAGGTGCTCCATCATTTGAATTAATTTATCAATGGGCATACCGACGGTGGCCTGCGGGTGCGACGCCATATCTGGGGTGCGCAGCAAACGGACGCCGGCCGCGTCCTGGTCTTTCCCGGCTTGGGTCATGGTCATCCCGCTAAATACGGTCGCCAGTGTCGCTACCCGGTCTGGGCCCTTGCCGCCCGCGCTGGCAATCGTCGGAGTCCGGTCGAGCTTGGCTTTGACGTCATCCATGATGGCCGCCAGCTTGGTCCGCCCCTGCTCATTTTCGGTGACGTTGTTGTGCAAGACGACGACTTCCAGATCACCGCCATCGCTTTCGGCTTGCCAGTCCGTGCATTTGGCATAGGGGCTGTGATCGTCTTCTTTCTGCCAGCTCTTGCCGCCGTTTTTAAGGTCCCTTCGCGACTTAAAGCCAGTACCGCTATTGCGCGAGCCGCCTTCCTTGTAGGTTTGAAATTCAAAGCCGACGTTGCGCTGAACGACATAGGCCACGCGGCTCGTCTGGACTGCGTCAGCGGTGCCGCTGGTCGTCGGCTGAAAGCGAGCGACTGCCGCGTCGCTGCTCGTCGGCTGTGACGAGGGACTGCGCGCTGCAAAGCGGTCGAGGAGCGGCTCGGCCGAGCGCCCGGCCACGACGGCATCAGCGACCGCATCGGCGTTCCGTTCGTAGGGATCGCCGACGCGGCCCACACCGCCCAGCAGCTGCACGCCGGCCCGCTGCTGCACGACGTGCGCGGCCTCGTGTGCCGTCGTGCGCAGGTCGGGGGTCCCGGCGAAGGCCACCTGGTTGCCGGTCGCGAACGCCGTCGCCCCCATGGCCTGCGCCCCGGCTGTCGCCTCGGGCCCGGTGTGGGCGACGACCCGGCTGACGTCATGGCGCCCGAACGCGCGCTGGATCGTCGACAAGAAAGGCAGCGACTGGCGCGCACCCCGCAGCCCCTCGGCGGCTGCCGCGTGCACGACGCTGGGATCGTTGGGATCTCGCGTCACCTCGCGTTTGCTAGAGCGCTTTTGGACGCGGGCACTGGCTCCCTGCTGGGCGGGCGCGTGGGTCTTTTGCGAACCAGACATCGAGGTCCCTCCTGGGGCGGGCGTGGTTCCCCCATTGTGGCGGGCCAGGAGGGTCAGGATTCTTCGCTTTGGCGCACAGCTGGTTTCACGCGCGACTACAGCCGGAACGACCCAGGTGGGCTGGGCGAAGGAATCGAGCTGCGACACCACCAGGATGATATGCTGATGAGCCGGCCTAGGATGATGAAGGCGTCGCGGCTCAGGACGCTGACAGGGGGGCTGGCTCAGCTGGGGAGGGGATGGCGGGGCGGCTCCGGCTGCCAGTGGGGCAGGCGGAAGAACCTGGGCTCGTCAAGGAGGTCACACCATGGGTTGGATGCAGGGACTGCCAGATAATCGGACACTGCGAAACATCGTGATTCCGGGGAGCCACGATGCTGGGCTGTGGCGAGTGGCCGGCCACGGCCTGCGCTCGGCCCATGTCGTAACGCAAATTCATCATATCGGTAACCAGCTGGAGAGCGGCTGTCGGCTATTCGATTTTCGCGTATTTAATTACAATACATTTGGCACTACGGATGAGAATGATCTCCGCTTTGGCCACTTTGCGGAAAAAATCGGGATATTTGGTGGGCGGGGCAACTCGATGGCGGGTCGATTTGGCCCCAAGCTGATCACGGCACTGCAGCACGTCTCGACATTTTTGGGTCAAAATCCCCATGAGACGGTCTTGCTGCGCTTCTCGCATATCAATGCCTCGAATCGTCCGCACGTCGTCTCGGCGGTCAGGAATCACCTGGCCGGCTGCCTGTACACCACCAATGCTGGGGGGCAGCTTAACCTGTGTACCATTCCTCTTGGTCAGCAGGGGACGGCGGGCAGCCTGCGCGGCAAGGTGCTGGCGATCTTTGACCGCGGCGATGGCTTTACGCGCCAACCGGATCATGGAATCTTTACCTATCGCTCCTTCAAATGCCTAGATAATATCCCAGACTTGACGCCTGATGTCGATTTGCACCTGTGTGGTGAATATTCGAATAAATCTGGCTACGATGAAATGGTGCCAAAGCAGGAAGCTCGACGGCAAGAGCACCGGGAACATGTGCGAAAAGGCAATGATCCGCACTTATTTGTCTGTTATTTTACGCTAACAAGCGGGGTTAAGGATATCTATGAAATGACCCGGGCGCATTGGCATAAGCTGCCAGGGTTTCTGGATAAGATGCTGCATCGCGGGGCGGCTGGCTCCAGCGCAAATGTGGTGATGATGGATTTCATCAATAAACATCGCTGCAATCGCGTGATTCGCCGCGGCAACAGCCAAGTGCTCGACGAAAACCATATGGATGATACCGAGATCGATATTACCGACGAAGGTACGTATTAAGTTTGATTGATAATGCGGCCCTGGCGGTTCCGGCCAGCGGCCCCTTCAGCGGGTTGGGGGACGCTGACTAGCGGATCAGGAAGCCGACTTTTTCGCAGGCGGCGCGGACGAACTCGCGTGAGCCGGGGTCGAGGTGTTCGAGGGAGAGGCCGACCAGCGTCGCGTTCTTCAGGCCACAGGCCGAGGCGCCGACGATGCGCCAGGCCGTCGGGGCTCGCAGGCCGGCCCCCACCGCGGTATGGGCCAGCGCCACCGCCCGCTTGAGCTGACCCTGCTGATGCGCCAGCTGCGCTTCGCGCAGGAAGCGATCGAGGTCGGCCAGGCTGGTCTGTCCGCCGGGGAAGTCGCCGGGCAGCTCGGGACCGCCACCCAGCTGATCGCGGACTGGCGGATAGCCCGCCAGCTTCTTGGGCCCGGGCGGCGTCGCCCCGGCGAACGAGGCACAGGGACGCCAGCGCGCCTGCAGGGCGCCTTCGTTGTCCGGCGCCACCTTGAGGACCTGATCGACGTGGGTCTGGACCTCGGGGCAGTTGCCCGCGGTGCGCGCGGCCTCGGCTTTTTGGATGTGGCTGCCGACCACCAGGGTCATCAGCATGTCGTACTGCTGCTGCGCCGTCATGTGCAGGCGCAGCGTCGGTGGCAGCTCGCGCGTGATGGCCAGCGCGGTGTCGTAGTCCCGGCTGGCGGTGGCCGCTTCCAGCTGCTTGTAGGCGGCCTGCGACTGCATGCCGTTTTTGGCCCGCTTGCTGGTGATCTCGGCGGTGGAGCGCACGTTCTCGGGCAGACCCTTCATCGCCAGCACGCGCTCGGACAGCTTCTCGGCATCGCTCCACTGCTCATCCATCAGCGCCTGATCGGCGGCCAGGAGCAGATCGCTGGCCTGGCTGGGGCGGCGGCTGAGCTTGCGCACGACGGGAATCATGACCAGCGCCATGACCAGCGCGCCGATGCCGGCGAAGGTCAGCATGCGCGAGAGCGCAATCCGCTGCGCCACCGGCGAGGCGTTGCCCGACTGGCTGGCCGACAGGCTGGCCTGAGCCGCGGCTTTGGCGGCGGCGGCGCGCTTGCGGCGCAGCTTGGCTTTTTCAGCCTCGGGCAGCTCGATGGCGGCCAGGAACTCGACCATCGTCGGGAAGCGCGCTTCTTTTTTCTTCGACAGCGCGCGCTTGATGGCCAGGCCGATGTTCGGCGGCAGGTCGGGTACCAGCGTCTCTAATGCCACTGGATCGTCGTTGATGACCTGCTTGAACAGGTCGATGACGCTCTCCTGATCGAAGGGCAGCTTGCCCGACAGCATGCGGTACAGGATGACCGCCACCGACCACTGATCCGAGCGCCCATCGATCTGCGAGTTCTGACCCATGGCCCCCTCGGGAGCCATGTAGCGCGGCGTGCCCAGCACCAACAGATCGCGCGTCGCCCGATCGGCGGGCCGCGGGATCTTCGACACGCCAAAGTCGATCACCTTGGCGATCTCGACGATCTTGCCGCCGACCTCCTGCTGCGACAGGAAGATGTTGCGCGGCTTGAGGTCGCGGTGGATGACGCCGCGCTGGTGCGCTGCCTGCAAGGCGCTGCCGACCTGCTTGGCGATCTCTAGCGCGTCTTCGAGCGGCAGCTTGCCCAGGCGCTCCAGCCGGTCCTGCAGATCTTCGCCCTCCAGCAGCTCCATGACGATGAAGGCGCAGCCGGTCTGGTCCTTGTCGAGGTCCATCACCGTCACGATGTTCGGGTGATGCAGCGACGAGATAATCCGCGCCTCGTCCTGGAAGCGCTCGTACAGCTCGCTGTTCTGGGCCGAGCGCGAGTGCAGGATCTTCACGGCGCAGGTGCCGCCGGTGCGGACATGGCGGGCGCGATAGATGGCCCCCATGCCGCCTTCGTTAATCATCTTCTCGATGCGGTAGGTGTTCGCCAACACCGCCCCGACAAGCTTTTCGCTCTCGTCGCGCTCTTCGGCCATGGCCTATCTCACTGTTCCCCCGGGCAGGGGCACGAGGCACAAACCCCTCGCCCCCCTTAGAGAATATTCCAGCCCCCCAGTGCGCCGAAGCAGTTTTTGCAGCTTTGCTCTCAGTCGGGGACCACAGACGGTGGCGCGGCAGGCCGGCGCTGGCAGCGGCCGGGACGCGGGGCGAGCCGTACGGTGGGGGCCAGGGGCCGGGGCATATTCCCCCCTTGGTTGCGTGATCGGGGTGGGATAAGTTGCGCCCCTATGAGCACAGAGTCGGCTGCGGATAGCGTCGCTGCGGTGGAGAGCACGGACGTCGTGGTGATTGGCGGCAACCTGCTGGGCGCGATGGCGGCGATCATGCTGGCGCGCCGCGGGGTCAAGACGGTGGTGCTGGAGGGCCGGCCCGAGGGGCGCGAGCAGAAGGTGGTGGTGGGGGAGGCGATCACCGAGGGATCGAGCGTCTTTTTACGCCACGAGATCGGCATTACCGACTGGCTGATGAAGAACGCTTTCCGCAAGTTCGGCTTCGACTTTCTGACGCTGCCGCGGCAGGGCCAGCCGGCCCAGACCTTTGAGGACTGCCACGAGCTGATGCTGTCGACCCTGCCGCTGGAGCGCATCCCCAGCGCCTTCCGCTGCCTGATTCCGACCTTTCACGTCGAGCGCACCAGCATGAACCGCTACCTGGTCGACCTGTCGCGCCAGGCGGGAGCCGACTATCGCTACGGTGCGCACGTCGAGCATGTCGGGCTGAACCAGCACGCGACGAGCAGCCAGCGACCGCATGAGCTGCGCTATCAGCGCGACGGGCAGGAGCGGCGCATCCGCTGTCGCTGGGTGGTCGACTGCAGCGGTCGGCGCACCGTGCTGTCGCGCCAGCTGGGGCTATACCGACAGGTCACCGCCGACCTCGATACGGCGTCGGTGTGGAACCGCTTCTCCGGCGTCGAGAGCGACCCGGCGGCCTGGCGCGGCTTTCACGGCATCGATCGCCGCAAGCACACCATCCACATGACCGGGCCGGGCTTCTGGATCTGGTGGATCCACCAGCGCGACGACCTGACCTCGGTCGGCATCAGCTGGGACAACGAGCGCTATCAGCCCGACGTCAAGACCGAGGACCGCGGCTTCTGGGAGATGATGAGCAAGTTCCCGCCGGTGCTCGACATGCTGCGCGGCGCCACGGCCCGCGAGCCCTACCAGTACTACGCTCATCTGCCCTATCAGTGCGAGCGCTGGATTGGCGGCGAGGGCTACACCATCGTCGGCGATGCGGCGTGGTTCACTGATGCGCTGTACTCGATCGGCATCGAGACCGGCTGCCGTCAGCTGGTCATGGGCCTGCCGATGATCCTCGCTGCGGCGCAGGGCGGAACCCCCTGTCCCGACGAGATCGCCGAGCTAAACCAAGAGTTTCAGATCTGCCAGCGCAGCGTGCTGGAGCTAAATCGCTTCAAGTACAAGCGGGCGTGGGGCAGTGCGCCGACCCTGATCCAGACCGCGGTCTATGAGCTAGGCGAGATCGCCGAGCTTTACTACCTGCGCAACAAAGCGGACTGGCGACCGGAAGAGCTCAAGAAGCACTACCGCCTGCAGTGGCACTGCCCGCGCCGCCGGCAGAAGCTGCTCGACTTTTTGGCCGCTTCTGAGGCGGCGGTCGATCTGGATCTGGAGCCGGGGGCGGGGCTGCTCAAGAAGGCGCTGTTGCCTTCGCGGGCCGCCTATACCGCGACCTGGCCGCTGTGGCAGACGCGACGTGGTCTGCCGCACTTCTTTCAGCTGGTGCGCAGCTGGGCCTATTCCGAGCGCCTGGCGCAGAGCCGCCGGCTGTGGCCCGACGTGCTGGGCTGGATGGCGACCTCACCGCACGCTGTACCCGCCTTTGGCCCGCCGGGGGACGGCGGTCGCGCCGCGCGTCTGGGACGCAGCAGCCAGAGCGCAGTCGAGCAGTCAGGGATGGCGCCCTAGTCATGTCGGAGTCTCTGGCCTTGATGTCGCAGCCGCGCTCCGTGCCCGTGCCGATCTATGACGGCATGCCGCAGTTTGACGTCGAGATCCTGCCGCAGCTGACGAAGCTGCGCTTTTTCCGCCTGGCGACGCCCGAGGAAGTGCAGGCCTCGTACGCGGCCTATGGGCGCTGCGTGACCAGCGGCGATGCGCGGCCCCTGCTGGCAGCCTGGCGGCAGGTAGCGACGCCGACCCGAGCCGAGATCACCGGCTTTGCCGCCCAGATCTACGACTCGGTGGCCATGCTGCCACGGCCGCTGCGTCGCTTGGCCGTGCTGTCGACGCTGCGCGCTGTCTTGCAGGCTGGGGTTCGCTTTCGCGCCGAGCTCCCGGCGGAGCTGCGCGCGCTGCTGCAGCGCGACTTTCCTTGGCTGGAGCATCGTCACCAGCACATCCCCGCGGGCTATGCGCCGCGCTTCGCCTTTCCGGCCGCCTTTGCGCAGTTTCTTGGGAGCGGCAGCCTGGAGGATGCGCGGGTGCGCTGGCAGCTGTGCGCGGCGCTCAACGAGGTGCAGCAGAGCCACTATTCCGCCGACATGGCGCGTCGCTGTGCCCTGCCCGAGCTGCGGCAGCAGAGCGAGCGCGAGGCTGAGCTGGCCTGCAACTACTTTGCCCACAGCGCGCCGCCGGTGACGCTGGCCTTGTGGCGGCAGTGCATCCTGCTGCTCGATGCGCTCAATGCCGCGGTGCTGGCCATGACCTGCTCGCTCGCTGGACCGTGGATCGTGGCCCGCTCGGCGCTGGCCAGCCTGCAGCCGACGCAGCGACGGCAGTGGGCCCGCTTTGTCGATGCGCTGTCGGCACCGCAGTGGCTTCTGCCGGTCGCCGGCCCAGACCGCGAGCCGCTGGCGGCGAGGTAAGCACCCATGCAGACCGCCTTCCACGCCTCGACCGAGCACGTACTGGTGCAGCTGCTCCTGCAGATCGCCGTCATCCTGATCGTCGCTCGTGGGGTCGGCATGCTGTTTATGCGGCTGGGGCAGTCGCAGTCGATTGGCGAGATCGCGGCCGGCGTGCTGATGGGCCCGTCCTTGCTGGGCTGGATTGCACCGGGGCTGTTTGGCGCGCTGTTCGTGCCGCACGGCCCGCCCATCCTGCCGTTTCTTAGTCACATCGCGCTGATCCTGACCCTGTTTCTAATCGGCATGGAGTTTGACTACAGCGAGATCCCCAAGCATGGGCGCCAGGTCGCCGCGCTTGCTCTGTCGACGCTGGTGGCGCCGCTTCTGGCCGGTGTCGGCATCGCTGCTTGGCTGTGGCAGCTGGCCCCGGGACAGAAGGGTTTTTTGGCCTACGCGCTGTTTGTTGGCATCTCGCTGGCCATCACTGCCATCCCGATCATGGGCCGCATCCTGATGGAGCTGTCGCTGACTCCGACGCGGATGGGCGTGATCGCGATCACCACCGGTGCGACCAAGGATCTGTTTACCTGGTTCCTGCTGACGCTGATCATCGGCATCGCCCGGCCGCCGGTCGATTTCTGGCAGTTCGGTCGCATGATCGGTCTCACGCTGCTGCTCGGCGTCGTCGTGCTGACGCTGGGGCGGCGCCTGTTGCGCTGGGCCGAGCGCCGCTATGGCCTGGTCGATGGCAAGCCGCATCCAACGCTGCTGTCGGGCCTGCTGATCGCGCTGTCGCTGTGCGCCGCGGCGACTAGCTACATCGGCATCTTCGCGATCTTTGGCGCCTTCCTGGCCGGCGTGGCGGTGTCGTCGCAGCGACGGCTGGCCGAGGCAGTCTCTGACCGCATCCACGACCTGACCATCCTTTACTTTCTGCCGCTGTTTTTCACCTACACCGGCCTGCGCGCCGATCTGTCGCAGCTTGGCCGCGAACTCCTTTTGGCCTGTGTCGTCGCGACGGTCGCTGGCAGCCTGGCGATCGCCGGTCCGGCGTATCTGGTCTCGCGCGGCTTTGGCATGACGCGGCGCGAGAGCGGTGGCGTGGCGCTCCTGCTTAACACCCCCGGCCTGATGGTGCTGATCCTGCTTAACATTGGGCTCGATCTGGGCGTGATTCCCAGCTCGCTGTTCTCGCTGCTCGTCGGCGCTGCGATGATCAAAAACCTGCTGACGGCGCCGCTTCTGCGCCGCCTGAGCGCCGCCGGGCTGCCGCTGATGTCGCCGGCGGCTGCGCAAGTGCCTCGCCTGACGCAGCCGCGCGAGGTTGGGGAGCCGTCGCAAGCCCAAGCCGCCGCGCCGGCCCGGGGCGCTTAGGGTCAGCGGGTGGGGCCAGGCATGATCGACTTTCTCAACGTCTGGAAGTCTTTCGGGGGCCAGTCGGTACTGCGCGGGCTGACTCTGTCGGTGCGGCGGGGCGAGATCCTGTTTGTGATCGGCGCCTCGGGGGTCGGCAAGTCGGTGACCATCAAGCACGTCGTCGGCCTGCTGCGGCTCGATCGCGGCGAGGTGTGGTTCGACGGGCAGCGCGTCGATCAGCTCTCAGAGGCCGAGTTTTATGGCGTGCGCCGGCGCTGCGCTATGGTCTTTCAGCACTCGACGCTGTTCGACTCGCTATCGGTGCAGGACAACGTCGCGCTGCCGCTAGAGAAGCATCGCAAGCTGCGCCAGGCAGAAGCGCGCGAGCAGGCGCTGACCTTCCTCGATCGCGTCCACATGCGCGAGTTCGCAGCCGCCTTTCCCGCTGCGCTGTCCGATGGTATGCGCAAGCGCGTGGCCATCGCCCGGGCGCTGACGCTAGAGCCGGAGTGCCTGCTGTTCGACGAGCCCACCACCGGCCTCGATCCGGTCTCGGCGCGGCGCGTCGATGCCCTGATTCGCGAGCTGAAAGAGTCGCTGCACGTCACCTGCATCGTCGTGTCGCACGATCTGACCTCGATCTTCAGCACCGCCGATCGCATCGCCTTTTTGTATCAGGGCCGGGTGCATGCGCTCGGTACGCCGGACGAGCTCTCGCGCAGCAGCGACGCCGTGGTGCAGCAGTTCGTGCGCGGACTGGCCGACGGACCGATGGAGACACCCGGCTTTTAGCCCCGTCGCGCGGGGCGACCCCGAGCGCAGCACACTGCACCCACGACCAGAGCGGAGGGACCAGGATGAACCTTCAAGAAGCGATGTCGGCGCTGGAGCAGGCGCAGAACCCACCGACGAAAAAGACCTACCTGCGGCACGGCGCGAAAGAGCCGCTGTTCGGAGTCCGCACCGGGGATCTGGCCAAGATCAAGGCGCGCATCAAGATCGATCATGCGCTGGCCTTGAAGCTGTTTGCGACCGGCAACGCCGATGCTCGGCTGCTGGCGATGCAGATCGCCGATCCGGCCCAGCTCGACGACAAGACAGCGGATGCCTGGCTGTCGGTAGCCTGCTGGCCGATGGACACCTATTACCTGGGGGCGCTGATCGAGCGCAGCCCGATCTGGCGTAGCTGCATGACGCGCTGGATGGGTCGCAGCGAGGAGTGGGTGCAGAGCTGTGGCTACAGCCTGCTGAGCCAGCGACTGAAAGAAGCGCCCGACAGCATCTTGGAGGCCGAGGCCCGCGCGGCGCTGGCAGCGATCGAAAAAGGCATTCAGCGCGCGAAGAACCGGGCTCGCTATTCGATGAACACCGCGCTTATCGCCATCGGCACCTACAAGCCGACGCTGCGCGAGCAAGCCATCGCCGCCGCCGGGCGCATCGGCAAGGTCGAGGTCGATCACGGCGATACCGACTGCAAGACGCCCGATGCCGCCGACTACATCCGCAAGGCCGGCGCGCACTTCGACAGCAAGGGCGGCGGCCGCAAGCCAGCGAAGGCAGCGAGTAAGCCCGCGGCGACAGCGACCACGCCTGCCCCGGCGAAGAAGCCTGCTGCTGCGAAGAAGCCCGCGGTCGCGAAGAAGCCGGCGGCGGGCAAGCGGGGTGGAGCTAAGTAGGCGCCGCGGCGTCGAAAAGCGTGATATTTTCAGAGTGCTGCGCCCAGGCGAAGAGGCCTTGCCCTGGGGCGCGCTCTGCTCATGACGACCTTCTCGCAGGATGGGATCGCCTTTGGCCGGCCCGAAGCGCCAAGCCGCTGGGCGGTGATCATCGGCATCAACAAGTATCCGTTTCTGGGCGACGCCGACCTCGACGGCAGCGTCAACGACGCGCAGGGCTACAAGGCGGTGCTGCAGGAGCGCTTTGAGTTCGAGGACGAGCAGATCACGCTGCTCCTCGACGAAGCGGCGACGCAGGACGCCATCTTGTCGGCGCTGGATCGCCTGGTCGCGGCGGTGCGGGATGGCGATCAGGTGGTGCTGACCTATTCCGGTCATGGCCGGCGCATCGAAAATCCGGACAGCCGCGAAGCGGATCGCATGGATGAGACCTTCGTGCCAGCCGACAGCGGCAGCGGCTTTTTTCCCAATCGCGATATCCGCGATGATGACTTCCTGGCCCGGGTGCTGGCCCTGACCGAGCGCGGCGCCTACGTCACGTTCATCTGCGACTGCTGCCACAGCTCGGCATCGCTGCGCGATGAGTTCAGCACCTCGACCCGCGGCATTGCCGCCGATCGGCGCCGCGGGGCCCAGCAGCAGCAGCTTGCCGCGCCACTGCGCCTCTCTGAGCTGGGTGCTGCGCCGGCTGCAGCGGCTGCACCGCGACCTCGTCCGGCGACGGTGCTGCGCCGTGAGCGCTATGTCTACGTCGCCGCCTGTCGCGACAGTGAGCAGGCCACCGAGCACATCGAGCAGAGTGAGAGCGGGCCGCAGGTACACGGCGCGCTGAGCTTCTATCTGCAGCGCGAGCTGTTCGCTGCCCGGCCCGGCGAGTCGATGCAGCAGGTGATTGAGCGGGCCTTTGCCGCGCTGAGCGCCGAGTGCCCAGCCCAGCACCCGCGCGCCGAGGGGGCGCTCGCCGAGGCGCCGCTGTTCATCGCCGATCGCCACCCGGCGGCCGCCGGAGACGAGCTGGGGCGAGGGCGGGTGCTGGTGATGCGGCGCAGCGAGAAGAGCGTGGTGCTGAGTGCCGGCCGCCTGCACGGCGAGACCTGCGGGTCGCGCTACACCATCTATCCGCCGGCGCTGCTGCAGCGCAGCGGCCATGGCGAAGTCAGCCTGGGGCTCGTCGAGGTGACGGCGGTCAACGCGACCACACTGAGCGCCCGCATCCTGGGCGAGTCCTCGCCGGGGGCGATCGTCGTCGGCTGCTTGGCCGTCGAGGTGTCGCACAGCACGGTGCTGCCGCCGCTGCGCTTGGAGCTGGCTCCGACGCCGGAGTACACGGCGGAGCTAGCCGACTTGAGCCAGCGCCTGGCCAGCCAGCCCGCCATCCAGCTGGTGCAGGGCAGCAGTGCCCAGCTGCGTGTGTACGCGCTGGCGCCGCGCTCCGAGCCGAGCGGCGGTGAGAGTGCGGCGGTGGCCGTGCCGACGGGAGCGGTGCCGCAGCTGGGGGCGTTGTCCGAGCCGGTCTGGGCCTTGGTCGGGCGCGACGGCCGCTTACGTGCCCCACCGCTGCCGCTGCGCGGGCCAGGCGATGTGGTGGCCATCGCTGCGCTCTTGTCGTCGCTTTCGACCTACCAGATGGTGCTTGGGCTAGAGCAGCGAGCGAGTCCGCTGCGCGCTGCCGTGCGAGCCGTGCTGCACCGCCGTCCAGCCGGCGCGGCTGACTGGCTGCCCGTGATGGCCGGCGAGCTAGCGTCGGGCGGCCTGGCTCTGGCTGAGGTTGGGGACGAGCTCTCGCTGACCCTTGTGCTCTCGCCCGCCGAGTCGTCGGGAGCCATGAGCGCCCTTTCCGTGCCGATCGCGAGCCTGCATGTTGCTGTCCTTTACCTGTCGGCGAGCGGCGAGGTGCAGGTGTGGAGCAGCGATCCTGAGAATCCGCCGCAGCTCTCAGCTGGCCGCGAGTTTGTCCTGGGCCGCCGGCCCTCTGAGCAGCGTCGACTCGGCATTGCCCCGGGCTTCCCGCCACCGGGCTGGGAGTCAGAGCCGACGAGGCGCGACTTGGCGGCCGCGCCGGTCGTGGTGGCCGCGACCGATCCGACGCTGGGGGGGGAAAGCTCGTCGTCGGCCGGCCCGCCGACCAGCCCAGCGGCAGCCCGACCGCGGGTGCAGGATCTGGTGAAGATCTTCGTCAGTCCGCAGCCGCTGCAGGCCAGCTTCGAGCTGATCTTGCGAGCCAAGAGCGAGGCCGAGCTGGCCCGCCTGCGTCCGAGCGCCCGGCCGGCCCGCGTGCTGTTGACAGCGCTGCGCGGGCGCAAGCTCCGCCGCTCTTCCTCGGCCCTATCGCTGCCCTCGCTAACCGGCGAGTCGGCCGCCGCCGAGCAGGCCGCCGAGGACTGGGCCGCCCTGTCACTGCCCCTGATCGTCCAACGTCAGCCTTAGGCGCATGGCAGGGATAATAGGTAATTTATATTGAAAGATAATGTTCTTTTATCTGGATATAATTCGGTTGAGAGTACGATTGATAGTATGATTATCGGCATATTTATCGATAAATGATGGATGGCTGACTCCTGCCGCCTCGCGGCGGTTGCCCCGCCGGTCGCGGGGGCCTGGGCCTGCGGCCTGCGCATGTCGGTTCACCAAGCTCGTGGAAATTGCAGGAAGATGGAGTGATGGCCCTCGACTCTGCCGACCGGCTCGACGATGTCCTGCACTTCATGCGCAACTGGCTGTTGCCGCTCAACGCCGAGATCGCCGAGCTGACGGCGCGGGCCCGTGGCCAGGACCCGGCACCGCACCGCGCTCTGCAGGTGGCTCCGGTGGAGGCGGTGACCCTGTTTGTCGGGCTGTATCCGCAGGTAGGACGACATCGAGCGGCGCTTATCGCGGCCTGCGAAAAGATGCCGCCGCATCAGCTCGCGCTGTCGCAGGCCAAGTGGCAGGAGCTGCGCGCGGAGTCGGCGCAGTCGGCGCCGCCCGATCCGGCGGGAGAAGGGCAGGGAGGCGAGAGCCGCAGCCGCTAGCGGGCGGCTACTCTTCGGTGGTGCCGTCGCGCCACATGGTGTTGGTGACCAGCTTGCCCTGATCTTCCAGCTCCAGTGCGGCGGCGCGGCGAATGATGGTCAGGTCGACGGGGGCGTTCTCGGCAGCGGCCAGGAAGGCGGCGCGCAGAGCGACGTTCTTAATGTAGCCGCCGGACATCTCGTACTCTTCAGCGAGGGCGCGGAAGTCGATGTTCTTCGAGCGGCGCAGCTTGCTGGGCATAAACGATCGCCACAGCTTCTCGCGCTCGGGCGGCTCGGGAATCTCCAGGTGCAGGTGCAGGGTCAAGCGACGCTGTAGCGCCTCGTCGAGCGCTGCCTCTTTGTTGGTCGTGAGCACGGCGACGCCGCTGTACTGTTCGAGCCGCTGCAGCAGGTAGTTGACGGCGAGGTTGCCGTAGCGATCGTTGCTGGTCTTGACCTCGGTGCGCTTGGCGAACAGCGAGTCGGCTTCGTCGAACAGCAGCACGGCGTGGGCGCGCTCGGCCTGATCGAAGACCTTGGCCAGCTGCTTCTCGGTCTCGCCGACCCACTTCGACACCACCTGCGCCAGATCGACCTGATAGACGTCGAGGTCAAGAGCATCGGCGATCATGCCCGCCAGCATGGTCTTGCCGGTGCCGGGCGGGCCCGAGAACAGCGCGATCATTCCCTTGCCGTAGCCGATGCGCTCGTCGAAGCCCCACTCAGTAAAGACCTGGGCGGCGTAGAGGCTGCGGTTGATGAACTCGCGCACGCGGAACATGTCCGACGGTGGCAGCACCAGATCTTTCCACTTGCCGGTGACCGTGATGCGGCGGGCCGAGTCGCCCAGCTCGTTGCGCAGGCGACGGGTGATGCCGCCGCGGAGCTCGGCGTGAGTGACCTGCTGCTTGGGGCGCAGGCGGGCCAGGCCGACGCCCTCCGCCGCGGTCTCCGAGATCTCACCCGGGCTTAGCTTGAACGAACGAGCCAGCGACGCCAGCTGCACATCCGGTGCGCGATTGGCCTTGGGAACCAGGCGCTCCCACAGCTCCAGGCGGGTCGGCTCCGACGGCAGGCTGATCTCGATCTCCTGCAGCGAGCGATGGATCTTCAGCCGCGGCGGCTGCATCGTCTCCAGACCAAAAAAGACGATCGAGGGATAGCTCTCGAAGCGGCGGACAAAGGCCCGCCCCTGATCGGCCAGGATCGGATCGGGCAGCGGACCGACGTACAGCACGGCCCCGCGCAGCAGGGCTTCCCGCTGCACGCGACGCAGGACTTCTTCCAGCGCGGCGGGGTCGCCGGCGCCGGGGTTAAAGAGCAGGACCGGGCGGCCAGCATAGGCGGCAGCTCGCGCTGCGATCTCGCGCTTGCCGACGCCGCGTGCGCCCCACAGCACCACCCAGGGCACGCGACCGCTCTTTACCGCCTGGCCCTGCGCCCCGGCAGCAGCGACGGTCGAGCATAGCGCCTCGACGCGCTCGCGCAGGCCGGCGTCCAGGCTCAGATCGTCCAGGCGGGCCTCGGCGGTGCGCAGCTCGACATAGGTGGCCAGCGAGGGCGACAGCTCGGTGCGGCCGAACAGCACCGACAGCACATCAAAGTTCGGCAGCATCGCGCGGTAGTGAACCGAGCCGAAGGCTTCCGGCGACTCCGGCGGCATGATCTGCATCAGTCGCCAGTGCAAGAGCGGCCGATCGGGATCGATGGCATCCAGCAGGAAGATGCGATCGTCACGCTTGAGGCGGTGCAAAAGCGCGATCAGCGCCAGATCGACGCCGCGTCGGCTGGGCGAGCCGCGCAAGAGGTTGAAGACCTCGGCCAGCGGGGCGTCGACATGCGGCGCCATGGCGATGATCAGCGTCTCGAGCTCCATTGGCCGCAGGCCCAGGGTCTCGACCAGCCGCCCGATCGGCGCTTGCTTGCGCAGCTCGGGCAGCTTGAGCTCGATCACATCCAAGGCGCGCTGCAGCTCAGCAATATCCAAGGGGCCGGTGCTGCCGCCGTTGCGTGCCTGGCGTCGCACCGACAGGATGTTCTCGATCTCGGCCACCGACGGATGGTCGGGCTGCGGTCGCAGCTGACCCCGCTGGAAGTGACGCAGGCAGATCTCGGCCATCAGCCAGACGCGGTTGGTCTCGGCTTGCAGCCACTGGCGAGCCGCTTGGTGCTCGTCCGGCGGCCGCGCGCCGGGGCTTTTCGGGGTGTTGTCCCTGGGCTCCGTGCTCATTCCTGCATACCTACCTAAGTTGAGACGTCCTCAGCTTCGGCATCCTCGGCAGCGTAGGCTGGGGCGGGGTCCCCGCCGTCGATCGGCCCAGCGCCGAAAAACCCAGTTGGATGGTATCACGGCAAAAGGCGGAGGCGGTGAAGGTGTTTGTCTGTGTACTCGGCCGTCGCTCTGCCGGTTTCTCCCCACCGCTAGTCAGTAGGGACCGATGGGCGCCTGTCGCTTATGGCTCGGCGTGGGGTTCGTTCGACGGCGCGCAGCGCAACCTCCTTTGCGGCGACCGCTCGCCCAGAGGTCCGTTCTGACTAGTGCGCAGCGTAGCCGTAGTACAGGCCGTAGATGGCTAGCAGCAGGCCGGCACAGATGAGGGCGAGGCCGCGCAGGTGTTCTAGGCGCTCCTGCTGCAGGGCTGCGGCTAGCTCGGCAGCCCGCCGCTCGGCGGCGCGGGCCTGCTGATGCACGTCGATGCCGGTGAGGTTTTCGGCTTGGCAAAAGGCGCAGCTCTGCACCAGATGAGTGGCCTCGGCAGCCGGCAGCGCGCCATCACAGCGACGACAGCGCAGTGGCTGGCCGGCGGTGGCGGGGACCGCGGCGTAGTCGAGGATCAGGGCCTGCAACACCTGTCGCGCCGCCAGCTTGAGCTGCAGCACGCGACCCAGTACCCAGACCAGAGCAATGGCGGTCAGCCACAGCCGAGCCTGCAAGAGCAGCACGACGGGCATCAGGTACTTGGCCAGAAGGACCGCGAGCAGCCAGCGGTTGGTGCTCTGGGCCTGCGGTCGCGACAGCAGCCACTTGAGGCGGGCCGTGCCGCGGAGGCGGGCTCGGCTGGCTTGCCGGGCGCGCTGGACTCGCTCGCGTACGTCGTCGGGCATCGGCGTGCTGTGGCCGCAGAAGCTACACAGGCTGGTCGGCGCCTCGACCGGCACAGCCGCCGCGCCGCAGCCCTGGCAGACCAGGGACTGGGCACTCGCTGGCGTTGGTGGGTGGGGCGGCGGCGGAGCCTCGGCCGGGGCCAGGGCTTGCAGCGTGGTCAAGAAGGCCGAAAACGAGTCCTGCTCGGTCGCGTCAAAGGAGCTCGCCACCGCGACATCCTGGCCGCTGCTCAAGCGCAGGATCAGCTGCTGCTGATACGTGCGCTGATTGCCGCTCTGCACGTAGGCATTGTGGTTGGTTTCCAGGCGACAGCCGTCGCTGCGCAGGTCTGGCCAGGCCAGCTGCAGCCCGTCGTGCGGCCCGCCTTCGATGCGCAGCCCGGCCGGCCCGAGGATGGCGTCACTCGCCCGCGAGCGCAGCGCCTGGAAGTGAAAGTAGAGCGACGCCAAAAAGAACATGATCGGCACCAGCCAGATGAGCTTCTGACCGGGATCGGCGCTGCGCTCGACGCGCGACAACGGAATCAGCAGCGCCAGAGAAAACAGCGAGCCGACCAGTGAAAGCAGCCCAAACAAGAGCAGGGTCTTGGCGGTTGCGCCGGTGGCAAGCGGGATCCGCACCGCACGCTTTGGCTCGGGGCTGGGGGCGGAAGGCGCTGGCATGTCGAGAAATCCTCGGCGCCATCGTCGCACAAGAGGCTGGGCGGACGCTACCTTCGCTGCGCTTTCGCCGCGCCCGCAGTGGCTCGGCGCAGTGAGCGCCAGCCGGGGCGCACGACTGCAGCTGGGCCGGGCCGGCGGCAGGCGCGGGGGCGGATCAGCGTGGGCTGCGTCGGCGGTGATCCGGCGGTGCAGCAGCAGTGCCTGGGGCCGAGGCCGCAGTGGTGATGGGCACGTCGGCGGCAGCCAGGTCCTGGGCCGCGGGCGAGTCCTCGTGGGCCAGGTGCCGCACGCTGGCGACGGCCTCTAGGATCTGTCGCGCGCGGGGAAGCAAGCGCTGCGCCGCCGGCAGTAGCTCGACGCCACGTGGGGTGCGGCGAAACAGCGGCGTACCTAGCTCCTGCTCCAAGCTGCGGATCTGACGGCTCAGCGGCGGCTGGCAGATGTGCAGGCGGCGCGCGGCGCGACCGATGTTCTGCTCTTCGGCGACGGCGACGAAATAGCTCAGCTGATCCAGGCTCACGCGTTGAGCCTATCACGCGACCGAGCCGGTGCGGCGAGAGCGGCAGGCGTCATACCCAAACGGTATTGGCGCCCGGCGCGCGCCCTGCGGCAAGGTCGAGACATGAGCATCGAGCTGTTTGGCCCAGCGGAGTACCCGGCGCTGCGGCGGGCTGGGCGCATGGCTGCCGAGACGCTGCAGCATGTCGCTGGGCGGCTGTGCGCCGGCATCACCAGCGCCGACATCGACGACTGGGTGCGCAAGGACACGCAGCGGCGCGGCGGTCGGCCCAGCCAGCTGGGCTATCGCACGTCGCCGGGAGCGCCACCCTTTCCCGCTGCGGTCTGCGTCAGCGTCGATGACGTGGTCTGTCATGGCATTCCATCGCGGCACACGCGGCTGTTGCCGGGGTCGATCGTCAATGTCGATGTGACGACCGAAGTCGCCGGCTTTCACGGCGATACCTCGCAGACCTTCATCATCGGCGAGGCCTCGGCCGCGGCTCAGCATGTCGTCGAGGTGGCGCGGCGCTGCCTGGCTGCGGGCATCCAGGTCGTGCGGCCCGGCGCGCGGCTCGGCGACATCGGGGCGGCGGTCGAAGAGGTCGCCAAGCGAAGCGGCTGCAGCATCGTGCGCGAGTTCGGCGGGCACGGCATCGGCCGCAAGATGCACGGCGAGCCGCACGTGCCACACTACGGTCGCGCTGGCACCGGCCTGCGCCTGAAGCCGGGCATGGTGTTTACCATCGAGCCGATGGTGAACTTCGGCTCCGCCGACATCGTCTTTGACGACGATGGCTGGACGGTGCGGACGCGGGATGGCCAGCTGTCGGCTCAGTTCGAACACAGCGTGCTGGTCACCCACGACGGCGTCGAGATCCTGACCCTGCTCCCCGCGAACGCCCAGCCGACACCGGCCGGGACAGAGCGCTTCTGAGCAGCTAGCAGCGCGGACCGCGACGGCATTCCGGTCTAGGCCGGCGATGCGCTGAGGTATTGGGGCTGACAGCGGGTGAGTGGTCGTGGCGACCGCTTGGCTACTGTGTGCCGGCGGGCGGGCTGATGGAGGCGGGGGCGGCCGGTGGTGTGGCGAGCGCTGGACTGGGGCCACCGGGGGCCGGGGAGGCTGGCGCGGCGGCGGTGGCGGCAGGGGCCGCAGGCGCAGCGGCCGTGGGCGCAGCGGTGGCGGGTGTGGCGGCGGGCACCTCGCGCTTGTAGCCGAACAGCGTCTTTTTGCCCTCGTCGTCCACCAGCTTGACCACGACTTTGTCGTCGGCAAAGGTGTACAGGCGGGTGTGCACGGGGACGTGTCCCGGCGCGAGCACGACGATGTCCACGGGGCCGCTGTCAGCCGGCCACTGTAGGCGTAGCGGCGTCTCACCGAGCAGCCGCCGTCCCCACATCACCTTGGCCGGGACCTTGGTGTTTTCGGCGTTGACGGTGCGGACCGACAGCGTGATCGCCGCGCGTCCGGGCGGAATCGGCGGTGCCCAGGTCTTGGGCTGGCCCTTGGCCTGCGCGGCTTTGCTCAAACCGACCAGCGCAGCAAATAAGAGCAGCGGGCGCAGACGCTGCCAGAGCAGCCGGGGCCAGCTTGGGCCAGCCGTCTTTTCGTGCGCTAGCGCGGGCGGTGGCCTGCGTGTGGGGGCGGACCTGCGCATCACGGCAGCTCTCCTTCGCTGCCGCCGCCGGCGCGATCGTCGGGAGCCTTCTTCGCGTCGGGCGGAGGCCCGGGGTAGACCACGCCTGGCTTGGGTACGTACTCGACAAAGGGAACCTTGCGCTCGCCGCGGATCCGGCCCTGCAGCACGTTGACGTGCAGCGGGGGATCGAGATGAAAGCTGAAGCCGCGCGAGGGAATGCGCAGATCAAAGACGGTGTCGCGATACAGAAAGCGCCGCTCGACCGCAAGCGGCTGGTCGCCCAGCACCTTGTGCGGCCGATGGTTGAGGATGAACGAGTACAGGCGCACCGCGTTGTGATTGAGCAGCCGGTGACAGCCGTGCGAAAAGCCCTCGCTGCTGCCAATCGACAGGTAGTCGGCCGAGCCGTGGGCGCGAATGCCGTTGTCGACATCGGGCCGGCCGTGCTCGCCCGGCGTCACGAAGTAGCCCACCACCAACCCGTAGGCAGAGCGAAAGCCGGGACCGATCTCGTCGTAGTTGACCACGCTCTGCGTCACGCCGTTGACGCGCTTCTGCTTGACCAGGGTGCGCAGCGGCGTGGTCTCGGGCGCCACCCACACCGGCCCAGCGGTGATCGTGCGAATCACGCGGGGGCCAATGTCCGAGCCCTTGTAGCGATAGTACTCGTAGCCATCGCTCGCTTGCTCCGAGCGCCAGCCGCCGATCGTGGTTCGCCAGCGCACGAGCGGAATCTTCTGCCCGTTATAGTCCAGGTTCAGCGTAAAGCTGGGGTAGGCCTGCCGCGGCTGCGACACCGACTTGCCCTTTTCATCATACGGCAGCTCGTACCAGACGTCGCCGCGGTCGACGACCACCGACAGGCTCATGCGCTCGGCGTAGTACTCCGGCAGCGGTGGCAGCTTGACCGCGACCTTGAGCCACTGAAAGTCGGCGGCCGCATGCCGGGTAAAGAAGCGCAGCGCCTGATCCGCGTCGGTAATCCCCAGCTGTGCCAGCGTCGCGGTGGTGTACTCGTCGATCAGGTTGCGCACCGGCAGCAGCTGACCGCTCTTGGACTTGTACTGGGCGGGGCCGTTCCTGCCCTCAGAGCTGCCATCTTCCACGATCGCCGCCGCCGAGGCCACGCGCTCGGCCAGGACGCGACGCAGGGTCTCAAAGTTATTGTCGATCAGGCGCCGCGCCAGCACCGCCAGCGTCTTTCTTTGCAGATACGGCGCTTCGTAGATCATGTGCTTCTGCTGGAAGCGCTTGAGGATGTCGCGCAGGCCGTCGTCGTAGACGCCAGCTCGGTGGCGGGCCCGCTTGTCGACCAGGCCCTCGCACGCCAGGCGCTTCTCGGCTTGCAGCAGCGTCGCCTGATCAGCGGCCCGGCGCTCGGCATCGCCGCGCTTGGCCGGCTGCGTCGGCGGCAGCACCGACTTGGCCTCGGCCAGCAGCGCCAGGTTGATCTCGGCTTCGCAGGTCGTGGCCGCGTCCCCGACAAAGCGAGTCCGCAGAACGGAGAGAGCGGGCGGGATGCCGAACAGCTCCAGGTAGTTGTTTTCGCCGGGCTCTAGCGGCTGGCCATCGTCGTCCAGCTGATCTGCGGCCAGGCCGAGGAAGATGCGGCGATAGCGGTTGTTGCGATCGACTCCCTGCTCATTTTTTAGGATGCGGAAGATGTACGGCGTCCAGGCGTCGGACAGATCGACGAGGGTGTAGCCCAGGGCCTCGGCCTGCGCCGCATCGACGATCCGCTCTTGCCCCTGCACCACCAAAAGCGCCCGGCGCTCCGGCGGCAGGGAGGGGTCAGCAGGGGGCAGTGCCGGGGCGGGTGCGGCGGGGGCCAAAGGTGGTACTGGGGCGCTGCCGCCGCCATCAGTCGTAGGGGGCGGGCTGCTCGGCAGACCTGCGGCTGTGGGCCCGATCGTCGTCGATAGCGGGGGCGACTGCGCGCGTGAGGCGTCCCGGCAGCCCACTCCGAACGATGCCCCCAGGTTGAGGAGCCCCCCCAGCATGGCTCCTGCCACAACGAGTCGACGCACCGGCGCATTCTCCCACAGCTCCGCGCGCTGTGCAGCAGTAGATACGCGCGCTTGCAGCCCCGGCCGCAGGAGCTCTCCAGGGCGGGTCGCAGCCGCCGGCTGGGTCGCAGAAAGGAGCGATCTCAGCGATGAGAGAGACGCCGTCTAGAACACTCTATTGACCGGCGCGCTGGGGCCGGTCGTAGCCGGCTGCGGCGGTCGCAGCGCTCGGTCGAGCCCGCCACTAGCCGGCAGCGAGGATGGCCTGGAAGTCGTCCCAGGTGTAGACGCGGGTGCCGTCGTCCCGCTGTCCGCGTGCCGCATCCAGAGCGATTGCTCGCCCGAGATCTTCGACGCGGATGCCGCGGGCCGAGCGCAGCGGACCTTGCAGCGCCCAGTTGAGCTTCGGCCACACCGCCAGGGTGAGCGCCTGCGACAGGCCGTAGCGGTTCTCCGGCGTCAGGATCATCGATGGCCGAAAGATGCACAGGCGCGGAAAGCCGAGCGCCTTGACGCGCTCCTCCAGCGTCCCTTTCATGCGCAGGAAGAACGATCGCGACGCGGGATCCGAGCCCACTGAGGTCATGAGCGAGAAGCGCTCGACGCCGGCTTGGCGGCAGGCCGTGGCGAAGTCGACGACGTAGTCGACCTCGATGCGAAAGACCTCATCGCGCGGCAGCTTCGAGGGATCGCCGACTCCCAGCGTGCAGATGGCATCGCTGTGGCCGACCAGGTGCTGGCGATATGAGGCAGGGTCCGAGACGTCGACCACCTGCTGCGTCAGCTTGCCCGGCGGCACAGCGAGCGTGGCCGGCAGCGCGGCTGGCCGACGACCCAGCGTCGTCACCGCGGCAAAGACCGGCGAGCGCAGCACCTCGGCGAGCACGTGTCCGCCCACCGCACCTGTTGACCCCAGCAAGACCACCTTGCGCAGAGCGCCCTCGACGCGGGAGGCGTCTGCCACGTCCCCCTTCGCCGACTGCGCATCCTCCCCCCGCTGTCCTGACGACTTCAAGCCTTCGCTCATCCCCCGAGCTTATCCACCTCGCCGGGCCGCCGTCATCCTTTCTGCGGCTTGGCACAGCCGGAGTGCTTCCTTGACGCCCCCATGCGCACATCCACAGCGGCCCGCAGCAGTCCGCACGCCGGCTGCTAGGGCGAGTCACACTGCGGGATGCGATCGCGGACTAAGCGATGAGCGGCGGAGAGAGGCCGGGAGGATTCGTAACACCAGCTTGTGACGATGAATTCAGGGTGCGGAACTTGCCAGTAGTGAAGCTCATCGGCGTCGGGGCGTCGGTTCTCGCGACGGTCACTGACCCAGGTCAGCATGTCGATCATGCGCCCTGAGTAGTGGCCGGTGAGCACCATCCTTCCCGTAAAGTCATAGCGAGTCGCATCGCGCAGTCCGGCAGCAAAGCGAGGCAGCACGAATTCGTGAGCGAACTCGGCTGCGCCATCGGCCGACGAAAAAACCAGAGGCGGACAGTCGCAGCCCCAGCCGATGGTACGCACGACGGCAATTCGCACCGCTTGCGGCTTGCCCGTTTGCGCCGCCGCGACCAGCCGCTCGACGGTCGCTTTGACACCCTGGTGGCCCTTGGGCCGCAGCCGCGGTGGCTCACTGGCTAGCGCCGGGCCACCGGCCAGCAGCGCAAGCAGGAGTGCGATGGCAAGCCGCATCGACATGCGCGCCTGCCGGAACGTCGCGCCACGCCAGCCGGCTGCTGTCCTCAACCTGCCACAGGCGCTGGCCCGCGTTTCCGTAGGATGCGGCGTGCATGCTGCTTGCATCCTGCGATGCTCGCTCAGTGAAGCAAACGTGTGCAAGGGGAGGCCGACTGGGCAGCTACTGCTCCGAGCGGCGGCGATGGTACGGATTACTTGGCACCCGCCTGCCACCTGGGAAGGCAACACTGTATTCCATCCAGTTTGCATACGAACCGCAGGTGACGCCGGTCGAGTGACCATAGACCGTAGGCGCTTTGAGTCTGGAGCTTAGGTGGGCCTCCAGCTCTCCGGCAAAGTTCTTGTGCGGGTCCGCATCGTCCTGAGTCACCATGGCGGCGTTGCAGCCATGCAGGACAAACACCACGTCATCGGCCAATGAGTCCAGCGGCAGATCCGCTATGGAGCGTGCACCCCGCTCTCGCCATAGGGCGCTGGCCGAGCCCGAGAAGCCCTGTCGGTACAGACCCCGCTTGCTGTCATGTCCTCCCCCCGCGTACAGCCCCATCCACGATGAGTGAGAGAAGAGATGCACCTCGGCGACGGGCTGCCCGGTGCAGAGGCTGGCGT
The DNA here is from genome assembly GCA_964628555.1 of uncultured Myxococcales bacterium. Lineage (GTDB taxonomy): Bacteria > Myxococcota_A > Polyangia > Palsa-1104 > JAEUJZ01 > JAEUJZ01. Next base: position 12,819 of record CAZVMD010000020.1, on the reverse strand, counting down.
TCCGAATCGCATTGATGATCTGCGAGCCGCTGGCAAACGGGACGGCGCCGACCGGGAGCTTGTGGCGACAGTCCGCCTCGTCGAGCTGGTAGCGGGTCTCAACCGCGACGGCAGAGATTTCCGCGGCCTTGTGTCGAGCCCTTCGCGGGATTGAGCTGCCATGATCGACCTGCCACAGACACAGCTTTGGTCGCCCTCGGTTCGGGTGGGGCAGCGGGCCAAGAGCCTCTTTGGTCAGCCGCTGCACAACATCCCTTCGCTGCTGAGCTACGTGAACGAGCTCGTGCGCGACAAGGAAGTCGCCCTCCGGAGTCCCCGGGGCATACTGTCCCGCGCCGAAGACGATATTCGGACCCAGCGTATAGGCCCGCGCATCCAGGCTGTCCGCTAACCTAGATGCTTGGCTATCACTGAAGATGCGCACGCGGCTGAAATCGAAGCTGAGTCGCTCAGCCATCTTGCGTTGCGTGTGTGCTTCCAGGGGATGGCCGCCGCTAGCCGGAATGGCAGCCTCGGCAGTCAGCGACTGCGGGCCGTGGTCGCCAGCGGTGGACTTGGGGCCGTCCGCGCAGCTCGCACACTGCGCTTGCAGCTGCGGCTGGACGGAGCTCACGCGCTCTGCCACCGGGCCAGCACCGGGGCGCACTACTTGCTGAGCAATGCGATCCGCCTGCTGCTCGGCGGCGTCATCCGGCTGGCTGACCGAGACTGGCGTGGACCGTTTGCGCTGGAGCTGGGCTTCATCGGGATGGCAGCGACACTTCGGCTGCGAGACCACCTTGCGCTGCAGGGAGAGACGAGCGTCTGGCGCATGATTGAGAGTCTGACTACGCAGCAGACCACTTCGTTGGTGCAACTTGTGTCCCCCTAGCGCTACGCGGAAGCATGACCGTATCCACGTTGGGAGCGCTGTCCCCAGCCGTGGTCTTGCCTCGCTAGTCCCTATCCTGCCGATGCCCCCAGGACGCTCATGATATCAGCGCAGGGCTTGGCGCATTTTGTAGCGCGACAAGCCGCTGATCTCGATACGCATTCACGAAGACCGCTTGGCTACCCGGCTTCTTCCTTGCTTGCTCGACTAGGGCGGCAGCGGTCGGCCCGGCGCTGGCGCCGTCCATAGGGGGGCCGTGCGTAGCTTTCGCACCCATCCCACATTGCTTCACCGCCTTGTCGGCTGGCGAATCCGACCGCGGATTTTCTTATACTCCTACGAGCGACGGGAGCCGGACCGCGGTCGGCTGGGGCTTGGGTGCTTCGCTGAGGTGGGAAGGAGATCGACGCAAGCAAAAGGGGGACCGATGTTCGAGCTTGCTGGGTATGAGGGACTACACCCGCTGCATCGCAGTGCTGGCTCTGCTGTGTATCGGGCGACCCGGAGCGCCGATGCACGCAGCGTGGTGCTGAAGGTCCTGGACGAAGAGTTTCCATCGCCGGAGCGCATCGCGTCGTTCAAGCGCGAGTTCGAGGTCACGCGTCTTTTGCGCAGCGCGGCCACAGTCGAGGCGCTGGAGCTGCAGCGGCTGGGTCGGCGCTGGGTCATGGTGCTGGAAGACTTCGGGGGCGAGTCGCTGCGCGCCCAGGGGCTGGCCGGCAAGCTCGACCTGCGCTCTTTTCTGGAGCTGGCCATCGCCTTGGCACGGGCGGTCGAAGCGCTGCACCGGCATCGCCTGATTCACAAAGATCTGACGCCCGGCAACATCATCTACAACCGCACGAGCCGCTCGCTCAAGATCATCGACTTTGGCATCTCATCGCTGCTCGATCGCGAGGAGCGATCCTTTAGCAGCCCCGAGCACATCGAAGGCACGCTGAGCTACATCTCGCCCGAGCAGACCGGGCGCATCAACCGCGCGGTCGATCAGCGCTCGGATCTGTACTCGCTGGGAGTCCTGCTGTACGAGCTGTGGCTTGGGCGGCTGCCCTTCCGCGAGTCGGATCCGCTGACCCTAGTGCACTGCCACATCGCCAAGCGACCCCTGGCGCCGATCGCGGTTGAGGCGCGCACGCCGCAGGTGCTGTCGGATCTTCTGCTCAAGCTTTTGGCCAAGGATGCCGATGCGCGCTACCAGACTGCGCGCGGTCTGGCCGCCGATCTAGAGCGACTGCTGCAGCTGCACTCCGAGTCTCCGGCTGCCCGCCTGCCGATCTTTCCGCTGGGGCAGCGCGACCACGCCGGCACGCTGGTGCTGTCACAGCGGCTGTACGGTCGGCAAGAGGAGCTCAGCGCGCTGCTTGCCGCCTATGACCAGGTCGCCGCCGGTCGCTCGTCGCTGCTGCTGGTCAGCGGCTATTCCGGCGTGGGCAAGTCGGCTCTGGTGCGCGAGATCTATCGTCCGGTCACCGCGGCGCGCGGCTTCTTTCTGTCCGGCAAGTACGATCAGCTGCAGCGCGCAGTGCCCTATACCGCATTCCTTCAGGCATTCCGCTCGCTGCTCTCCCAGATCCTGACTTACAGCGAGGCCGAGGTGGCCAGGTGGCAGCAGCGCCTCAAGGCGGCGCTGGGTCAAAGTGGCCAGGTCATCGTCGATGTCCTGCCGGAGCTCGGGCACATCATCGGTCCGCAGCCCGAGGTGCCGCGCTTAGCCGGTCGGGAAGCGAGCAATCGCTTCCACGTGGTCTTTCAGCAGTTCATCGCTGCCTTCGCTGCCGCCGAGCATCCGCTGACCCTCTTTCTAGATGATCTGCAGTGGGCCGATGAGGCGTCTCTGAGCCTGCTTGAAGTGCTGGTCACCTCGTCGGGCAGCCAGCACACACTGATCGTCGGAGCGTATCGCGAAAATGAGGTCCACGCGGCACATCCGCTGGCCCTCTTGCTGCGCGAGCTGCAGGGCAAGGGACACTCGCCACAGGAGCTCAAGCTGCGGCCGCTGCACTGCAGTGAGGTCGAGCACTGGGTCGCCGACTCGCTCAAGATCAGCCTGGAGACCGCGGCGCCTCTGGCAGCTCTTTTGTTCCAAAAGACGCAGGGCAATCCCTTCTTTCTGGCGGAGTTCCTAAAGTCGCTGTGTGGGTCGGGACTGCTGTGCTTTGATCCCGAGGCCAGCACCTGGCGGTGGGACTTGCCGGGGATCGAGAGCCTGACTGCCACAGCCAACGTCACGGAGCTCATGATCGGCAAAGTGCAGCGCCTGCCCAAAGCGACCGAGCACGCGCTGCGCCTGGCGGCCGCTCTCGGCAACCGGGTTTCTCTGCGCACACTCGCCCGCCTGCTCGGCGAGAGCGAGCGCGCGGTGGCCCTGACCGTGTGGCCGGCGGTGATTGAGGGGCTAGTCGTGCCGATCGGCGATGACTACAAGCTGCTCGAAGTCGAAGAGCCCGGCCTGCAAGACAGCGTGCAGGTCGAGTACAAGTTCGCGCACGATCGTGTGCAGCAAGCCGCCTACTCGCTGATTCCTGAGTCGGAGCGCCCGGCGGTGCATCGCCACATCGGACAGACGCTGCTGCGCCAGGCCGCGGCCGAGCTGCGACCCGAGGAGCTGTTTCAGATCGTCAACCATCTGAACGCTGGCCAAGCGCTCCTGCACAGTCCAGCGGAGCGCGAGGAGCTGCATCGCCTGAATCACCGCGCCAGTGCTGCCGCGCAAGCGACCATCGCCTTTGGCCCGGCTTTTTCGTATCAGCTGCAGGCGATTGCGCTGCGCATCGGCGCTCCGGCCACGGCTGCGGAGGCCGCCCGCGCCGCACTGCCCGAGGATCCCGAGCTTATCGCCACGCTGTATGCCGAGGCCGCCGAGCTGGCCTACCTGAGCACCAACTTCGACGCGCTAGAGACGCTGGCCGCGATCGCCCTTTCGCTGACGCCTGATCCGCTGCGCCTGGCGCGAGTCTATGAGGTGAAGATCCGGGCCTGCTTCGCGCAGGGTCGGCCGCGCGAGTCGATCGCCGCTGGCATCGAGATCTTGGGCCGGCTGGGCTGCCCGCTGCCGGCCGAGCCGGGACCCGCGGACATCGGCGCTGGGCTGGCACGGGTGGCGGCTGCGCTGCGCGATACGCCGGTTGAAGCGCTGCTCGATCTGCCGCGCATGGTCGATCCCAGCAAGCTGTTGGTGATGCGCATCCTGACCGGCCTGATCCCGGCCGCCTTTATCGCCCTGCCGCCGCTGTTTCCGGTGCTGGTGCTGACGCAGGTCGAGCTCTCGATCATGCACGGCAACGCCCCCCAGAGCCCGGTGGCCTACGTCAGCTATGGCCTGATCCTGTGCGGCGTCATCGGCGATATTCCGACCGGCTATCGCTTCGGCGAGCTGGCCGATCGACTGCTGCAGAAGCTCGACACGCGCGAGCGATCGGCGATGACCACCGCCATCGTGCAGTGCGGCACGCGTCACTGGAAGGAGAGCATCGCCAGCACGCAGGCTGTGCTGCCGCGGGCCTATCAGGCAGGCGTCGACACCGGCGACTTGGAGTACGCCGCGATCGCGCTTGAGATCTACTGCTACAACGCCTACTTCATCGGCCGCGAGCTGACGCAGAGCGAGCGCGAGCTTTATGGCTACAGCCAGGCGATGCGCCACATCCGGCAAGAGCGCGTGTACCAGCTCAATGAGGTCTACCGGCAAGCCATGCTCGGCCTCCTGGGACGCAGCGCCGATCCCTGTGTCCTCAGCGGCGAGGCCGGCAGCGAAGAGGCCTGGCTCGCCAGGCATCAGGCGGCCAACGATCAGAGCGGGCTCGCTGAGCTGTATCTACACAAGCTCATCCTCTTGAACTACTTCGGCCGCTTTGCCGAAGCCGCGCCGTGGAGCGAGCGGGCTGGCGCCTGCATGGGGGCGCTGCCGGGCTTTGTCCACAATGCGGTGTACTGCTTCCACGACTCGCTAGCCCAGCTGGGGCGACTGCCCGACGTAGCGGCCGATGAGCGCCCCGCTCTGCTGGCCCGCGTCGCGGAAAATCAGGGGAAGCTGCAGGTCTGGGCCGAGCATGCACCGATGAACCAGGCGCATCGCTTCTGCCTGATCGAAGCCGAGCGCGCGCGCATCGCTGGTGAGGTCGAGCGAGCGGAGAGCGAGCTGGCCAAGTCGATCGGGCTGGCTCAGAAGTACGGCTTTCCGCACGAAGAGGGACTGGCCCATGAGCGCGCCGCCCTGTTCTACGAGCAGCAGGGGAACGCCAAGGCCGCGGCGGCGCAGCGGATGGAGGCCCGCTATGCCTATCAGCAGTGGGGGGCGATGGCCAAAGTGGCGGACCTCGACCGTCGCTATGGCACGTCGGAGCCGACCTCCAGCGGGGCGGTCGGAGACTTTGCCAGCAGCACCGTTACGCTGGTCTCTTCGACCGGCACCAGCCTCAATGTCGACCTCGAAGCGATCCTGCGTGCCTCGCGCGCGCTGTCGTCCGAAGTAGCGCTCGACGCGCTGCTGCGCCGCATCCTGGAGGTCGTGCTGCAGACCGCCGGGGCCGAGCGCGGCGTGCTGATCCTGCAAGAGCAGGGCGCGTGGCTGGTGCAGGCCGAGGGCAGTGTGCAGAGCTCGACCATCGAGGTCTTGCAGCGCACGCCGCTTGCCCCAGCTGGCGACGGCAGCCGCGAGGAGAGCCTGCCACTTAGCATCCTGCAGTACGTGCAGCGCACGCGGCAGGTGCTGGTGCTGCGCGATGCGGCGCAAGAGGGCGACTTCTGCACAGCGGACTACGTCGTGCGTAGACAAGCCCGCAGCATCCTGGTGGTGCCGCTGCTTAGCCAGGCCAAGCTCAGCGGTCTGCTGTATCTGGAAAACCACAGCGCGGCGGGAACGTTCAACGGGGCGCGCATTGAGCTTCTGCGCATCCTGACTGCCCAGGCCACGATCTCGATCGAAAACGCGCGGCTGTATGCCGGCCTGCAGGCGCTGACCGAGGCGCAGCGGCGCTTTGTGCCCTATCAGTTCTTGCAGAGCCTGTCGCACGCCGACATCGCCAAGGTGCAGCTGGGCGATCACGTGGCCAAGCGCATGACCACACTGTTCTGCGATCTGCGCGGCTTCACCCGCATCAGCGAGCGGCTGGGGCCGCGGCGAGTGATCGCGCTGCTCAACCGCTACTTCGCCGCCATGGAGCCGGCCATCGTGCAGCACGGCGGCTTCATTGACTCGTTCAACGGCGACGAGATCATGGCCTTGTTCGATGTCCGCGTCGACCAGGCGCTGCAGGCCGCGACCGCCATGCGGCAGGCGCTGGCGCAGTTCAATGAGCGCGAGGTCGCAGCGGGAGAGCTAGCTCTCAAGGCGGGGGCTGGGCTGAATACCGGCGACGTCATCCTGGGCACGGTGGGCGGTCGCGATCGCATCAAGTGCGGCGTGGTCGGCGACTGCGTCAACCTCGCCTCGCGCATCGAGCAGCTGACCAAGCGCTACGATGCGGCCGTCTTGCTCGGCGAGGAGACCTACAACGACCTCGAAGATCCGTCGCAGTTTTCGTTCCGCGTGGTCGATCGGGTGGCGGTACGAGGCAAGGAGCGCCCGATCACGGTGTACGAGCTCCTCGACGCTGAGAGCGGCGACCGGCGAGCCCGGCGCGAGGCGGGGCGCGCGGCGCTGCATGAAGCGCAGCAGCTCTATGGCGCTCGCGAGTTTGCCACTGCGCTGGCGACCTTCCACGAGCTTGCCGGCGCCGATCCTGAGGATCCGGTCCCCGCGCTGTTCGCCGCCCGCTGTCGGCACTATCTGGCCGAGCCGCCACCGGCTGACTGGGCCGCTTACGAGCGCCTGAGCGAAAAATAGCCGTCGCTGGGCTGCTCGGGCGCGCCGCTTGGCTTAGCCGGCTGGGCGCTTGGCGGCGGCGCTGGGGCGCTTGCCCGGCGGTGGCGGAGTCGGCGCCGCCACCGAGCTGCGGGCCAGATAGAAGCCGCGCGGCGCATCGATGCGGACCTCTAGCTGATCGAGCGGCAGCTTGCTCGATACCCAGGTCCACTCGCTCTCGGTGCCGCGCTGATAGGCGGCGGCCTCTTCGGCGGCGGGCAGGCGAAAGCCGGTGCAGCCCTGGTGATTGGGCCAGGCGACGGTCTCGCGGCCGCGCTTATCGATGCGCACCTCATAGCAGGGTGACAGCCGCTCCTTGAGCGACACCGTATTGCAGTAGTGCGCTGCCTGCAGGAACGACACGAACACCGGCCGGCTGCCGACGAAGTCCTTGCCATGCGGCCGCACTCCCATCACCGACTCGTACTGCGCCTGCGTCACCGGCCGCGGGCTGATCGAGTAGGCGGGAATGCAGACGTAGCCGCGCACCCGATCGAACACCCGACGGCGACCGATGACCAGCTCGGGACGCGCGGTGTTATCGACCGCCACCGCCTGTCCTGGCACCAGGCTGGTCTGACACTCGCGCAGCTCAGCCTGCGTGTCAGCGTCGAGATCCGGCGGAATGATCACCGCGCTTTGGGGCGCCGCTTGGCGCTCGCTGGCGAGCGGGGCCGGCTTAGCGGCCCCCTTTTTGCCAGCGGCCGGCGACAGCCATGACAGCGCTCCCAGCGACACTGCGGCGGCGAACCACAGCCGTCTCGACCAGCCCGCGCGGCGGTCGGTCTGGCGCCCGAACGTTTGTACCGGCCGAGGCGAGCACCCGTCGCTGGCTGCGGCAAGAGGGCGCTGCGCAAGATCGGCCAGAGACCGCTGCAGGTCATCGTTCATGGGCGGATACTAACAAAGCGCCACGGTCACCGCGGCTCTTCCCTCATGGCCCGGCTGGCGAGGTGGATCGGGCGGCCGCTGGCCCCTGGGCTGGGCCAGCGATGGCAAGCGATCGGCCGACGGCCGCGAGCCGAGCTCTGGCCTGCGCTTCAGCGAAAGCTGTGTGGTGGGTCAGTGCAGAAAAGAAGCGGCGTGGCGGGGGAGGGGACCGTCGTTGGGCTACTTGCCCTTCTTTCGAGCATCCGACTTGGCCTTGGAAGCGGCTTTGGCGGCCGCCCCCTTCTGCTCGTCGCGGATCTGTTTCTCGGTCTTGGCAGACACCGGCGCGGCGGAGAGCGCCAGCGAAGCAGTCAGAACAGCGGTGCTAAGAACGGTCGCAATCAGCTTGTTCATAGGGGTTCCTTGAGGTGCGTTGGCTGCACGAGTCTCGTGCAGCTGTGATGTTGTCACAGCCCAGCTTGGCCAGCATGGTCACCCTGCCGATAGTTGCGAGCCCCGCAGCGGGGGGCTGTCATGGCCGGACGTTTCCACCGCAGCCAGCCGGCCGCGCAGCGCGACGGTCGGACCCTGCAGCGACTCGCACGACGGCTCCAATCTCCAGACCCGGCTGCAGCGTGTGCGCCGGCCGCGACGGCTACGGCTCGCCGAGCTGTAGCAGCGTCTGCTGGGCGACCCAGCGCAGGCCTTCGAACTTGCGGGCTAAGGGGCGCAGGTTGCGCAGCTCGATCGCGTCGCGGATGGCGTCGGCCATCGACTGCTCGAGCTTGAGCATGGTGAAGTCGAGGCCCGGCTGGTCGGTGACCAGGCTGATCAGGCGGTCGATGCCCCAGCGGCGGCCTGACCCCAGCCCAACCGGGAAGGGCTCGCCGTCGATGCCGTCGAGCCAGAACAGCACCCGGCTCTTGCGCGGCAGCAGGGTGTCGAGCGCCAGGAGCTCGACGAAGCCATCGCAGGTGCAGAGAAAGAGGTTGGCGAACAGGTCGATGTTCAGATCGTTGGATACTTCAATAGCGATCTGGTCGCCGATATTCGCACAGTAGTGTCCCTGGTCACCGCGCCTGAGCTCTGTGCGCATAAACTGTTCTTGCGTTAACTGTGCAAGATTAGTCTGATTCGAAACGTCGATAATTCGTGTCGTAATGGGCTTACTCGGCAGGCTAAAACCACCACTGCGGAAAGCGCGCAGCGGAACGACGTATTGGCCGTAGTGACGGATGGCGCCGCGCAGCGCCTGCTCGCGAGCCAGCAGATCGGGGGCCAGGTCCCAGGACACGACGGCCAGCGGTCCCGGTGCGCTGGGCTCCTCGGGTTCGCCCGGGCCGCACAGCTCATCGCCCAGCCACAGGCCGCGGGCCGCGGTCTGACCGACGATGAGCTCGGCGCCTGCCTCGCCCGGTGCCAGCAGCTGAAAGCCGTCGTCGGCCTGCAGCGCCGCCAGCCGAGCCCGCAGCGCGGCATCGACCTCGTCGCGCAGGAGGACCCGCAGCCGACTCAGCTCGCCCGAGCGAATCAGCCGGGCACGGGCGCCCAGCGGCAGCTCGAAGGCGCGGCTTCCCGCCGACGGGGTGGCCGTGGCGCGGGCCGGCGAGACGGTGCTAATCGTCAGCTCACCGAGGCGGGCCCGCAGATCGGCCTGCGAGCCCAGCGTCGGAAAACGGGCTGGCTCGGGCCCATAAACCGCTAGCTGCGCGCCACGGCTGAGCCCGGCCAGGGTGCCGGCTTCGAGAACATAGCTGCCGGCCGAGTCGAACAGCACTCGATAGCCGGGATCGCGCGGCTCATAGGGACCGCCGAAGATCGGCCGCTCGCTGGGGCCAAGGAGCTGGGGGTGCTGCGCCGAGTTGGCGGCGACGATGCGGGCGCTTAAGACCGGGAAGATGTCGCAGAAGCGAACGCCCCACAGCCCGGGGCTGCGATCGCCGGCGAGGCTCCCGAGGATCTCAAGCAGCGTCGCGCTGAGCAGGCCGTGGCTCTGGCCGACAAGCGGCGGCCGGCGACACTCGGTGGCTTTCTGATCGGCGTGGCAGGCAGCCAGCACGGTGTACGGCGTGTGACTTTGCGCGCCGTCGGCATCGGCGCTGAGCATAGGCCGCAGGCGCCGCTCGGCGCTGGCGGGGGCGGCCTGGCGCAGGGCTAGGCTGCGCGTGCGCTGATCTGGCTGGTCAGAGTCGAGGGCGCGCGTGGCCCCGCCAGAGTTGCAGCAGTCGAGGATGACCGACAGATCGCCGGCCTGATCGGCGATGGCCTGCAGCAGGCGGTTGAGCTCGAGGTCGAACAGCAGCCCAGCGTCGGCGAAGTCGAGGGGGACCAGGCCCTCGAAGTAGGCCTGGGCGCTGTTGACCTTCTGGTACGAGCCATGCCCCGAGTAGTAGATCAGCACGCGGTGGCCGCGGCCGACCTCCGGGCCAGCGAGAGCCTTGAGCGCCGCCACCAGGTTGGCGTGGGTCGGCGCCAGCTCACTCTGGCCAAGCTGCGGCGCTGGGTCCGGGGTCGGAAGCGCGGCATTGGGCGCGAGCAGCACCTTAATCGCCGCCGGTGGCACCGCGAGCTTTTCGATCAGAAACGCCTGCACGGCGCGGATGTCGTTGACGCAGCCGGCCAGCGGGGTCTCAGGATACCCATCGATGCCGATCAGCAGGGCGTGCAGAGGAGGCAGGGGAGGGGCTTGCATCCGGGGCTCACTTTCTTCGTGCTGCCAGCGCGCATCAGCGACGCAGCGGGGCACATCCTATCCAGACTGCGGCAAGTCCGGGCCGAAGGCGAGGGATAGATCCAGCTTGAGCTCGCGCGCCGTCCAGGCGGTGTACGGCTTGGGTAGGCGGGCGGCTGCCGGGGCCTGGCCGCGCCAGGCCTCGACGGCTGCTGGCAAGAGCGCCGCATCGACGACACCCTGCAGCGACTGCTCCTGCCGCAGCGTCTGCAGCCCGTGCGGGCCGGGCACGGTGCAGGCGATGACCACCAGGCGATCGCAGCCGCTGTGCAGGCCGGGGGGCAGCCACAGCTCGATCGGCTCGCCGAGTCGCTGCGGTGCCCAGGCCAGCTTGCCGGCCGCCCCGGGCGGGACTTGCTCGTCGAGCAGCAGCTCTTCGACCTGGCCATCGCGCCCGCACAGAAACGCCGAGACGAACAGCAGGACCTTGGCGCGATTGCGGAACCACAGGGCAAAGCGGGTCGCCTGGCTGCCGTCTACGTCCTGCTCGCTGCGCGGGCGCAGGGCATAGCGTCCCGGCGACGCGGCGGCCATGGCTTCGCGACGGGCCCGCCCAGAGACCAGATCCTGGCACTGCGCTTCCGAGCGCCCGCTGCAGTCCAGCAGATCGACCTCCAGGCCCGCGGCGGGCAGCAGCTGGCGTCCTGCCAGCGACGAGCTGGCCAGCGCCGCCAAGCGCAGCGGCAGCGCGTACTTGGCGTAGTGCAGGCTGGCAGCGATCAGCGCGGCCAGCTGCTGTTTTCGTTCCAGCCCACCTGGGATGAGGGCCATCGGCGCGCGCCCGGCGGCTGGCTGCGGTGGGTTTTGCCGATCGCCCAGCAGCAGGCTGCCGTCGTCGCTGAGCACCGCCTGCAGCTCGGCGCTGTCCGGCGTGTCGCAGAGGACAAGCTGTAGCCCCTGCTGCTCGGCCAGGGTCAAGATCTCGGCCGGCGCAAAGGGCAGGGGCGGGCTCGCCTGGCCCTCCGGCCGCAGCGGCTGGGACAGCGACAGCGACAGCGGCAGGCGCAGGAGGCGGGCTCGCGCTCCGCGTGGCAGCGACTGCACAGGCCCGCTGAGCGGGCTGGCGGTGGCGGTCACCAGATCGGCGCTGTCGATCTGCACGGTAAGCAGCCGCTGGTCTCGATCCGCGACGGAGTGTAGCGCTGGGAAGCGATCCGGATAGGGACCGTAGACGCCCAGCTGCGCCCCGGGTGACAGGCCCAGAAGCTGCCCAGCGGCGATAGCGTAGCTTTTCGCCTGCGCGACGATCGGCAGGCCGGGGTCGCAGGGGCGGGCTTGGCCACCTAGGATCGGCCGGCTGCTCGGACCGGACAGGCTGGGATGCTGCTCGGGATTGAGCGCCTCGATGCCGGCTAGCAGCTCGGGCCAGATGTCCATCCAGCGCAGCGGCGGTGTGCCGTCGGGGCTGGGCGGGCGCTCGCCGCCGGGGCCGAGCAGGGTCTGCAGCAGATCGAACAGCACCGCCGAAAACACCCCGCGCGCCTGACCACCGGCCTCGGTCTCCTGCGCTTTTTCGTGGGCGTGGCAGGCGGCGATGATGGTCATTCGCGGGTCGTCTCGGGTCTCGCTGCGGCGATGAGCGAGATCGGCGGCTGGCGGCGAGAGGGTCGGCAGCGCGGCCAGCTGCTCAGCGGTCAGCTCCAGGCTGCGCGAGCGCTGGCGCGCCGTCGCACTGGGCTGGCTGCGGCTGCTGCCCGCCGCGTGACAGCAGTCGAGGATCACCGTCACGCTCTCGGTCACCCGTGCGAGCTCGTCGAGGTAGCGGGCCAGCTCAAAGTCGTATAGCAGGTCGGCGCCCGGCCCTCCCAGATCGACCGGCACCAGCGCCTCGACGACCACCGACGACAGCGTGCCGACAGGGGTGCGCTGCGTGCCATGGCCGGCATAAAACAGCAGGACGTGGTCAGCGGCAGTGACGGCGGCCGCGATGTCCGCCAGGCGAGCCAGCAGGTTGCGCTTGGTCGGCTCGGCGAAGGCCCAGGGCGAGGTCTGACCGGCCCGTGGTGCCAGGAACAGCGCGCCCTGCAGCGCCTGCGGCGCCAGGCCGGCCCGCAAGAGCAGCCGAACCAGGCTCTCGGCATCGTGGACGCAGCCATGCAGCGAGGGCAGGCTGTCGGGATACTGATCTATACCGACAATCATTAAAAAATAGCGGCCGGTCGATTGAAGAGTAAGCATCGAGCATCCTTACGGCCACTGTGGCTGGGCCACTGCAGAATGGCGTGTCCCCCCACCGGGGCAAATTATCTCCCAGCGCTGACCATAACCCGATCAGGGCATAGCGAGATAAGACTGGACCGGCAGGCCGGTGCCGGTAGCGACGACAAGGTCGGTGCGGTTGTCGCCATTTACGTCCTTGCTCTGCACCGAGGTGGGGGCTTGCGGCACGATCAGCTCGTAGCTGTTGGCGAGCAGGCTGCCGTCGCCGTTGCCAAGCAGGAAGCGCAGCCGCGGGCCGTTGCGGTCCCACAGCACGACATCGCCATGGCCGTCGCCGTTAAAGTC
>CAZVMD010000019.1:0-44069 GCA_964628555.1 uncultured Myxococcales bacterium | reverse complement strand
CCGCGATCGGTCCAGCCGCTGATCGAGTTGGGATCGCCGTAGGTGCCCTCGAAGCCATTGCTGGTCTGCGACCAGTCTTGGCAGTTCTTGTCCGAGCTCGAGCCGCCGAGGTTGGTGCCGGTCCAGACGTACTCGTTGAGCGCGACCGTGGCCTTGGTCTCGGTGATGTTGATCGCCAGGTCGGGCTGGGTCGCTAGCTTGCCGCGGTTCTTGAACGCCACCTCGCCGTTGAGCAGCAGCCAGGGCCCCGCCGACTGGATGCGCGACAGCGCCGAGACCTGCCCGGACGGACCGAGCCCGATGCCGGACAGCCAGGCCTTCCAGGTCCCGCTTAGCCCCTGCGAGTCAGCGACGCTCTGACAGACCGAGGCGAGCGCGTTGGCTTTGTACTTCAGGCCGGTCACGAACAGGCGGCGCGGCCCCGAGGGCGGCGGCATGTCGATCCCGCCCATGTCCATCGCCCCCCCGGTGCAGCGGCAGGCGTCAAAGGTGCCCCCCGCGTTGCAGGTCTGCGAGCCCATTTTCCCGTCGGTGCACGAGCAGGCCACCGACATCCCAGGCACACAGTGCGAAGCGCCCCCTTCAGAACAGCCAAGGAACGAAAGCGGCAGCAGCCACAGCCCAAAGCCCAGCAGGGTTTTCATGCGCCCGTCATGCGAAATTTCTGCTCATCCGTCAAGAGAGGGTCGTCAAGCGCTGGCCGTCAAGCGCTGGCCGCGGACAAAGACCTGCCGCCCGACTGCCAAAGGCGCCTTGTCGGCCAGCCGTTTGTCGTAGACTGCGCGGCAGCCATGCTGGCGCCCTATTCTTCAGCCTATCTCCGACGGGAAAATCGAGCTGCCGCCTTTCTGCCCGGCGACTATCGCGACGCCGCGACACGGCGGCGGCTGGCCGATGCGCTCTCAGCTCGACCGGCTCCGGTCAGCGCAGCCGTGTGGCAGGAGCTAGCGGCGCAGCAGGCCGCGCTACCGCCCAGCGCCGCGCGACAGCAGAACCTGGCCGCCCTGGCCCAGCCCGGCACGCTGGCCGTCGTCAGCGGGCAGCAGCTGGGTCTTTATCTCGGGCCGCTGTACACGTTTTACAAGGCAGCGACGGCGATTCAGCTCGCAGCCAGCCTGTCGGCTGAGCTTTCACGCCCCTGTGTGCCGATCTTCTGGCTGCAGTCCGAGGATCATGACTTCGACGAGATCCGCACCTGCCATCTGCCGATCTTCGATGGCGAGCACGACACCCAGGGCCTGACTCTGGCGCTGCCCGAAGACCGCACCGAGGCTGCCGAGCGAGGCCGCGTCTCGGTCGCGCACCGTCAGCTCGGCCCGGAGCAGAGCGAGCTTATGCAGGCGCTGCGCGATGCCCTGGGCGGACTGCCCTACGCTGCCCAGGCGCTGCCACTCTTGGCCGAGCACTATCGCCAAGGCGGCAGCCTGCTGCAGGCCTTCGCCGGCCTGGTTGCGGCGCTGTTTGCCGACGAGGGACTGCTGGTCTTAAGCCCGCGCAGTCCGGCGCTAATCCGGGCGGCAGGCCCGATCTATCGCGCCGCTATCGAGGAGGCGCCGCGCCTCTCCGCCGCTCTTGCCGCCCGCGGGCAGGCGCTGTCGACGGCCGGCTTCAGCGAGCAGGTCGCGGTGCGCCCGGGCAGCTCGCTGTTCTTCTTCCACACCGCAGCCCACGGCCCGCGCTACCGCCTGGACTATCAGCCGACCCGCCAGGCCTGGCTGCTGCCGAGCGGGGTGAGCTCAGACCAGGCGCCGCTGTCGAGCCAGGATCTCCTCGGCCTGCTGGCCACCGATCCGCTGCGCTTTAGTACCTCGGCGCTGCTGCGCCCCTGCGTGCAGGACTACCTGCTGCCGACCGTGGCCTACGTCGCTGGGCCGGGCGAGATCAACTACTGGGCGCAGCTGCAGCCGGTCTATGACGCACTTTCGCAGCGCCTGCCACTGCAGCAGCCGCTGCTGGTGCCGCGGGCCCGCTTTCGCATCACCGATGAGAGCAGCCGCGCCCTGCTGGCCAAGCTCAAGCTCAGCCCCGCCGACGTCGAGCGCCCGCGCGAGGCTGCGCTGCAGCGCGCCCTGGCCGCCCGCGATCCCGACCTGCAAGCCGCGGCGCCGGCACCCCCTGAGCTGCGTCGCAGCCTGCTCGCCGATCTCAGCCAGCAGCTGACCCAGCTTGCCGAGCGCGAGCCCGGCCTGGTCGACGCGGTCCGCCGGACGCAGGTGTCGGTCGAGCGCAACCTCGATCGCCTGCTGCAGCGCTATCAGCGGCTAAGCTACGAGCGCGATCAGGTCCTGTGCCAGCGCATCGATCGCCTGCAGCGCCTGCTTTACCCGCAGGCCGGCCCGCAGGAGCGCCACTTTGGCCTGCCCTACTTCCTCTGCCGCTATGGCCTGCCGGCGCTCAAGGGGGCGATCTTTGCCAGCCTGCGCGAGCGCGATCTGTCGCACACCGATGTCCGCAGCCTGGAGCTCTAGGGTGTCCGCCGAGCACCCAGCCCGCGAGCGTCCCCTGCGCATCGGCCTGACCTGCTACCCGACGATGGGCGGCAGCGGCGTCATCGCCACCGAGATCGGCCTGGCCCTGTGGCAGCGCGGTCACCAGGTGCACTTCATCTGCGCCGACGCGCCCGAGCGCCTGCGCCCCTGGCTGCCTGCCGGCCCGCCACCGACCGCTCTGCGCCCCGGCTTGCACCTGCACCTCGTCGAGGTCGAGGAGTACCTGCTGCCGCACATGGGCAGCTATCCGCTCGCGCTGGCCGCGACGCTAGCCATGGTGACGCGCCAGCATCAGCTCGACCTTTGGCATCTGCACTACGCCGTGCCACACGCGGTCAGCGCCCTGCTCGCTCGACAGCTCCTCGCAGCGGACCCGCAGCCGGGGGCAACCGATCGCTCGCCCCCGCTCGTGCGCACGGTCATGACCCTGCACGGCACCGATGTCACCGGCGTCGGCAGCAGCCCCAGCCTGCGATCGATCAACCGCTTTGCGCTCTTGTCCTGCGATGCTCTGACCGTGCCGTCGCAGTCCCTCAAGGCGGCTGCCTATACGTATTTAGATCTGCCACCCACGCAGCCGATCGTAGTTATCCCTAACTTCGTCGACACCGAGCAGCTACGACCGCCACCAAGCGACCGTCCTGATGCCACCCCGCCCCGCCCGTTTACGCTGTGCCACGCCTCGAACTTTCGACCGCTCAAGCGCATCGACGACGTGATTCACACCTTTGCCCGCGTGCAGCAGGCGGCGACGCAGCCAGTCCGCTTGCTCCTGATCGGCGAGGGACCGGAGCGCGCGCCGGCCGAGGCGCTGGTGCGCCGCTTGGGGCTCGACGCAGCGGTCGAGTTTGTCGGCTTCCAGGCAACGCTCGGTGAGCTGTTTGCGCGCAGCGACGTCTTTCTTCTGCCCAGCCAGAGCGAGTCCTTCGGCCTGGCGGCCCTGGAAGCGCAGAGCTGCGGTCTGCCCGTTGTGGCCTCTCAGGTGGGCGGCCTGCCCGAGGTGATCACCGATGGCGAGACGGGCTTTCTGCGGCCGGTCGGCGACGTCGAAGGCATGGCCCAGGCGGTGCTGCGGCTGCTCAGCGATCCGGCGCTCTTGGCGCGCATGCGGCAGGCGGCGCGACGGTCGGCCGTGGAGCGCTTCGCTCGCGAGCCGCGCATTCGCGAGTATGAGGCCTGCTACCTTCGCCTGCTCGCCGCCGAGCCCAGGGGTAGCGGTCCGCCCTAGGACGCCGAGAGCGGGTGGCGCAGGAGCCAGATCAGCGCCTCCGCCTCGTCGGAAAAGACGTCGGCCGGCGTGCTCCAGCCGCGCAGCAGGCGCCGCATCTGCAGGATGCCGATCGGCGTCTTGATCAGCACGGCCACGGCGGCAAAGTGCGTCATCAGCGGGTTCATGCGGCTCGACAGCGTCTCTTCAAGCTGCGGCTCGGCCCGCGGCGCCTCGCGCGAATCGACCAGCAGGCGAAGGGACTTGCGACTGGCTGGCGGAATCAGCCGATCCAGATCCTGGACGAAGCGGGTGA
This sequence comes from uncultured Myxococcales bacterium, assembly GCA_964628555.1. Lineage (GTDB taxonomy): Bacteria > Myxococcota_A > Polyangia > Palsa-1104 > JAEUJZ01 > JAEUJZ01. The sequence continues at coordinate 40,057 of CAZVMD010000019.1, read as the reverse complement.
TCACCGTCGGCGCCGAGCTTAGCGTGATGCTGCGCTCGGTCCGCCGCATGCGCGCCAGGCCGCGATCGCGATCGAGCGCCAGATCCATGTATTCGCTGTTGCTATGGGGGAGCGAGGTCCAGGCCATCAGCGGCTCCGTGTCACCTGATCAGCGATTCGTTTCAGCGATTCATTCCGCCGCATCACAAGATGATGTCGGTACTCAGAAAGTTCGAGCTGTCCTGATCCAAGATGGCCCGCACGACGGCTTTGCCAGCCGGGTTGCCGTTGGCCGCCACCATGCTGCGGATCGAAAAGCTGCGCAGCGCATCGCCGACCGACAGCGTGCCCTCGGCGCTGCTCTTGCGGCCGGTAAACGGAAACATGTCGGGTCCGCGCTGGCACTGGGAGTTTAGGTTGATGCGGCAGACCTGCGTCGACAGCACATCGATCAGCCGCCCTAGCGCGTGCTCGTCTTGGCCAAACAGCGAGGCCTGCTGGCCATAGCTGGTGTCGAGCATGTAGTCGGTAAACTCGGCGACGTCGCGGATCGTCACGATCGGCAGCACCGGCCCAAACTGTTCCTCGTGATAGATGCGCATCGTCGAGGTCACGCCCGACAGCACCGCCGGGTGATAGGCGGTGTAGGCATGGCGGGGCGCACCGGCCGCGCCGTTTTCCAAGCGCGCGCCCAGCGCCAGCGCATCGCGGACATAGCTGTCCAGCCGACTGGCCTTGTCCGGCTCGACGAGCGGCGTCAGGCGCGTGCCAGCCACCCAGGGCATGCCGTGCGGCAGCTTGCTCACTGCCTCGCAGAGCGCGCTGGTGAAGCGATCGGCAATCGCCGCATGGACAAAGAAGATCTTGAGTGCGGTGCAGCGCTGGCCGTTAAACGACAGCGCGCCCTTGATGCACTCGGGAATCGTCGTCGCAAGATCGGCATCGGGTAGCACCACCGCCGGATTCTTAGCATCGAGCCCGAGGATGCAGCGCAGGCGGTGCAGGCGCGGGTGGGCCCCTTTGATCGCATCCGCCGCCTTTGAGCTGCCGATGAAAGCCAGCACATCGACGTGACCGGTCTGCATCAGCGGCGGGATGATCTCGCTGCCCTGGCCGTTGATGATGTTGACCACGCCGGGCGGAAAGGCCTCGGCGAAGGCCTCTAGCAGCGGGTCCCACAACAGCACGCCGAAGCGCGGCAGCTTGACCACCGCGGTATTGCCCATGATCAGGGCCGGAATCAGCGTCGCGAAGGTCTCGTTGAGGGGATAGTTAAACGGCCCCATGCACAGCGTCACGCCGAGCGGGGCGCGACGGACCTGGGCAATGATGCCCTCGCGAAACTGCAGGCGACTGTTGTCGCGATCCATCGACTTGAGCGCTTCGACGGTGTCGCGGATGTACTGCACCGTCCGATCGAACTCGCCTTGGGCGTCCGTCCAGGTCTTGCCGACCTCCCACATCAGCAGGCGACAGACGCGATCGCGCACGGCGACCATCGCGGCGATAAAGCGCTCCACTGCCTCGATGCGCTCCTCGACGCGCAGGGTCGGCCAGCGGCCAGCGCCCCGGGCCCAGGCGGCGCGCGCTGCCGAAAGGGCTTCTTGCGCGGTCTCTGGCGTAAGCTGCGGGGTCTGCCCAAGGATCGTCGGCGTGGGCTCGCGCTCGGCGTGCTCGCGCAGCCACAGCGGCGAGCCAACCTCGCGCAGCCGCCCTGACCACAGCCGTAGCTCACCGCCGATCAGGACGCGGGGCTGGGTGGCAGGACAGGCCATGGCCGTCGGAACATCGCTAGCGACGGGAAACATCGCCGCGAGCTCAGGATCTGGGGACGCCGTCTTCGGGAGCAGGGGGGCAGCAGACATGCGGGATCTCTTTCCTCTTCCTCGGTGCACGGGACAGCACAGCGATGGCGGCGGTGCTCAGAGCGCTGGGCACCTGCGCTCGGCCGGAAGAGCGATCCCCGGCTGGCTTGCCCCCGCGCAAGACATCCTCTCACCATACATCGACCGCCGCTGGGCTGGACGAGGATCGTGGGGAGGCCAGGCCCCGTCCCAGGGGCGGCAGAGGTCGGAGCGGTCGCGCCAGCAGGACGAGCACGCCGGCCTCCGCGAGCCGGCACCGCTTGCCTAGCGGTATTTCCGCCCCTTCTTTTTGGCTGCACATTAATGTCGATTAATTGCCGATGAATCGCTTGTCGGCCCAGACAAAGTCATGTAAGGTGCGCGCCTCGTTAGGAGGACCTATGACCGCGACAAGAAACGATTCAGGAAATGATCTAGAGGGCTTGTTCCAGCGTGAGCTGCAGGCGATCAACGAAGATGTCCGCCGCAAAGCGGCAGTCTCGACGCTGAATAACCTTCGGCTCAACAACCGCGTTACCGTTGAGCAGTTCGTTAGCAGCATTTCGCGACACAAGGATGTCTGGGCCGTGGTGGCCTCGATGGGCATCCTCGATCTGGCGGCCGCGCTCAGTGGCCAGGGCGCTGCCCCGCGCGAGACCGAGAAGGCCGGTGGCGAGAAGGTCCGGACCCGCCTCAGCGACGAGCAGAAGGCCGGCCTCAAGAGTGTGGCGCAGCGCCTGCTGGAGTCGCACCGAGCCGGGCTCAGCCGTACTGAGCTGGCCGCCGTGATCCGCGATGAGCAGCTCAAGCCGGCAGGCATTGCCGACGAGGAACTGGCCGATAAGCTGCGCATCCCGCTCGCTGAGCTGGTGGGTGAAAACAAGATTCACACCGTCGGTGAGAAGCGCCTAATGAAGTACGTGCCAGGCGGCACCAAGAAGAAGTAGTCCTGCCTTTTGCAATCTTGCGTAAGTCCCCGATAAGGTCGTAACCGCACTGGCCGGGAATCCTCCAGATTCCCGTTCGGATTCCCACGTAATATCCCGCTAAGATCTCCGGCGTACTTCTGTTGAGGTACGCACGGTAGTCTTGCGCCCGCCCTTAATTCGCATTCCTATTTCTGACACAGTGGACAGAAATAGGTCGATCGTCCGGCCTGCACAGTGCGCCGAATCACGCCCCGACAGCCGCGGTGCTGACAGCGCTGGCCCGCCTGCTCATAGACTGCAAAGCGGTTTTGAAAGGCGCCAATCGAGCCATCCGCCTGCACATAGTCCCGCAGCGTGGAGCCGCCGGCGGCGATCGCCTCGTTGAGGACCTCGCGGATGGCCCGGCAGAGCCGCGTTGCCTCCGCCTTCTTCACACTCTGCCCGAGTCGTGTCGGGGCCAGTCGAGCCCGAAACAGCGCTTCGCTGACGTAGATGTTGCCCAGCCCAGCGACAACCGACTGATCAAGCAGCAGCGCCTTGAGCGGGCTCCTTCGGCCAGCTAGCTTGGCGAGCAGAGTGTCGGCCGTAAACGCCTCGCTCAGCGGCTCGGGGCCGAGATCCTTGAGCAGCGGATGCGCGGCCTGCTGATCGCGCCGCCCCAGTACCAGCAGACCAAAGCGTCGCGGATCGGAGTAGATCGCGGCACGTCCATCCTGGGTGTACAGAACGACGTGGTCGTGTGCGGAAAGGGCGGGAAGCGGCAGCGGGCGCACAGTGAAGCGGCCGGTCATGCCCAGATGCGCCACGATCATCGTCTGATCGGCAAAGCAGCAGAGAATGTACTTTGCCCGTCGCCCAACCGCGACCAGCTGCTGGCCGCGCAGCCGCGCCTCGAAGTCGGCTGGGATGGGCAGGCGAAGATCGCGGCGCTGCACGCTCACATCGCGCACAGCGGCGCCCACTAGCTGAGCGGCAAGGCCGCGGCAGACTGTCTCGACTTCGGGCAGCTCGGGCATGGGGCGGCAGGGTACAACAACCCCACATAGGCCCAATAGCAGACTCGCAAAGAGCCCACGCACTTTGCTTCCCTGGCGGCGACAAATCAGAGTACGCTGAGAAGGAATCGTTTAGGTGGTACTACTCACGCAGTCGCTGTTGTCGCATGGAGAACCTAGGTACACAGGTCTGGAGCGAGCTTCTATCGCGGCTTTCAGCGCTCAGCGCTGACAAGTCGCGACTCGAAGCAGAGCTAGAGCAGACCAACACGCGCTACCAGGAGGCGCTCGCAGCCGAGAAGGCGGCGAAGCTCCGTGAGCATGAGACCAATCAGCTCTTCTTGCAGCTGACTAGCGCACTGCCCGTAGTGTTCTGGATTCTCGAAAGTCATTCCCTAAAGCTCCTTTACGTCAGTCCGAGCTTCCGTAGCCTCACCGGCCTGTCGCCAGCCGAGCTGATGAACGACATCACCGTCTGGCGCAAGATTGTCCACCCTGACGATCTGCGCGAGTTTGGCGAGCGCCTGCAGCGCCTGCGCACGCTCGAAGCGATGCCGGATACCGAGCGCATCTTTCGCATCGTGCGCAGCCCGGATCAGGCGGTGCGGCACGTCCGCATCATCGTCTTTCCGATCAACGACAGCAATGGCCAGCCGTACCGGCGAGCGGCGATGTTGGAAGACATCACCGAGCGCCACAGCGCCGAGCAGAAGCTGCGCCAGTCGATTGATCTGCAGAACTCGATCTTCGGAAATGCCCAGGTCGGCTTGGTGGTCACCGACAACGCCGGCACCTATCGCGCCTGGAATCGCTACATGGAGGAGTGCACCGGCATTCCCGCGACGGCGATGCTGGGCACGAAGATCCACGCCGCCCCGCGCGTTCCCTGCTGGCAAGCCGAAGGCCGCGAGCAGGCCAACCTGGGCGAGATCTACACCGCCGCCCCGACGCCCCTGCGCCACCACGAGACCGGACGCGAGCTCTGGGTGCAGGTCACCTACGGTCCTCTGCGCGACGCGGATGGCCGGATCGGTGGGGTCATTGGCCTTATGCGCGACGTCACGGAACAGCTGCGCAGCGAGCAGAATCTACGTGACTCCGAGAGCCTGTTCCGCAACCTCGCCGAGAGCTCGCCCGACGGCCTGCTTCTGACCAAGGGCACGACGATCAGCTACGTCAACCCGACGCTGATCCGCATCACCGGGCATGAGACGGCCGAGCAGCTGATCGGCACCGATGCAACGCTGCTACTACCAGCGGCGGAGAAGCTGCGGATGGTACCGCGCATCACCGCCTTTTTAGCCAGCCCGGATGCGCAGTGTCATCAGCCGACCGAGCTGTATCTGCTGCGCCGCGATGGCAGCATCGTCCATGTCAGTGGCCACTGCGCGCACGTTCGCGTCAACGACTGGTCGGCGACGATGACCATCATCCGCGATCTGACCGAGCGCGATCGCGCCGCCGTGCTCGCCAACTCGCTCGACCGCGAGCGCGAGCAGCGAGCCCAAACGGTCCAGGCGCTGCAGATGGTCCAGGATCTGTCGCGTCGCCTGGCCAGTGCGCAAGAGACCGAGAGCCGCCGGGTCGCTCGCGAGCTGCACGATGACATCGGCCAGCTGCTCACCGGCCTAAAGCTGAGCCTGCAGCGCATCGAGCCGAACTCCCTGCACGACAGCGAAGCCCGCACCGCACTGCACAACGCGCAGGAGCTAGTCGGCGACATCGTCGATCGCGTGCGTCGCCTCTCGCTCGAGCTGCGGCCCACCATTCTCGACGATCTGGGCCTTGTGCCGACTCTGCGCTGGCTGGCCGAGCGCTTCGAGCGGCTGATGCATATCCGTGTGCTGCTGCTGACTCGCGGGGTCGATCGCCGGTTTCCCCCCGAGCTCGAAAGCACTGCCTATCGCATCGCCCAGGAAGCTCTGACCAACGTGGCCCGGCACGCCAAGGCAAATGAGGCCACAGTCCGTATATGGTCGGATGGAGTGCTCTTGGGACTTCAGATAGAAGATCACGGACAGGGATTTGATCCCGAAGGAGCTCTCTCGGCACGACAGGCCGCAGGACTATCAGGAATGATCGAACGCGCACGGCTCCTGGGTGGCACATGCACCGTGGAGTCTCGACCCGGTGAAGGCACCCTTGTGACGGCGGAGCTGCCTTTGCAACCAACGCCGGCCGAAGACCTAATCGATGGACAGCCCGCGTCCCTGCGCGTGATGGGTGGTTTAGAGAACAAAGACACTAGCGCTTCCTAGCGCCCGGAGCGGACCCTTAGCAAGGCGCAACGCCGTCGGAGAAAATGATTATGACAAAGCTGATCCGAGTTGTAGTGGCAGACGATCATACGGTTGTGCGGCAGGGACTCTGCGCCTTGCTCTCCGCTCAACCCGACCTCACTGTCGTAGGCCAGACTGGCGAGGGCCTTGAGGTCGTCGACTTGATCGCCAAGCACAAGCCCGACGTGCTGGTGCTCGATCTGATGCTGCCGAATGTCAGCGGCTTCGACATCACGCGCCAGGTCGCCAAGCTCTACCCGCGCTGCCGAGTCCTGATCTTGTCGATGCACGCCACCAAGGCCTATGTGGCGGAAGCCCTGCGCTGCGGCGCCGCCGGTTACGCGCTGAAGGCCTCAGACGCCACCGAGATCCTGCGCGCCATCCAGGAGATCGCGGCCGGCCGTCGCTACCTACCGCCTTCGATCACCGAGGCCGATCTGGAGCCCTACGAGACGCGCGACAGCGGTGAGTTCGATCCGTACGACACGCTGACCGGCCGCGAGCGGCAGGTGCTCAAGATGGTCGCCGAGGGGCTCACCAACGCCGCGGTCGCCGACAAGCTGAGCATCAGCCCACGCACGGTGGAGATCCATCGCGCCAATGCGATGCGCAAGCTCGATCTGCAGAACCATGCCGCGCTGGTGCGCTATGCGGTCAAGCGCGGGCTAATCTCCGTCGAGAACGACTAGGCACGGTCCGCGCAGTGTCCACCGCCGCAGGCGCTCCAGCGGCGCTGTGGACAGCGGACTAGCTTGGCGCCCCGCTGGACGTATCACCGCGCAGGGCGCGCCGTAGGATCTTGCCCGCTGGGTTGTGGGGAATTGTCGCCACGAATTCAATCTGGCGCGGCACTTTGTAGTCCGGCAGGTTCGCGCGACAGTAGCCCAATAGCTCTTCCGCCGTCGCAGCTTCCCCTTCTTTCAGCACGACATAGGCATAGATCAGGTTGCCGCGCAGCCGATCTGGCTTGCCGATCACTGCCGCATCGCTGACCGCCGGATGCAGGCGCAGCAGGGCCTCGATCTCGCTGGGGTAGACGTTGTGAGCGCTGGTCAAGATCAGGTCGTCTTTGCGATCGACGATGTAGAAGAAGCCCTCGTCGTCGCGACGAGCCAGATCGCCCGTGTGCAGCCAGCCATCACGCAGCACCCGCGCGGTTAGCTCGGGCTGCTGGAAATAGCCCTGCATGACGCTGTCACCGGCCAACAACAGCTCGCCGACCTCGCCCATCGCGACGTCCTGGTCAGACTTGGTCGGCTCGGCGTATTCGACAATGCGGGCCCGCAGCCCAGGCAGCGACCTGCCGATCGAGCCGAGCGGAGCGCCCTCCGGATAGGCAGCGCAGTGCGTCGCACCAGCCGCTTCCGACAGGCCATAGGCCTCATAGATGCGGCGACCGGTCAGCGCCTGATAGCGCTCCTGCACCCAGGCGGGTAGCGGTGCGCCGCCGCTGCTAGCAATCAGGACACCGTCGAACAGACTGGCGCTTGCCTTGGGGTGTGAGACCAGCGCCGCCCACAGCGTCGGAACCGCCGGAATCGACATCGGCCGCTGCGACTCGATCAGCGAAAAGAGCGGCATCAGATCGAGCGCATCGAAGCGCGGCACCAGCAGCATGCGGTAGCCCTTGGCGACGCTGACGAGCAGGCCGATGGTCAAGCCAAAGACGTGAAAAAATGGAATGACGCAGAGCACGGCTGCATTCGGTCGCTCTTCGTGCTGCATCCAGGCACAGACCTGCGCGACGCTGGCTAGCAGGTTGCGGTGCGACAACATGACGCCCTTGGGTACGCCCGTCGATCCGCTGGTGTACTGCAGCACCGCCAGGTCATCCCCCGAGCTAGACGCCGGCGGCACGAGCGGGCCAGGCGGACGACGCAGGAGCTCCTCTATGCGCAGCGGCACCGGCACCGCAGGCGGCCGCAGCAGCTTGTCTTCCAGGCCCTGTAGCGAGGTCAGAAGCAGCAGCTTCACCGAGGAGCTCGGCAGCACCTTGTACAGGGCCGGCAGGAAGACATCGAGCGTGATCAGGGCCACCGCGCCCGAGTCAGAGAGGATCTGCGCCAGCTCGCGCCCTTGGCTCGCCGGGCTGAGGTTGACCACGACTGCCGAGCGCCACATTACAGCGAAGAAGGCAATGACGTAGGTCGGCGTGTTGGGCAGCAGCAGCGCGACGCGGTCGCCCTTGCCGACGCCGCGATCGGCAAGCGCACAGGCCAGCGACTCGACGCGCGCTTGCAGCTCGTTGTACGACAGCTGGGTCTGGGCCAAGACGATCGCCGTGGCTTGCGGCTGGGTTGCCGCGGAGTGGGCCAGTACCTGCTCAATCCGTGTACTGCTCATGAGGACCTCTGGCTGTCGGTTGGAGGAACGTCCAGCTAGCGAGTGTGTTTGGCGAAGAAGCGCAGGATCTCAGCCGTGGCCTGGATGTCCTTCGTCCCGTCGGCCGCCCCTGGCCAGGTGTGCTGGCCCTTGTCGATCGTGCACAGCGAGTCGACCGTCCCGTCGCTACACAGCTCATAGCTCTGACAGCTGACAGCGCCGTTCTTGAAGGTCGAGTGGGCCGCGTCGCTGCAGCCATCGCGCCGGGCCCAGTCGGCGAAGACATCGCGAACCTTGGGAAAAGTGCCAGTGCCACCGCCCTCGTACCCCACGACAGAGTCGGCGGTGCCATGAAATGCGAGCACCGAGATCGCGCGCTCCGGCTTGCAGTCTTTCACCATCGGCGTGCCTGACACTGGACCGATGGCGGCGAGGACGGTGCTGAGCTCGCAGCCGAGGCGATGGGAAAACATGCCGCCATTGGAAAACCCCATGGCATAGACGCGCCCGGCATCGATGCACAGCTCGCGCTTGGCGGCATCGATCAGGTCGCGGGCAAAGCCGACGTCGTCGATGCCAAAGAGCTGCGGCTCGCCACAGCAGTTGCCAGCGTTCCAGCCGGGGACCACCCCCAGCCCCTGGGGCGCGATGAACACGAAGTTCTGCTCGTCCGCCTCGCGCTCCAGCCCGATGTACTTGATAAAGTCGGCGGCCTTGTCCGAAAGACCATGGAAGGCCAAGACCAGCGACGTGCCGCGGCTGGGATCGTAGGACGGAGGGACGTGCAAGAAGTACGTTCGCCGCTGCCCATGCGACATCATCGTGCGCATCGTCGTCCCGGCCGGCAGCATCGCTTTGTCTGTGCAGCGGAGCGCCGCCTCTGACTGCAGGTCGGCGCTGGCCGCCGCATCCTCGGCTGCGCCGCCATCCTCGGCGTCGAGGAGAGTGTTTGCTTGCTGGCAGTGCACCAGGCCCACCACGGCCAAGAGCAAGCCCCCCTGCGCCAGACGGTCGATGTATGTGCGCGACATGGCGCGGATTATATGCAGGAGGCGACAGCGTGGCGGCAAGCCCCTCTGTGCGCAGTCAGCCCGGCGCCATCCGCCCTGCCTCGACCGCCGCTACGGCTTTCTCGCCGCCGGCTCGCGTGGTCTCGTAAGATGTTCTAATGGCAGCTCCGTCTCGGCCCTCCTATCTGTACCCCACCCCTGGACGTGTGGCGCTGGTACTCGCTGGAGGTGCCGCTCGTGGCGCCTACGAGATCGGCGTCGTTCAGTACATCGCGGAGGAGCTCCCCCGCGACCTCGGCCGCGACCCACCTATCGACATCTTCTGCGGCACCTCGGTCGGGGCGATCAACGGCTGTGCCCTTGCGGCCCTGGCCGATGCACCACGCTCACGCGCACGACAGCTAGTCAATCAGTGGACCGGCCTGCGCATGGCCGATGTCATGCTGCTGCGCCCCGGCTATGTCGCACGCTTTGTCGGCAGCCTGCTGGGACGACAGACCACGACGGAGGAGACCGCCGGTACTCGCTACGGCGGACTTATCGATCCAGTCGGGATGGAAGCAGTGATCCGCGGCGGGATTTCGTTTCCGCGCATTGCCGAGCATCTGCGCTCGGGCTTGCTGCACGGCGTAACGGTCTCCGCAACCCATGTCTCGACCGGCACGACCGTCGTCTTTGTCGGCAGCCAGCACAGTGGCCCCAAGCACTGGTCCAGCGATCGCAAAGTCGTGGCGCAGCGCGTCGAGCTACAGATCGAGCACGCTCTGGCCTCGGCGGCCATCCCGCTGATGTTTCCGGCGGTGCGCATCGGCGGGGACTTCTACTGTGACGGTGGCCTGCGCATGAACGTGCCCCTGTCGCCGGCTCGCCATCTGGGGGCCGACGGCATCCTGGTCATCAACCCGCGCTACATGTACGAACGGCCGCTGGCGCCCCCACCCAGCACGGTGAACGCGCCGCTGCCCGGTCCTTGGTTCCTGATCGGCAAGGCGCTCAACGCGCTGCTCCTCGATCGGGTCGAGAACGACATCGAGCGCTTGCAGCGCATCAACCGCATCCTGCTGGCCGGTGAGCGACGCTTCGGCGCCCGCTTCGTCAACGAGCTAAACGATGAGATGGGCTACCGCGATCCGCATCCCGGCCTGCGCCCGCTGGCCGCTCTGCTCATCGACGCCTCCGAGAACATCGGCCACCTTGCCGCGGAGTACGTCCGCTCGGCCAGCTTCGCCCAGCGCAATCAGGGCCTGCTGGCCAATGCCCTGCGCCGCCTGGGCGAGCAGGAGTTCGCTGACGAGTCAGACCTTCTATCCTACGTGCTGTTCGATGGCGAGTTTGCCGGTCGCCTGATCGAGCTTGGACGCCGCGATGCGCGAGCCCACCACGCCGAGCTTGTCCGGTTCTTCACCCAGCTATCGGCGGCTGAGCTGCAGTAGCTCTTGTCTGCGCCGGCATCGCCGTAGTATGGCGGGCCATGCGCTCTTCTCCTCGCTCTCGTTTCTGTCTCGCCCATCCCGTCGTCTCGCTCCTCGCGATAGGCCTCAGCTTCACCATCGGTCGTGCGACTCTCGCCAAGCCGGGCAAGTCGGCGGCTGACAGCGGCGGCGCCGGGGCAGCGGCCAAGGTCGCTTGCGCCGGTGCTGGCTCCGTGACCGTGGCAGCGACCGACGTCAAGCTCAAGTGCGACGCCGGACATAAGAACTGCGATGGCGAAATTCCAGTCCGGGCCAAGAACTGCTCGCAGGACTTTCTGGAAGTCGTTCAGCTCGAAATGTACGAGGCCGATCGTCGCAGCTTCAGCATCGACTACAAGCCAGCCTCGGTCGTGCCCCCCGGACAGGTCTGGCAAGAGAAGGTGCCGTGGACGACCGCCGGCGACGTGGAAGCGGTGGTCTACTTCCGGCCCACTGGCCAGCGCGAGAGCAGCCCGGACTCGGCGCGGGCCAAGCTGCAGGTCAGCAATCCCGCCCTCGATGCGGCCAAGCACGCCTGCGATAAGTGCAACGGCACCTGGGGGCCCTTCGGCGTCGGCAAGTCACAGGGCTGTAACTGCAAGACGCGCGACGCTGGCAAGGTCTGCCGCGATGGCAACGACTGCCAAGGCTTCTGCATGTTTTCGCACTACGACGCGGAAGGTCACGAGTACGGCAAGTGCAGCGATAGCGACAAGCTAAGCGGCTGCTTCGAGATCGTGGAGAAAGGCGCGGCCAAGCGACCCGTCAAGAAGCCGCCACCGCGCAAGCTCGCGACGTGCATGTAAAGCAGCGCGCCGGCACCTCCTCTACTGCACCCAGCGACGAGTAACTGCCCGGTGGCTGCTTAGTCCAGCAGCGTTTCGTGCAGCGGATTCATCTGGGCCGAGAGGCTGGCGTAGACGTCTTCTTCGTTGCCGCTCTCGACTCGCGTGACGACCTGCGCCAGCTCTGGAATATTGCGCGGCCAAGAGTGGGCCAACAGCCGCGAGACCAAGCGCGGCGACGGCCGAAAGCTCGGCCCCGCCAGGTACTGCGCCAGCAGTAAAATGTCCTCGCGGCGCTCGCGCAGCGGTGGCAGAAGGATGACGGTGGCCTCGATGCGCTCGTGCAGACAGGCCAGAAAGCCGCTCTCGGCGGCCCCCCGCTGCAGATGCTTGCCACTTGCCACCATGATCCGTACGTCCCGACGACCACGCCGATTGCCAGAGCTCGTAAGATCGCCCCCGGTCAGCGCATAGAGCAGCGCATTCTGTGCCTCTGGCGACAGGCTGGTGGCCTCATCGAACAGCAGCGTGCGCCGCTGCGAGCTGGCACTGGCCATGTCGATCACGTCCGCCGTGTCGCCGCCACTGCTCGACTGCGGCCGCGCAAACAGCTCGCTGATCGCTTCGACGGTTAGCGAATCACAGGCGATCGTCACCAGGGCCCCACCGCGAGCGCTCCGACGGTGAATCTCGTCAGCCACCAGGGTCTTGCCGGTGCCGTACTCGCCCAGCAGCAGGACCGGCTTGGTATGCGAGGCGGCCGTCAAGATCGTGCGACGCAGCTGACCAGCGGCACGTGACCAGCCGATGACGTTGGGGACCGCTCCGTCGACCTCGGTCAGCGGCTCATTGCGGATGAGCAAGAACGACTGCCCGACCCGGATCACATCGCCGCTCACGATCGCTCGCGGCTCGCTAGGGCGCAGCACTTCGCCGTTGAGCGCGGTGCCGTTGCGGCTGCGCAGATCCTCAATGAAGGTCCGCCCGCCGGTCGTAAATAGCCGAGCATGGCGGCGCGACACTCGACCATCATCGACGGACATGCAGCGACTGGCGCTGTTAGGCCCCTCATAGCGACCGATCGTCAGCTCGGAGGAGCCACTCCAGTCGACGATACGACCCGCCACGATTCCGGTACCGCCAATGTAAAGCGGACGCAGTCGCCAGACGCGTTTCTCGGATGGGACGTCTTGTTCGCGAAGCTGATCGCTAGGGCGTTCCATTCCTGCTAGCTGCTACCCCTTCGCTTGTTATGGTAGCGACGGACTACGGGCAATGACAAGCAGACAAAACGTAGGGCGCATATTCCCTACCCTCTGGCTGTAGGCCCTACGTCATAAAGAGCACGACGAAGTTTTCCGCACTGCGCGCTTCCCCTACACCGGGCCCTTCTTCTTTTGCGCTGCCGCCAGCCGCTCCAGAGCCGCGCTGATTCGCGCGTTGATCGCGGGAGCCTCCGCCATGGCAGCTGCGACTTGGGTCTGCAGTGCCGTCATGCGTTCCTGCAGCTTCTGCATGTCGGCCCGCAGCGCGCCAATCTGGGTCTGCACAGCAGCGATCCTCGCCGACTCCTCAGCAGCCAGATCCGACGCTTCGCCCGCCCGAGCCAAGCCCCTCCCAGGTTCCTGAGGCTGTCCAGTGGCTGCGCCCCGCTCCGAGCCAGCCGTAGCTGCGCGCTGTTCCTTGTCCGCCATCGGCCCACGGTATCACGGTGGCGGGAATTGTCCTTTTGCTTCGCGCAACTAGGGGTTTCCGTCGGAATCGCCGTAGACAATGGCAGCCCAAACTTTGTACTCTGTACAACGATTCTAGCCTTCCGTTATCCCCCCCTAGGAACGAGGAGCAAACGTATGAGAAATGCGCCTACGTCCCGCCTTACTTATGTCGGTTTACGCTCTCTGCCATCGCGCCTGCTGACCACCGGTCTGTTCGTCACAGCCGGCTCAGCACTCGGTGGTTGTGGCGCCGATCAGTGCCTCAGCAACAGCCAGTTCTACGAGCAGAAGGTCTGGGCTGAGGTCGTAGCGACTAGCTGCATCAAGTGCCACGCCCCCGAGGGCGTTGCGGCCCAGAAGAACGCGAAGTTCCTGCAGTATTCGCAGGCTTTCCCGGGCTTTCTGGAGCTCAACCTCACTAACATCACCGAAGTCGCCAAGACGCAGTACGACGGACAGTCGATGCTACTGCTCAAGCCGACCGGCAAGATCGATCACGGCGGCGGCGCGGTCATCGCCGAAGGCAGCGCTGAGTACGCGACGCTCAAAGAGATGGTGCGTCGCACCAGCAGCCCGGTGAGCTGTGAGGTTCAGAGCGATGCGCTCGCCGAAAAAGTGACGGTGCTGGACCCGGTCAACACCCTGCGCAAGGCCAGCCTGCAGCTCGCGGGACGGCTGCCCACCGACGCCGAAATGACCTCAGTGAGCACCGGTGGCGAAGAGGCGCTGAGCGCAGCCCTCGACTCGCTAATGACCGAGAAGGCCTTCTTCGAGCGCATCAAGGAGCTCTACAACGACACGCTCCTGACCGGCCGCTACTCGGGCCAGGGACTCAACCTCCTAAACGGTACCGACTACCCCAACAAGTTCTGGTACCGAAACGGCAAAACCGACGACAACAACCTGACGACCAGCGAGCAGTACGATCGCCAGTGGTCAGACTACGGCATCTCGGCCGAGGCGCTGGAGCTTGTCGCCTACGTCGCCAAGAACAACAAGCCGTTCTCGGAGATCCTGACCGCCAACTACACGGTCGTAAACCCGTACTCGGCCAAGACCTACGGCCTGAACCCCGCGCAGCTTGGCTTCACCAACATCACTGACTACTACGAGTTCCGCGAGGCCAAGGTGTCGATCCCGGTGGCCGGCACGCCGACGCCGCTGCCGCACGCCGGTATCTTGACCACGCCGGTCTTCCTGAACCGCTATCCGACGACCGCCACGAACATCAACCGCGCTCGCGCCCGCTTCACGTTCAAGTTCTTCCTCGCCACCGACCTCCTGGCCGTGGCCGAGCGCCCCATCGATCCCTCGTCGGTCACCAGCTTGACGCCGACGCGCGACGATGCCTACTGCACCTCCTGCCACAAGATCATCGACCCGGTCGCTTCGACCTACCAGAAGTGGGATGCGAGCGGCCGCTTCACGCCCGGCGCCATGGGCTGGCCGGCCTTCATGCCGCAGCCCGGCTTCGGCAACGCCATCATCGACAATGTCGGTCAGTATCCGGCTGCCCTGCAGTGGCTCACCCAGCGCATCGTGCAGGATCCACGCTTCGCAGTCTCGGTGCTGAACATCGTCTACCGCGGCATCATGGGCCAGGAGCCTCTCGCCTATCCCATCGCCGGTGATCCAGAATTCGCGTCGAAGCAGAAGGCCTGGCAGGCCCAGGACCGCGTCTTCCAGGCGGTACTCAAGAGCTTCCTCGAAGGTGGGCAGAACATTAAGCACATCTTCAAGGGGCTCATCATGAGCAACCTGTATCGCGCCACCAGCGTGCGCGGCCTTGACCCGGCGCAGGCCGAGATGCTCGGCACCGGTCGCTTCCTCACGCCTGAGCTCCTGGCGCGCAAGATCGGCGCCACGCTGGGCATTCGCTGGGTGCGTCCGTACGACACGCAGCGTCGTGACTATCTACCGACCGACTACAACCTGCTTTACGGCGGCATTGACTTCGACAACGTCGTCCGACGCCTAACCGTGCCTAACGGCATCATGGTCAGCGTCGGTCAGCGTATGGCCAACGAGATGGCCTGCCAGACGGTGTCGTGGGAATACACCAAGCAGCCGGCCGAGCGCCTGCTGTTCAAGTACGTCAAGCTCTCGGAGGCTCCAGAAGACGACAACGGCTTCCCGGTTCCGGACGCCATCAGCAACATCCGTCGCAACATCCAGCACCTGCACGAGCGCCTGCTCGGCGAGAAGCTGGACATCAACGATCCCGAGATCGAGCGCACCTACCAGCTCTTCGTCAAGACCTGGCGTGAGCTGCACCAGGCCGGTAACACCAACCTGCCGTACGACTGCCAGGGGCGCTGGGATCGCGAGACGGGTGCGAACCTGATGAACAACCAGATCGTGGTGACGGATGACCGTTACTACACGGTTCGTTCATGGATGGCTGTCCTGAGCTTCTTGCTCTTGGACTACAAGTTCCTCGAGGAGTAACCCCGCGGCAGAGCCGGGCAGCGACGCGATAAGCGCCCGCGCCCGACTCTGTAAGGCGGCTCGCCCGGCACTATTGCGCCGAGCGAGTCATGGAACCGGACGCGACATAGACATAGGAGTTCGCAGATGGATCGCCGAAGCTTCTTACAGTTTGCTGCCGCAAGCGGGGTTTCCTTGCTGGCTCCCTTTGGCAAGGACAAGGCCGCGTTTGCCGCCACTAGCACCTACGGAGGCCCGTACTTCCTGCTCGTGCACGCCAGCGGTGGGTGGGATCCCACGCTGTGCTGCGATCCCAAGGGCAGCGACGGACCGACGCGCATCAACGCCAGCTTCACCAAGGCCCAGATCGGCCAGGCCGGCAACATTCGCTACGCGCCGATCAGCGCCACCATTGGCGGCAACGCCTATGGCCCGGCGCAGTTTTTCAGCAAGTACCAGAGCCGCGCCTACATCATCAACGGCATCGACACCACCACCGGCAACCACGACACCGGCACCCGCGCCATCTGGAGTGGCCAGGTCACCGATGGCTTCCCGTCCTTCGCTGCCGTCGTCGCCGCGGCCAAGACGCCAAACAACCCGCTGGGCTTCATCGCCAACGGCGGCTACGAAGCGACTGCCGGTCTGACCTCGCTCACTCGTCTGGGCAACGTCGACACGGTTCAGCGCATCGCCTACGCCAACCGCATCAACCCCGCTGATCCCAACAGCACGTATCACAGCAACGCGACCTGGGATCGCATCAACATGATGCAGCGCGAGCGGCTCGACGACATGCGCAAGCGCCAGACCCTACCGCGCCTGTCGCGCTCGACCGGAGAGCTGTACCTAGCGCGCAGTGCCGACAACACCCTGCCGACCCTGGCCGCCGCGCTGCCCAGCCAGGCGATGATCAATGCCGCCAGCAACGATCTGCACCGGCAGGCCCTGGTCGCTCTGGCCGGCTTCAAGACCGGCCTCGCCGTCGCCGCCAGCCTCAGCACTGGCGGCTTCGACACTCACGGCAACCACGACGGCAACCACCAGCCGCTGATGTGCAACTTCCTGTACGGCATCGACATGATCCTCACCGAGATCAGCAACCAGGGTCTCGATGGCAAAGTCGTCGTCTGTGTTGGCTCTGACTTCGGCCGCACCCCGGGCTACAACGGCCAAAACGGCAAGGATCACTGGAACATCACCAGCATGATGTTCTTCGGTCCGGGGATTGCGGGGGGCAAGGTGGTGGGCTCGACGGATGATGGGTTCCGCGCCAACAAGGTCAATCCGGCGACCTTGGCGGCGGATCCGAATGGAACGCGCATCCGCTGCGAGCACATCCAGAATGCTCTGCGCAAGCTGGCAGGCATTGCGGACAGTGAGCCGGCGCGCAAGTTCCCGATTGGCGCTAGCGAAGAAATGCCCCTGTTCGTCTGAGAGGTCGACTACGCATGTCAGACGCTTTTTGTTCAAGCCTCTCTGTTCCTGGTGCGTCGCCGGCGGCAAAGCCGGGCCGGGCTGGACTGGCCCGACGTACACTCGGCTCGCTGGCTGCGCTGCTGCTCTTGGGCAGCGCAGCCTGTGGCGCCCCGCCGCCGTATCGCTGCGAGACGGTGGTGCCAGGGGGCTGTGACCCTGGCTCGTCCTGCTGGCCGGTCGACCAAGCGGGCAACTATCAGTGCCTTGAGGCGAAGAGCTACAAGCCCATCGGCTCAGACTGCGCGCTGCTCGTCGGCCGCACGACTTGTTTCGAGGGCTTGCTCTGTGCCCCGATGCGCGACAAGAACGACGTACTGGTCTACCGCTGCACCGCCACCTGCGACGCCAACTTCGCCTGCCCCAATGGTGGGACCTGCAAGCCCGTGACGCTGTTCCCAACGGCACCGCAGATCTCGGTGTGCGTCCTGCCGCCCACCCCTTAGGCCAAAGCTCGCCCTCCCCTGCGACCGCTAGCCCCGTCCGCCCCTCGCCCGTGCCGCCGCATCAGCGCCAGCTACCCCTAGAAGTAGTAGCTGAGGCTGGCGAGCACGCGATGCTTGTTGAAGCTGCGGTTGTCGAGGACATTTGCCACGTTCGAAAAGTTGGCGAGCAGTCCGTACGACAGGCCCAGCGCTAGGTGATGCGGAAGCTCTTTCTGCGCCGCCAGCTCCACAAGGACGCGGTGATCAGCGCGCTGCACATCCGGCAGTGAAAATGGCGGCAGCGCCGGAATCGCCCCGACGGCCGTCCCGACGTAGTTCGCCGAATACAGGCCGCTATACAGCTGGAACTCGTAGCGCAGTGCAGCCTGCGCTTGAATCGCAAGGGGTAGGTCCATGGCCAGGCTGGCGCTGAGCTGATGCCCCTGATAGCTGAGCGGCGCGCTGTAGGAATAGGTTCCCAGATTGGCCGGCAGCGCGGGATCGGTCGGCATGGCGGCCGAGGCGTACATGATGGCCAGCGGCGCCTGCGCCTGCAGCACTCCGGTCGCGTCGTAGGTGAAGCGATACGACAGCATCGGTCGCAGCCAGCCTAGGCGCAGTTCCTGGCCCAAGCGGATGCGCAGACGATGTCCGCTAAGGTATCCATCGTTCGCTTCATCAAACGACTGGCGAAAGAAATAGACGATTTCTGCTTTTGTTGCCCAGCGCGCCGACTCGGTGATGACACCACTGCCGGTCGCCTGCAGCCCGCCCTGAAATGGCGTAAACGCGGACAGGCCGCTGAGCGTAACGAAGCCATCTACGCGCCCTGCCAGATCCAGCCATGGCTTGGGCTGAAACTGCCCCGAGACCGTCGCTGTGTGGCGCTGCAAGTGATATGACTCAGCGGCAGGCAGCAGGTTGTTTTCGGCCCCCTGCGCCACCACCATGAACAGCTGGCGAAACTGGTAGCCAACCGCTAGCCCCGTCTCGGCCGAGCCGAGCAGCCGATAGCGAGCACCGACCGCCAAGTCGAGCGGCATCGCCGCCTGGCTCTGCGCGGCCTGCGCCGTGCCGTAGTCTGCGACCACGGCTCGCTGATACACCGCGGGACCGATGGCGGGGTCCTCGCGCAGCGCCCGGAAGATCCGCACGCTGGCCAGTCGCGCCGACTGGTTCTTGCCGGCGCCACACGTCCACTTGCCAGCGATGGTCTGGCAGTCCTCGTCCTGCGCCGCGTTGGAATCGAAGCCCAGGCTAAGCGCCGCATCCAAACGGAAGCGGTCGCGGAAGCCGCTCTTCTCGCTCGCTGGGGTCAGGCGCCGTAGCTCCTCGGCGTCCCGCCCGCTTAGACCAAGCTGCAGCGCGCGCTTGGCACTCGCTGCCGCCGCCTCGGGCTGGCCATTTTCTCGCTGCAGCTCGGCGAGATCGCGTCGCACCTCCGCATCCTTTGGATCCAGCTCGACGGCGCGCTCGCCTTCCTGCTGCGCCGCGGCGGTATCGCCAGAGGCCAAGAGCGACCAGGCATACAGTAGATGGATCTGGGCTCGCACCGGGCCGCTCAGCGACTCACGCTCAGCGTCGGCGCAGGCCTGTCGCAGCTTGCTCAGCGCGGCAGCGTTGCGGCCTTCGCGCTGGTCGCGCTGGCCTTCGCGCGCCAGTGCGATGATGCGCAGGGTCCGCTGCTCCGGGCTGGGGCTGGGCTCATCGCTGGCAGGAGCAGACAGCGCCTTGCTCGGCTCGGTCGCTGCGCTGGCTTCGCTGGGACTCGGCGCGGCAGGGGACACAGCGGTCCCCCCCTTGGGGGCAGCGGGCGGGACTGGGCTGGCCACCGGCGCGCCCTTGATGGCAGCGGCGGGTGGCGGGCTAGGAACCGGCGCGCCCTTGGCAGGCGTGGCACCTGGGGTAGCAGCAACGGGAGCTGAAGCTGTCGGAGCAGCTGGTGCCGCAGGCGCTGGGCCGCTGCTGACTGGACCCGCAGCGGCCGGCGCCGCGGCGGCAGCGGCTGCCCCCTCGGTGGCCGCGGCTGGGGCGGGACTGGGACTGACAGCGGCCGGCGCCGGAGCTTTTTTTTTCGCAGCCGGTTTGGCTTTCTTGGCCTTCCCTTTGGCCGCCCCGACTTCGGAGAGGGGAAAGCTCGCCGAGCCAGTCAGTGCAAGCGTGAGCAAGAGCGTAAGGTGCCGTCGGAAATACATAAAAACTCCGCCTTCTACCGTATCACAGAAACATGGCTCGGCGGGGGTTGTTTTCCGACGGGAAACGGGGCGCGGGAGCGTGGCCAGTCCAGCGCTCGACAGCCGGCTGGCGACGGCCTAGCGCTTGCGTGCCGCGCGCAGCACCGAATCAGACAGCAGGTAGGCAAAGCCGGCGTTGATCAAGCGCTGCGCGAGCTGATCGCGGCTCTGACTTTGGCTAGCTGCCGCAGCATCGAGGTTCCAGTGATGCTGAGCCAGGATCTGCAGCAGATAGGCCCGCTTGACCTGCTTGTCCGATAGCCGAAAGCTCTTTAGGTATTCGACGGTGCCATCGTCGCGCACAATCGCTTCGCCGATGTGGTTCTCGTCATCGAGCCGGAGGCCGGTCAGAAACCGCTGCAGCTGAAAGGGCCCCAGGCGATAGATCCGCTCCGCCTGTACGGCGCGCCCGTCCAGTCCCTGGCATAGCACCTGGCCGATGGTGGCCCAGTCAGCCCGCACCGCCGCCAGCCAGTGCTGCAGCTCGCCCAGCGTGCTGGGCTGAGCCAGCGCCGCCGCACTCGCGACGGGAAGCAGCTCCGGGAGCTGGCGATAAAGCTGGCTGTACTGAGCTATCAGCTCGCCGTAAAAGTCCTCGATCAAGCTCTGATGCAGCGCGCGGTAGTCAGCCGGGCTGGGCACGATGAACACCGAAGCCAGTGCGTCGGCGACGCAGACCAGCACGCCGCACTGCGACTCGTGGATCTCAAAGATCCGCAGTGCTTCTTCCAGCGCAGCCACGCCGCGGCCGGGAACGACGGACTCACTGCGCGGCGACAGACCTTCACGCAGCGCCTGGCGTGAGTACTCGCTCCAAGCGATCTCCGGACCGCCAAAGTGCAGCGCTAAGAAGCCCTCCATCGCAAGGTGCAGCGGCAAGAAGCGCAGCTGATTTTCCCCCTGGCGCTTGGTCATGCGGTGCAAGAGCTGGACGTCGCGGGCCGGGCTGCGCTGGCCCGCCCGCCCAGGCCCATCCTCCCCAAGCTGCGTGCCCATGCTGGCCACCGGACTGCCGTCTTCAGAGTACGAGACGACAAGACCATGCGGGATGTAGCCGATGTATTTCAGCCCCTCGCGAATGGCTCCCTGTGCCCCTTCCCCATCGGGCTGCCCGTCGATCGCGACCACGGCGAGCGGCTGCCGATAGCGCTGCAGGGCCAGGCGGAGATCTGGGCGCACGTGCTGCCGCAGCAGCGGCACCAAGCGAATCGCACCACACTGCTGCGGGGCCGCCGGTTGCAGCCCGCGTATGCTCAGGCTGTGCAGCAGACCGGGGGTGGCCTTCATGATGGCTCCTCAGCGATCTGCGGGGCGGAGGCCGCGCCAGCCAGAGACGAGGCCGGCTCGCCTGGCCCGCGACCGGCCGCTGCGTCAAGGCGCGACAGCAAGAGCGGCAGTCGTTCTGAGAGGTACTGCTCCAGCTCGGAGAGGGGAGCGCTGCCGTCGGCAAAGCGAGCGAAGCCGAGCATAGTCAGCAGATCCTCGGCATCGCGCAGGCCCATGGTTGGAATCGCCGCACCGAGTGAGCGGGGCATGAAGCGATCGGAGTCAAACACCGGATTCGCGTGGACGATGGCGATGCGGCGCTGCCGATCGATGTGCTGGCGAAACCAGCGCACGATGTGGTTGCAGACACCCGGGGGATCGTTTTCGAAGCCGTCCGAGACGATGACCATGAGATCAGGCTGGAAGGCCAGCGCCGCTAGCAGCGGCTCGCCGAGCGCGGTCTGACCGTGCGCCTGCACCTCTAGCTCGACCTCGACCGGAACATCGCTGCTGCGCTCCGTCGATGTGCAGGCGGGGGGGCTGCCAGCAGTCTGTAGCATCGGCGTCCAAATCGCGCGGTACTCACGCGATGCGGCGCGCAGCAGCTGACTTGCCGCCAGGGCCACAGCCAGCGGACGTCGGCGCTTCTCTTGCGACCCTGATGAAGAAAAGCTGCAGTCGAGGATCGCCGCCACCCGCCCCAGGCGGCGTCCGCGCCCGCCGAGCCGGAGCGCACGCTCGGCAGCACCGCGCAGAGCGCTGACCAGCTCGGCCCTCTGCGCGCGGCGCTGCAGCGGCGAGTAGCTAAGCAGGTACAGGCACAGCTTGGTCAGGGGGGCGCGCGCAAGATCGATCTCGATCGGCTCAGCCCCGACCCGCTGGCTTGTCTTGAGCAGGCGCAGCTTCTCCGCCGCGGTCATGCGGGCCTGGATCCGGCTTAGAAAGACATCGTCAGGAATGCGGTGACGTCGCGCCAGACCGGCAGCAATGGTGTACGGCAGATCGTAGAGAGCATCCTCGGCATAGTGCGCCTGGCGAAAGCGCTCGAAGAGTGGCGTCACAAAGCCAGCCCGCTGCTGGCGGAAGGCAAACAGGAAGGTGCCCACCTCACCTGGCAGCCGCAGATGGGCATGCGCCATCGCCGCGCGGAGATGAGGGCGGTACTTCACAGCGTCGAACGCCAGATCAGGGCGACGCAGACAAAACTCGCGCAGCACGGCGCGGGTGCGGCGATTGTTGACGCGCTGCTGACGTAGCTCGCGGAACAAGTGATAGGCACGCTGGGGAGGCAGCCCCAGCAAGGCCGCGAGGATCAGCTGGCCTTCCTCCCGCCGCTGCACCAGATCTTTGGGGGCTCCGGCCAAGAGCAGGTTCTTGATGATGAGCGCTTGATTGAAGTGGTTTACGCCGGCCGCAAGCGTGCGCGCGTACAGTCGTCGGTAGTTGCCCAGGATGTACTCGTGCAGGAAGCGGATCGAGACGCTCTGACTCTCACTTGTGCCGTAGAACTCGGACTGGCCGCTGCAGGCAAAGCAGGCGTTGATGAACAACACCAGGTCTTCCTGCGCAACGCGCTCGGCAGCGCTGGCTGGAGCGGTCATCGTCACGGCCCTCCGTCCCGTTTCTCGCAGTGCGAAACCCGCCTGCCTACAGCTCGTAGAAAGAAATGCCGCCAGAGGAGTAGCGGCGCGACCACGTACATCCAGTACAAAAACTAGCTTTCGGAAGTCGCGCCAGAGTCCCACCGGCGGCTCATCCAGTGTACGGCGGCAGCCTGCAGCCCGACAAGCAGGCCCAGCTTGGCCCATGGGCGCAGCTAGGGCTGGGCCAGCACCGCGCGGCTAAGTGCGCGAAATCAGGCGAAGATGATGCCAGCTTGCGCTTGGCCGCAGGCTTGCAATGGGAAGGCCGCATTCAAGGAGGATGCGATGTCAGCTCCGCGCTGCTTTCCCGGGCGAGTACTCAGTGGGCGCTATCGTTTGGACGCGATCATCGGCCGTGGGGCCGTGGCGACGGTATGGCGAGGCTGTGATCTGCGCAGTGAGCGGGCCTGCGCGATCAAGATTCTCAATGCCGAAAGTGCCGGCAGCAGCCACGAGCGTCGTCGCCTAGCGCGCGAAGGAGCTCTGGTCTCGCGCCTGTGCCACCCCAACCTTGCGCTGATCTATGCCCTTGCTGAAGACAGCGATGGGACGCCCTTTCTAGTGATGGAGCTCCTCGTTGGCCGAACCCTGCGTGACGTGCTGCACCTGCGCGGGCGACTGACGTTCGAGCAAGCCAGTCACCTGCTGCGGCAGATCGGCAGCGCACTTGCCTGTGCCCATACCATGGGCGTGCTGCACCGCGACCTCAAGCCGCAGAACATCGTGCTAGAGCTGCCGCAGGTGGCGGGTGACCAGGCCTTCGACGTTGAGCGAGCAGTGGTCAAGGTAGTGGACTTCGGCCTGGCCAGCGAGCGCGATGAGCCGGGGACCGCCAGCATCTGTGCGCCCTTGGCCCGCGATATCGAATACCGCGCCCCCGAGCTGCAAGAAGAGGGTGCGCAGGTTGAGGCACGCAGCGATCAGTGGTCGCTGGCAGTGATCGCCTACGAGCTGCTGGCCGGCGTGCAGCCGTTTCGCGACACCGATCCGGTGCACCTAGCGCTGCAGATTCGCGACGGACGATTCACACCCCTTAGCCTGCATCGACCGGATCTACCCGCCTATGTCGGCGCGGCGATCGATCGCGCCCTCTCGGTGCGGGCGCACGATCGCTTCGCATCGGTCAGCGACTTCGTGCGGGCGCTCCATGGCGACTGGCCGCGCATGTTCCGCATCGCGACACCGGTCGCGACTGAGCAAGAACCAGCGCCCCCCGTCGAGCTCCTCGCGCCTGCGATGGAGAGCGGCAGGTCATCACGCCTGCGCCGCCCGCTGCGTGCTGCCGCCGGACTGATGCTGGCAGGCTTGGCCGTGCTAATGCCACTTAGCTGGCTGGGTGGCGTTAGTGGCCGCCCTAGCAGCCGCCGCTCGGCCGACGCCGATCTGTATGCCAGTCAGGTCAGCGCAAGCGCAGTCCAGCCCAGTGCCCCCAGCCACGCACGCCTGCCCCACCCGATTCCGCCGCTGCGCACCGCCGATCCGCTGCCACGCGGCGAGCTCCCACCGCTGCGCTTGAGCGATGAAGACTAGCGCTGGCTAGCGCGGCGGCTCAACCCCGGGAACGGTGAAGTCCGAGAGCATGATCTTCTGCTGTAGGGTACGGGCCCAGACGCTTAGCATCTCGTCATCGCTCTTTGGTGAACGGCTGATCGACTCGCCCGTCACGATGTCGAGCTGGGCTGGATTCTCCGCAGACAGGCGCAGGTGCATCTGACACAGCGCCTTGGTGATGTCGTGGAACGGAAACGCGCAGCCGGTTGAGCGCGCGACTTCGAACAGATAGCCCTCGACCTGCTCGGCAGCCTGCGCACTAAGCTGCCACGTCGCTGGCAGCGGCCAGGCCACGCCGCAGTTCTTGGAGGTGATCAGGCCCCGGTGAATGGCCTCGATCACCACGCGCTCCGCGGTCAGCTTGCCGTTTTCGCCGAACCACACGCCGTGCAACAAGAAGCTGCCGTTGAAGCTCGCGGCCGTTGCTGAGAGCTCACAGACCTGGCCCAAGGGTAGAGCCCCGTCGCGGGGCCAGGCGACCCGAACATAGCGCAGGGCCATGCTCTCTGCCTCGGCGCGCGAATCCACGGCCAGCAGCAGGCCCTGCTGGCCATCCTTCAGCTCGATCAAGTAGCCCTGCTTCAGCTGCCGAAAGTCCGTGATCTCGCGCGGGGGCACATGCGGAATCGACAGCTCGGCGGGAATCTCGGGCTCAGGGGCAGGTGGACGACGATGCATCAGCTCCTCCTGAATGCGCGACGGCAGGTTGGTGGGCTGCCGTGCCAAGCCCAGCTTACCACGTTGGCGCTGTATCCGATGACAGCGTCGGTGCGACCCGGCACAAGCAGGCTCGCGGCCCGGCCGCTAGCGACGCACCGTGCTGATGCGAAAGAAAGACAGCAGCTCGGACTCGTTGGTTGAAATCAAGGTCTCAACGCCATCTTCGCGAGACTGACGCATGACCTGCAGCGTGCCGTTTGCCGTCGCCGTCAAGATGCCGACGCGCCGGAAGCCGCGGAAGATCTTTGGCCGAATCTCGGCCATCACGGCCTCGAATGCGGGATCCGATCGCCCCGGTGTGCCGCGCAGGTCGACGAGCAGAAAGCGATCTGTCCTGCCCGCGCGATCCAGACGCGCGATGACGTAGCTGTACTGCAAGCGGACATCGGTCAGATCCCAGAAGGGCGTTGCCGAGCGCACCAGGCGAATCAGCTGCTGTCCTTGCGGCAGCGTCTCCTGCAGCAACGCAAAGTGTGACGTGCGCAGAAGCTCTATGGACTGCGGCGTTGAGATGGTTCCACCATGATCCCACAGCGTTGCAGCGGGGTGAATACTCGATTACCAAGCGGTTCCAAGCGAAGACGGCAGGGGCCGGCGGCGCACGATGCGAATCTCACTTGATGTAGGCCTTCGCGTGCTCAGCCGGATTGCTGGCATACAGCACGGCATCGGGCTACATCGTCGCTCGCTAGCGGCTTGCCTTGCTGACACGGAAGAACGACAGCAGATCGGACTCGTTGCTGGAAATCAGCGCATGCACGCCGTCCTCACGCGTGTGACGCATGACCTGCAGCGTGCCACCAGCCGTGGCCGTCAGAATGCCGACGCGGCGGAAGCCCTGGAACAGCTTCGGACGGATCTCAGTCATCATGGCCTCGAAGGCGGGGTCGCTCCGCCCAGGGGCCAGGCGCAGGTCGATGAGCAGGAAACGGTCTTGTCGTCCAACTCGATCGAGCCGCGTGATCACATAGCTGTACTGGAAGCGTGCGTCGGCGATATCAAGGAATTGGGCCGCCGTGCGCAGCAGTCGAACAAGCTGCTGTCCCTGCGGCAAGGTCTCTTGTAGCAGAACGAAATAGGAATTTCGCAGGACTTCTATAGGCCGCGCCGCTGAGATGGTCTCATTATCTCTCGGATCTTCGCTGCCAGGTGAGCACACGCTTACTCCCTGCGCCGACGTCGTAGATATGATCATCTAGCAGGTAGGACCCTGCGCACTGAGGCGCCGGCTCAGCCAGGCTAGTCATCGAAAGAACATAGCCCGCGGGAGCGACTAGGCGCAGGGCCAGCGCGAGCCACTTCTGCGGCGGCAGCGCGGCGCGCGACACAGCGAAGCCAAAGCCCTGCTCTGATGCTCCGGGGATGAGACGCTCGGCATCGAGAGATTCGACCCCAAAGGTCAGCCCCAGCTCGCGTCGCAGGGTCTGCAGAAAGGCGGCTTTCTTGCCCACGCGCTCGACCAGGGTGACGCGCAGCTCCGGGCGAAGCAGAGCACAGAGCACGCCGGGAAACCCCGCGCCGCTGCCGACATCGATCAAGGTTGCCGCAGGCGCTGCGTCCGCCGACGGCAAGCGGGCAACGCAGGCCAGACAGTCGAGAAAGTGGCTGGTGGCGATGCGCTCGGGATCGTCGAGCGGGATCGCGGTGAGGTTCATCTTGGACCCCCACTTTGCGAGGAGCTGAGCGTAGACCTCAAGCTTATCGAGGACCTCCGTCGACAGACAGAGCCCTAAAGGCTGTGCGCCTTGCCAGACTCGCGCCTGCAGGACAGACAGTCGCGGGGGCTGCCCCCCACTTCGCGTGGGCTCGTGGATGTGAGACGAAACGCTAGGCACAGGCATCGCGGCGGCAGGTTGGATTAGGTAGCTGACAGGACTCGCAGAGCAGCTGGTCAGCGGGCGTCGATACGGGCCGCATCAGTTAGGCCTGCGTCAGTCATGGCTCCACCATCCGCCACTGACTGCGGGCAGCAGACATCGTCGGTAAACGGGCAATAGAGCTCACTATCGCCGCCACCTGGCTTGCGCTGCGGCGGCAGCGCCGTGCTGGCCCCACAGGCAGTGCCTGCCGGCACACAGCTTCCCCCCGTGCAGCGCGGACCTCGCGCGATGCAGATGGACGGCGCAGTGGCGCAGATAGCCTCATAGCCCGGATCCGGCGACTGATACAGCTGACAGACACCGGTCGGGTCGGTGGGCAGCGGCCCCACGGCTGAGCCTGCGTCGGGAACCCCCATGTCGCTGAGCGCTGGCACGAAGCCGCCGCCATTTTCGCCCAGGGCCGGCGCCCCCGTCGCGCCCGGCACAAAACGCAAGCGACAGCTCTCGGCCCGACTGCGACAGTCGGAACACTGGCCGGCGAGCGGGCCGCTCTTGGCGACGACATAGCAGCTGCTTGGGAACACGCACTGGCCACGCGCTCCCAGCAGCGTGTCGTTGGAACCTGGCTGGACGCTGGTGCCCCCGCAGGTAACCACGCCCAATAGCACGCCGCTTAGGAAGCCGGCGCCAAGCAGCATTCCGGTCCGCAGAGGCAGTTTGTAGCTGGGCATGTTGACTAACCGATTCGACGGAGTTGGCAAAGGAGGCCCGAGGGCTTAGGGGAGCGGACTAGCTGCTCTTGCTGCGTCCGGGGAACAGCGCGCTCACCATCTCTTGCGCTTTGAGCAGGTACTCGTTGACGACGCGGGCTGCTTCTTCTGGCTTGCGGGCGCGCACGGCGGCGATGACATCGCGGTGGTGCTTGCGAATCACGGTGGCCGGTGGCGAGACCTGCGCGAAGAACGCGGCATGCGACTGCACGGCAGCCCGGATAGTGTTGATGAGCAGCGTGAACACCCGGTTGTGCGCGGCGCGCGTCAGCTCCAGATAGAACTCGTAGTCCAGCTTGAGCAGATCGTCGGGCGACTGGTCGGCTTCGGCTCGCTTGGCCAGCTCTTCCAGCTTGGTGAGCTGTTCCGGCGTCGCGCGCTCAGCGGCCAGCTGAGCGATATCGCGGGCGAAGATGCGACGGAACTCGAGCACATCTTCCAGCACGTCAATTCCCGTCGTGCCGTCTGTGCCCCCAGCGACCAAGTGCGACACCAGCTCAACGCCGGCCGTCTGCATGAAGTCTAGGACGCGCGTGCCATCGCCCTGGCGCGTCTTGACCAAACCCATCTGCTCCAGCGCCTTGATCGCTTCGCGCAAGGACGCTCGGTTCACACCCAGATCTTCCGCGAGCTTGCGCTCGGGTGGCAGCTTCTCGCCAGTAGCATAGTGGCCCCGCAGGATCAGGCTGCGGAGCTGTTGAACAATTTCTTCTGCGACTCGTTGTTTTCCTATTGGCTTGAGCATCGGGGGGCAGGGTATCGAATCTGAACTGTATTGGCCAGCCCGATTTTGTAGGTTCTGGTGTGCCGCGAAACACCCGGGAATTTCGAGGATCTATCGACCTGTCGCGCAAGCCCGCGCTCGCCGGATCAGCCGGCACTTTTTCATTGCTGCAAGGGGCCGCTCCGTGGACCATGCCTGCGCTTTTCGCCGTATCCACACACCAGCCAAGGGAGGTGCCGAACGATGCACACAACGGGGACGATTCCACGTCGTTGGTCAATTGCCGATTCACGCGAGATCTACAGCCTGCGCCAGTGGGGCGGGCGTTACTTCGAGATCAACGAAAGTGGGCACTTGGTAGCCTTTCCCGCCAATGCTGGAAACTCCAGCGCAAGCGGGTCTGCAACCGAGAATCCGACGGGCATCGACCTCAAAGAGCTGGTCGATGAAGTGCGCGAGCGAGGCATCGGCCTACCGCTGCTCATTCGCTTTCCCGAGATCCTCAAGAGTCGCATCGTCGACCTCAACGAAGCCTTTCGCACCGCGATTACCGAGTACGGCTATCGCGGCATGTATCGCGGCGTCTATCCCATCAAGGTCAACCAGGACCGCTATGTCGTCGAGCAGATCGTCCACTACGGCCGGCCCTATCACTACGGCCTAGAGGCTGGCAGCAAGCCCGAGCTTCTCGCTGTGCTCGCGATGCTCGACGATGAAGAAGCCCTGGTGATCTGCAACGGCTACAAGGATGCCGAGTACGTCGAGACCGCGCTCCTTGGCAGCAAGCTGGGCCGCAACATCATCCTGGTCGTTGAGAAGTTCAGCGAGCTACCACTGATCGCCGCGCTGTCCAAGAAGCACGACATCCGGCCGATGATCGGCATCCGCGCCAAGCTATCAACGCGCGGCTCGGGTCGCTGGGAGTCTTCCGGCGGCGATCGCAGCAAGTTCGGTCTCTCCTCGCGCGAGATGCTGGAAGCGATGCGCTTTCTGCGTGAGCACGGACTGCTCGATAGCTTCGAGCTCCTGCACTTCCATCTTGGCAGCCAGATCTCATCGATCCGCTCGATCAAGAACGCCATCCGTGAAGCGGGCCGCTTCTTCGTCGAGCTGTCGAAGGCCGGCGCCCCGCTGCGCTATGTCGATGTCGGGGGCGGCCTGGGCGTCGACTACGACGGCTCGCAGACCAACTTCTCAAGCTCGATGAACTACAGCTTGCAGGAGTACGCCAACGACGTGGTCTACGGCATGATGGAGCTCTGCGACGAAGCGCAGATCCCGCACCCGATCATCGTCAGCGAGTCAGGACGCGCCATCTCGGCTCACCATGCTGTGCTCATCGTCGATGTGCTCGGCGTCGCCGAGTTCGATGTGGGCAAGGTCCCCGACACCCTGCCCGACGGTGTCGCGCCGGTGGTGCGTCGCCTGTTTGACGCCTACCGCGATGTTTCGCGCAAGAACCTGCTGGAGGCGTATCACGACGCCATCGAGTACAAGGACGAGTGCCTGACGCTGTTCACCCTCGGTCATCTATCGCTAAATGACCGAGTGATCGCCGAGGACATTTTCTGGGCCCTGTGCCAAAAGATCCTCAAGCTGGGGCGTGAGCTACCGCAGATGCCGGAGGATCTCGACGGCCTGGCGCGGGCTCTCAGCGACACCTACTTCTGCAACTTCTCGATGTTTCAGTCGGTGCCGGACAGCTGGGCGGTTGATCAGCTGTTCCCGATCATGCCGATCCACCAGCTAAACGAAGAGCCCACCCGCGCCGCCGTGCTAGCCGACATCACCTGCGACAGCGACGGAAAAATCGACCAGTTTATCGATCCGCGCGACGTCAAGCACGTCCTTGAGCTGCACTCGCTGGGGGACGGCGACTACTTCATCGGCATCTTTCTAGTCGGTGCCTATCAAGAGATCCTTGGCGATCTGCACAACCTGTTCGGTGATACCAACACCGTGCACGTGCTGTCGGCGCCGGGTGGTGGCTATCACATCGAGCACGTGGTCCGCGGCGACACGGTCATCGACGTGCTCAAGTACGTCGGTCACAGCGCTGAGGACCTGCAGGCTCGCATGCGCCGAGCCGCCGAGTCCGCGCTGCGCGGCCGCCGCATGACCATCGAAGAGACGCGCAAGCTGCTCGGCATGTATGAGCAGGGACTGACCGGCTACACCTACCTCGAACGCGACTAGCCCCGGCTCCCCCCTCGCCCGCCGCTGCAGCGAGTAATTTGACTCTCGATCCCTCCGCAGTACGTTCAAGCCGTAGCGCTAGGCTCCACCATGAACAGCTCCCCCTTTACGTCGGATGCGGCCCCGGCCGCCAAGGCGCTCCCTGCTGAAGCCAGCGAGGCAGCGACGCCCCCTCCCCCGCCGCCGATGCCGGCCGCAGCCGGAGCACCCCGCGTAGCCGTCCGTGCGCCGGCGGCTCGCCACAGTCCCCGCCGCGCTGTGGCCCAGGCGACGAAGGAACCCGCCGCTAGCCCCGCCCCCGGCTCGACCCGCCAGCGCGAAGCTATCGGTATCCTGATCCTCGCCAGCGGCCTCTTCGTCCTGCTCAGCGCCGGCTCACTGGTCTTTGGCTCGGGCGAGCTTATGGGGCCAGTCGGGCAGTGGCTGGCGCTCAGCCTGTATCGCGGCATCGGCATCAGTGCAATCGGACTCGGTGTGATGCTGATCTACGTCGCGGTGCAGCGCCTGCGCAGCCGCGCCCTGCACCTATCCCCGCTGCCGATCATCGGTGGCCTGGGACTGTTCGTCTCGCTCAGTGTGCTCCTGCATGTCGGCGGCGATGGGCTGCGCCTGCAAGGCATCACACCGGGCGGAGCCATCGGCGAGTACGCGGCCGAGCTAGGCGTCGCGCTCCTGGGTGTGGTCGGCACGATCTTGGTCTCGGCCTGCCTTCTGCTCTTGTCGCTCCTGGCAACGACTCCGCTCACGCTGGGCGGAGCTTCGACCCGGATTGCCGCCTGGCTGCACGCCCTATATGACCGACTGCGGCGACGGATTCAGCCCGTACTGACGCGGTTCGGCAGCGCCCTGCGAGCCCAGTGGAGCAGGCTGCGAGCCAGGACGTTCAGCCGCTCAGCGACGACGCAGAGCGCACCCGCTGCGGCGGAAGCAAGCGGCTTGCCGGCCCTGCAGCCAGCCGTTGCGGAGGGCGTGCCACAGCCGCTGCGCGACTATGGCGATGATCGCGATGTGCGGCCGTCTGGCTCACCGCAGGCGGCGCGCCCGCGTGGCAAGGCGGTGGATGCCGGCGAAAAAGCAGTCCCCGAGCCCGCCCGCAAGACCGCGTCGCAGCAAGCCGCGCACAAGGCCGAGCTGGGCGACGGCGGTCCAGTGATCGTCGAGCGCAAGCCCGCCGCCGCGACGCCCCCGCCAGCCCCGACCACGACGGCTGGGCCGATACCGCTGCAGCCAGCCGACAGCGCCGCGACGGAGCCGATGACCTCGCCGCCGCAGTTCGCGCCCGAGCACCAGTCGCCTGGCTCTGCGGGGCCAGCCGCTGCGCTCAGGCCAGCCCAAGCTCCTAGCCAACGCTCGCCCTTCGGTCCCCCCGACGAGCCGCTGTCCCAGCCCGTCCAGCTGGGTGAAGCGACCAGCGCTGAGGAAACCCACGAGCCCCCCATCGTTCTGCCCGAACACGAGAGCCCCAGCCCTGAGCTTTTAAGCTCAGCGGCGCACTCCATGCCGGCTCCGACCGCCCCGCGTGTCAGCAAGCGGCGCCACAGCAACTATCAGCCGCTGCACGCCGGACCGTTCGCGCCACCACCGATTGAGCTCCTCGACTATGAGGAGCCAGCGCAGCGCGATATCGATCGCCGCGCCATGCTGGAGCTAGCCCACCGCCTGGAGGGCACCCTTGGTGACTATCAGGTCAAGGGTCGCGTCACCGCGATCCACCCAGGCCCGGTGGTCACGATGTACGAGTTCGTGCCGGCCCCCGGCACCAAGCTGTCGAAGATCACCGCGCTATCGTCCGATTTGGCGATGGCCCTGGAAGCGCTGCGCGTGCGCATCGTCGCGCCCATTCCCGGCAAGGCGGCGGTCGGCATCGAAGTTCCCAACCGCACGCGTGAGACCGTCTACCTAAAAGAAATCGTCGCTGATAGCAGCTTCCTGCAGGCCCGCAGCAAGCTGACCATGGCGCTTGGCAAAGACATCTCGGGGGCTCCGGTTTGTGTGGACCTGGCGCGCATGCCGCACCTGCTTATCGCCGGCACTACTGGCTCTGGCAAGTCGGTGGCCGTCAACGGCATGGTCTGTTCGCTGCTGTGCAACGCCTCGCCCGACGAGGTGAAGATGATCATGATCGACCCCAAGATGCTGGAGCTTTCGATCTACGAAGGCATCCCGCACTTGCTGTTGCCAGTCGTAACCGAACCCAAGAAAGCGAACCTGGCACTCAAGTGGGCGGTCGACGAGATGGAGCGGCGCTACGAGCTGATTTCCAAAGAAGGCGTCCGCGACATCAACGGCTACAACAAGAAGATCGAAAAGCAGCTTGAGTCCGTCGAGCAGGGTCAGCGTGAGCTGTTCGGCGACAGCGACTACGACATGGCCGACCGGCCGAGCAAGCTGCCGTTTATCGTCGTGCTGATCGACGAGTTTGCCGACCTCATGATGGTGGCCAGCAAGGAGGTCGAGACCTCGGTGGCGCGCATCGCGCAGAAGGCCCGCGCTGCCGGCATCCACCTCATCCTCGCCACCCAGCGCCCCTCGGTCGATGTCATCACGGGCCTTATCAAGGCCAACTTCCCATCGCGCATCGCCTTCCAGGTTGCCAGCCGGGTCGATTCACGCACCATCCTCGATGCGCAGGGCGCCGAGAACCTGCTAGGCATGGGTGACATGCTGTTCACCGACCGCGGCCAGGCGCTGCGCCGCGTACACGGCGCGCTGATCACCGACCCGGAAGTGCATCGCATCGTTGAGCATCTAAAGCAGCAGGGACAGCCCATCTACGACATGGACATCCTGCGACCGCGCGGGGATGAAGAGGGCGAAGAGCCGGAGGAAGATCTCTCCGATGAGCTGTACGATCAGGCGCTGCGGCTGGTAGCCGAGACACGCCAAGCCAGCATCTCCATGGTCCAGAGACGACTGCGCATTGGCTACAACCGCGCCGCGCGCATGATCGAGCGAATGGAGCGCGAGGGGATTGTCAGCGCCCCCGATGGAAAGAATGGTCGCGAGGTCCTGGTCAGCTCGCTATGACTTGCTCTCAGCCCGACGACGCTTGGTCGATGCATCCGGGGCCGCAGTCGGCTTGCTGGCATCTGCCGCGGCGGACGTAGCGGGCTTTTCTGCGGCCTTTTCGGCCGCGATCTTCGCCAGGGCAGCCTCGACGGCGCCGGCGTTGACTCGCTCTTTAAGCTCTTTGCCTACCTTAAAGAAGGGCAGCCGCTTGGGATTTACGCCCACCGGATCGCCGGTACGCGGGTTCCGTCCTTCGTACGCCTTGTAGCGTCGAATCTCGAAGCTCCCGAGCCCACGGATCTCGATTCGGTGCCCCCCTTTGAGCGCCTCTTCCATGGAGTCAAAGATGCAGTTGATGATGAGCTCAGCCTTGCCCTTGGGCAGGCTAAGTTGAGCAGCTACTTTTTCAATCAAATCCGATTTGGTCATTCCTACTTGCCTCTCGCTGCGCGTGAAGCATGCACAGCAGCTGACTACACTCCCCCTCCCCCAATCAGCCGCCCCGGAACTCCCCCCCTACCCCAGCGCGGCCCTCCCGCCGCGCGACTCTCTGACAAGAGTCAGTGTGCTCATCAGCTGATGGAGCGACGAATCATCGTACTTTGAATTGCGCTCTGAGATCAACGGCCTTACAAGCGACCCGCCCCCGGCCGCCACCGTCTCTGTGTGACTGCCCAGCTGACCATCCCTGTCAGGGCAGCAGGTGTCGAATCTTCCTACGATGTAGGCGGGTCCTATCCGATGTGGGGTGCGTCTTTGTGATGGAAAAAGGAATTTGGGAACCTTTCCTCCCCACATTCCTTTTTGGCGCTGGATGGCTTGCCGACCGAACACAGGAAGTAGCGACCAGACTGCCGCTGCTTTCGCGGACCTACAAGACTGGTCAAACCACATCGGCAGGTGAGCGCTCAGTAGGCCGGCGTCGGCCGCTGTTTTGTCTCCCTTCTACCTGGACGATCGGCGAGCATGGCCGAGCGCGGCCGGTTTCGGCTTCCGCCTGCCTACAGCCGGAGCTGGGGAGCGCTGACTGTGCCGCGCGCCCAAGGAATTCGGAGGAAGCCTTTGCAGATCCGTTGTCCGGCCGAAATCTCCCATGTCACGGTCCATGCGCGAGGTGCGGTCATTACCCGCACCATCACAGCGGCCAGCCTACGCAAGCTAGGCAGCGACACTCAGATCGCGGGGGTCGCCACCGCCGAACAGCTCGAGATCGTCGTTCCCGGCATCACGCCGCTCGCTGATCCGGGCAGCCTGCGCGCCGCGATCATCGATGACAGCGGCAGCGAGCGACAGGTAGTGTCGATCCGCAGCACGCTGGTGGTCCCCGACAGCCCAGCGGCCCCTGGGCCTGCGGCAGCCGACCTCGAAGCCCTCAGCCACAAGATCTGGCGGCTCGGCACCGAGTCGGAGCGGCTGCAGCGACAGCGCGAGAAGCTCTTGGCCACGGCTCCCGACCCCGCCCTGCGCACAACCTCGTTTGTCGACAAAGTCGACGTGCGGATGGCCGATGCGCTGGCTACTGCGGGACTGCTCCGCGAAAGTCAGCAGGCTCTCGACCGTCGCATCGCAGAGCTTGCGCGCGAGCTAGCCGCTCTGCAGCTAGCCAAGCAAGCGGCCGAGCGCACCTACGAGCAGGCGTCTAGCCGTCAGCGCATGGGCGATGAACATCCAACCCGCGCTGCGGTCATTGTCCTGGCTGGACGCGGCCCCGTGCCGACGCTGCGCGTGAGCTATCTCGTCACCGCGGCCCGCTTCTGGCCGCTTTACACGCTGCGCATCCATGAGTCCAGCGAGGGTCAGCGGCGTGGTACCTGGCTCATGGAGGCGCTGGTGGCCCAGCGCTCCGGTGAGGACTGGACTGCAGCGCGCCTATCGGTGTCGACCGCCGACTTGATGTTAGACACCCGCCTGCCAGAGCTGCCATCGCTACGCTTTGGCCGAGCGCAGGCTCCGGCCCGCCGAGGCTATCGATCGCCGCCGCCTGGACTGGAGGCGCTGTTCGCTGGCTACGATCTGACGTTTGCCGGCAAGGTCTTGCCCCCGGCAGCGGCAGCCATCGACGGCGGACAGGCGCTGTCAGGTCAGACGCCTGTCGATGAGATACAGCTCGACTCCTACATACTGAGCCCCGACCTTCACTTCGCGGAGTCCCCCGAGGCGGTCGAGGAAGAAGTCGCGCCAGCGCCCGAAAAGTCACGCGCCAAGCGAAAGACGGCCGCCCCGCCGCGCAGCCGCGCCGATCGCCAGCAGGAGCAGGAAGGGGGTGGCTCGTACTCTGGCGCCATCCCAGAGGCACCCGCCCCGGCCATGATGTTTGCTCCGCCGCCGCCGGGCGCACCCGCCGCCAAGCCGAGGCCTCTTGGGGGACCCATGCGCAGTGGCGGGCCCGGGGGAGTAGAGCTGCAAAAAAAGAGCATGGCCTTTGATCTGGGAAGCAGCGCTGGGGGCGGCG
The DNA here is from genome assembly GCA_964628555.1 of uncultured Myxococcales bacterium. Classification (GTDB taxonomy): domain Bacteria; phylum Myxococcota_A; class Polyangia; order Palsa-1104; family JAEUJZ01; genus JAEUJZ01. The sequence continues at coordinate 4,035 of CAZVMD010000019.1, read as the reverse complement.
GCCGCTCGGAACCAGAAGGCGCGGCATTCGATGACGATGAGGCCAGCATCGAGCCCGCTGGCGCCGATACCAGCGAGCAGTGGCTCGACTTCGATCGCCTGAGCCTGGCCGGAGCCCACGATCGCTCACGCCGCGGCCGCCTGGTCCCCAGCCCAGACAGCGATGGGCTGCGGCTGCGTAGCCTGGCTCAGAGCCAGATCGAGAGCCTGCAGCTTGGCAGCCAGTACAGCGATCCACAGGTGCATCGCGGCCAGTTCGATCATCGCTATGACAGCGAAGGTCTGGTGCGCGTGCCGTCGGATGGCAGCCCGCATCGCATCCTGCTGCGCAGCGTCGACTGCGCGCCTGGTATGCGCCTCCTGGCGGTGCCGCGCGAGCAGGCCGAGGTGTTCCGCGAAGCTGAGCTGCGCAACCCACTTGCAGCCCCACTCTTGGCCGGACCCGTCGATGTCTATGTCGAGGGCAGCCTACTGACGACGGCGCAGGTGGCAGCCATCGACCGCGGTGGCGCACTGCGCGTCGGCATGGGCGTGGAGGAGCGAGTGCGAGTAGCGCGCAACGTGCGCAGCGATGAAGAGACGACTGGCCTACTAGGTGGCTCGACGCAGGTGACACATCACGTCAGCCTAGAGCTGAGCTCAGCCCTGGGCCAAGCGGTCAGCATCGACGTATACGATCGGCTACCAGTCAGCGACGACAAATCGCTGACCATCGATCTGCTCTCGGCTCGCCCCGAAGCCAAGGAATACAGCCAGGCCGAGCGCGGCTTGCCGATCCGCGGCGGCTTGCTGTGGACGCTGGTGCTGCCAGCCGGTGGCAAAGCCAAGATCGAGTACACGTATCGCATCGTCTTCCCGGGAAAGAGCGAGATTGTGGGAGGAAACCGCCGTGACTGAGCTCGCAAGCCCCCTGCCAGCCCCCGACACTGCCCCCCCGGGTCCACATGGCCCAGCGGTGGTTGAGTGCAGCAGCCAAGTCGTCCGCGTCACACTATTTGAAGACCGCGCCGAGGTCGTGCGTCGCCTGCAAGGCCCGCTGACGGCTGGGGTCTCGTGGCTGCGCATCGCCGGCGTGGCGACCATGGTCAGTGATCCCAGCGTGCTCGCCAGCGTGCTTGGCTTCAAGGCGGGCAGCGCGCGCGTCCTCTCTAGCCGCGTGGTCCGCCGCGTTCGTGAAGTGCCACTCTCCAGCGAGAGCGAGATTCATGCCCGTGAGGCGGAGCAGCAAGCCGCAGCGAGCCACGCCGCGGCGCTGGGCAAGGCTGTCGAAGCACAGACCACCCATGAGCAGCGCATCGCTCAGCTGATCAACCACTATATCCGCGCACTCCATCGCGTCCCGCAGGCCGCGGCCACCGATCTGACAAGCTGGCGCAGCGCCTACCAGCAGCTAACGGCTGCCCAGCAACAGGCGCTGGACGAGCTAGCCTCAGGGCGGCTAGAGCAGGCGCAGGCCCAGCGTGAGGAGCAGCGCTGCGATCTGCGGCTGGCCATCGCTCGACGAGTCGAGCCCCGCTTCGAAGCAGCGATCGAGCTGCAGATCGAGTCCTCGGCGGCGGGGGTTGCGACCATCGAGCTGTCCTATCGCACACCCTGCGCACTGTGGCGCCCCGAGCACCAGTGCCGCCTAACCGCAGCCAGTGACGGCAGCCATAGCCTGCAGATCACCACCTGGGCCACCGCGTGGCAGTGCACCGGCGAAGACTGGCGCGAGGTGCCGCTGCGCTTCTCTACCGCTCGCCCGGCCCAGGCCGCCACGGCGCCGATGCTCAGCGAAGACAGCTTGCGCCTGCGCCGCAAGACCGAGCAAGAGAAGCGCACGGTGATCGTCGAAGCGCGCGAGCAGCAGATCGCGGTGGCGGGCGTGAACCGCGGACCGCGCGCCGTAGAAGAGATGCCTGGCGTCGATGACGGTGGCGAGCCACTGTGCCTCAGCGCCGCCCGCCCAACGACGCTGCCGTCGAGTGGCATGCCGGTGCGCGTCGAGATCGGCACGCAGACCCTGCCCTGCCAAGTCGAGCGCATCGCTTATCCCGAGCGCAGCATCGGTGCTCATCTGCGCGCCACCGCCACGCTAACCGGATCGCGACCGCTGCTCGCCGGCCCCGTGCACATCATCCGCGGCAGTGAGCTTGCCGGACGCAGCCGCATCCTGTTCGTCGCTCCCGGAGAGCCATTCGAGCTCGGCTTCGGCATCGATGATGGTGTGCGGGTGCGCCGCCGAGTCGAAGAGACGCGCGAGACCACCGCCGTCCTCGGCACACAGAAGATTGGCCGTACCGTGCGCCTGTTTCTGAGCAACCTCAGCGACGCGAAAAAAGCACTGCAAGTGACCGAGCGCGTACCGGTCAGCGAGATCCGCGACGTCGAGATTACGGTCAGTCAGCCCCCCGGCATGCGCTACGACAGCAAAGATGGCTTCGCTCGCTTCGACTGTGAGCTAGAGCCAGGCGGCACTCGCGAGCTGAGCTTCAGCTATCGCATCGAAGCCGGGGCCCGCGTGGTCCTGCCATCGCTGTAGCCGGCCCGCCTAAGCGACAAAGCGCAGCAAGTGCCAGTTCTTCTTGCCGCGCCGCAGCGCGATGAACTCACCGTGCAGCAGATCGCTGTCGCGCAGGCGATCCTCGGGACCCGCCTTGCGACCGTTGACCAGGACCGCGCCGGTCTGCGCAAACTCGCGGGCCTCGCGCTTGGACTTGCACAGCCCGGTCTCGACGAGCACATCGATCAGGGACAGCCCCTCACCGGCCAGCTTGTCGCGAGCCTGCTGCGAAGTTGGCGCACTGGCAAGCGCCTCGCGCAGCGTCGCAGCCGACAGCCCAGTCAGATCACCAGAGAACAGCGCCTGCGCCGCCGCTTCTGCCTGTAGTCGCTCGCTCTCGCCATGCAGAAGCTGGGTCATCTGCCGCGCCAGCGCGCGATGCGCGGACCGCGCGCCAGGATTTGCCGAGTGCTCAGCAGACAGCGCGGCGATCTCCTCCTGCGACAGGAACGTAAACAGCTTCAGGTAGCGCACGACATCGTCATCTGCCGTGTTCAGCCAGAACTGATAGAAGGCGTAGGGACTCGTGCGCTCTGCCGATAGCCAGATGGCCCCGGTCTCGCTCTTGCCGAACTTGCCACCGTCGGAGCGAGTGACCAAGGGGGCCGTCAGACCAAACGACTCGGCGCCAGCCTCGCTACTGCCCGACGGGCGGGCGATGCGACGAATCAGATCGCTACCGCTGACGATGTTGCCCCACTGATCACTGCCGCCCATCTGCAGCGTCACTCCCTGCCGTTGATGCAGGTGCAGAAAGTCGTAGGCCTGCAGGATCATGTAGCTAAATTCGGTATAGCTGATGCCCTGCTCGCGCTGCGTCAGGCGGTCGCGCACCGAGTCGCGCTGGATCATCGCATTGACCGAGAAGTGCTTGCCGACGTCGCGCAGCACATCGATAAAGCTCAGCGAGCCCAGCCAGTCAAGGTTGTTCAAGAGCTGCGCGCCGCGCTGGCCGGCTGTGAAGTCGAGCAGGCGCTCGAAGATCAAGCGCTGGCGGGCCACGTTGTGCTCGACCTGCTCGCGGGTCAGAAGCTGCCGCTCCGCCGACTTGCCCGAGGGATCACCAATAAGACCGGTGCCCCCCCCAAGCAGCGCGATGGGTCGGTGGCCCGCCTGCTGGAAGTGCATCAGCAGCTTGATGGGAATGAAGTTGCCGATGGTCAGCGAGTCGGCCGTCGGGTCGAAGCCAACGTAGGCGCTGCGCAGCCCGGTCGAAAGATGCGCCAAGAGCCCGCTGTCATCGGTCGTCTGGTGCAGGAGGCCGCGCCAGCGCAGCTCATCTAGGAACGTCGAGGAAGTCATGATGGCCCACCATACTCGAAAGCGGCCGCCGGGCGGAACCCCCGCTCAGACGATGACGGCGCTCGGCCTGCGGGCCAGTACCCAGCCGGCCGGCTAGCTCCAAACCCCCGAGGGGCCGACGACAACCCTGCTGAGGCTGCGGGCGTTGAATCGGCGCGCTAGAGACGCGGCAAACCGTGATATAAGAGGCGC
>CAZVMD010000018.1:0-45008 GCA_964628555.1 uncultured Myxococcales bacterium | reverse complement strand
GCGGAGGCGGGTGGCGATGCGCTCGTAGCCGCGCTCGATCTGGCCGACGTTGTTGATGGTGCTGGTGCCGCGGGCGGCGAGGGCGGCGAGCAGCATGGCCATGCCGGCGCGGATGTCGGGGGACTCAACGGTGCCAGCCCGCAGCTGCGTCGGGCCGTAGACGATGGCGCGGTGCGGATCGCAGAGGATGATGCGCGCCCCCATGCCGACCAGCTTGTCGACGAAGAACATGCGCGACTCGAACATCTTTTCGTGCACCAGGATGACGCCATCGCACTGGGTGGCGGCGACAATCGCGATCGACATCAGGTCGGCGGGGAAGGCCGGCCAGGGCTGATCTTCGAGCTTGGGAATCTGGCCACCCAGGTCGGGCTTGATGCTGCGCGACTGCTCAGCGGCGATGCATAGGTCGCTATATTCGCCGTTTTTCTCGACGGTGCAGTGGATGCCCAGGCGCTCGAAGCCCATGCGGATGGCGCGCAGGTTGTCGATGTCTTCTTTGCGCAGATCGCTGACCTTTAGCGCCGAGCGGGTGACGGCGGCCAGGCCAATGAAGCTGCCGATCTCGATGTGATCGGGGCCGATGCGGAAGCGGCCACCACCTGGACTGCGGCCACTTTTGCCCAGGCCGTGGACGGTAAGCAGGTTGCTGCCGACGCCTTCGATCTGCACGCCGAGCACTTGCAGAAAGCGCACCAGATCCTGCACATGCGGCTCGCAGGCGGCGTTGCGCAGGATGGTGGTGCCGTGCGCCAGGGCGGCGGCGCAGAGCGCGTTTTCGGTGCCGGTGACGCTGGGCTCATCGAGGAAGATGTCGGCGCCGTGCAGCTTGTCGGCCCGCAGCACGAAGCGCTCGCCCAGGTCGTAGCGGGTGCCCATCTGCTCGAAGGCCAGGAAGTGGGTATCGACGCGGCGGCGACCGATGACGTCCCCTCCCGGCGGCGGCAGCGCCACCTCACCACAGCGGGCCAGAAGCGGCGCCGCGAGCAGAATCGAAGCCCGGATGCGAGCACAGAGGACCGGATCGAGCGACGCCGCCCGCACGTCCTTGGCGTGAATATGCAGCGTGTTTGGATCCTGCCCATCCCACGTCGCCGATGCCCCCACCGAGCGCACCAGATCGACCAGGGTCTCGACATCGCGGATGCGTGGAATATTGCAGAGCGTCACCGGCTGGTCGGTGAGCAGCGCCGCCGCGATCACCGGCAGCGCGGCGTTCTTGTTGCCGGAGGGACGAATGGAACCGGAGAGCGTGTAGCCACCCTCGACGATGAACTGAACGGCCATCTATAGAAGATCCCTTTCCCAAGACGCTGACTAAGAGGAGAGCGTCCTCGCAGGATGGCGGCGGGTCCGGACGTGGTCAAGAAACCTCACCAAAGCCGGCTCGGCCCGCGGAAGTCCTGTCCCCGGCGCGCGCGTGCAGCGGCGCTGTGGGCGGCGCGCGCTGTCCGCGGCGTCATCGTGATAGGGTCTGTGCCATGTACGTCGTTACGGTTCGCATCACCGTGGTTCCTGAGAGGCTCGCTGACTTCATCGCCGCGACGCTGAAGAATGCCGCCGCGACGCGGCAAGAGGCGGGCAACCTGCGCTTCGATGTCCTGCAGCGCAGCGATGATCCGCAGGCCTTTACGCTGTACGAGGTCTATCACGACGAGGCGGGCTTCAAAGCGCACCAGCAGACCGCGCACTACCTGACGTGGAAAGAGACGGTAGCGCCGATGATGGCGGCGCCGCGGATCGGCGAGAAGCACCACAGCCTGTTTCCCAGCCCCTGGCAGTAGCGAGGCATGGCGGTGAAATTCCAGCTGCGCACAGCCGGGCAGATCCTCTTTGGGGCCGGGGAGCTCCAGCGCGCGCCTGAGCTCTTGGCTCCTTGGGGATCGCGAGTGCTGCTGTGTACCGGCGCGGGCTCGCTGTCGCGCAGTGGGCGACTCTCCGCGATCGAGGCGGCGCTGCAGGCGCGTGGTCTGACGATCACTCGGCTGACCGTCTCGACCGAGCCGGATACGACGCTGGTCGATGCCGCGGTCGAGCGCTGTCGCGAGGCCGGCTGTCATGCGGTGCTGGCGATAGGCGGGGGCAGCGTGCTGGATGTCGGCAAGGCGGTGGCGGCGCTGGCCACTAACCCTGGGCCGGCCCTCGAATATCTGGAGGATGTCGGGCTGGGTGCACCGCGGCCGATTGTGCAGCCTTCGCTGCCGCTGTGTGCCGTTCCCACCACCGCGGGCAGCGGCTCCGAGACGACGCGCAACGCGGTGCTGCGCGTCCCGGGGCTGGGAGTAAAGCGCAGCCTGCGCAGCGATCTGCTGCTGCCGCGCATCGCGCTTATCGACCCTCAGTTGGTGGCGACCGCGCCGCTGAAAGTAGCGGCAGCGGCGGGCTTGGATGCGCTGACCCACCTGATCGAAGGCTATGTGTCGAAAGGGGCGCAGCCGACAACGGATGTCCTGGCCCAGCGCGGCATTGCCCTGATGTATCGCGCGCTGTCTCGGCTGGCCGACCTGGCTGAGGCCGCAGCGGGTGATCGCCCACCCCTCGCAGCGCCAGAGGTTCACGCGAGCGCAGACGCCGCCGAGCTGGCGCGGTCCGCCGAGCTAGCCGCTGAGCTGGCCCTGGGCAGCCTGTGGGGGGGCATCGTCCTCGCCAATGCCGGCCTGGGTGCCGTGCATGGCTTGGTGGCGCCGCTCGGCGGGCTGTGCGGCGTGGCGCATGGGGACGGCTGTGCCTGTCTGCTGCCGGCCACGTTTGCTGAAAATGCGCGTGCTCTTTCGGCGCGGGCACCGGGCAGCCTGGCGCTGCATCGCTATCACGAGATGGCCGCTGTGCTGGCCCCGCCCCAGCCGCCGGGAGCGACCGCAAGCTGTGCCGCGGCGGCCGCTGCGCTCCTGCGTCTGCGCCATCGCCTGCAGGTCCCGAGCTTGGCCGCCCAGGGGGTCAGCGCCGAGCACTTCCCGGCGATTATTCGCCAAGCCCGCGGCGGCAGCATGCGCGGCAACGCCATCGAGCTTACCGACGAGGAACTGGCCGAGATCCTGCGCGCTTCGCTGACGTAGAGCTGGCCGGTTCGCGCCTAGCCGGGGGATGCTGGTTTTCTTCCTGCGTCGGTCAAGCCGCCGCGGTGACTTTTCCAAGCCGCGGCGATCGCGGGTCGAGTATATTCCGCCAGCATGGCGTGCTTTCTGGTCACCGGTGGCTGTGGCTTCATCGGCTCGAACCTCGCCGAAGCCCTGGCTCAGCGTGGCCATCACGTGCGGCTGTTCGATGACCTCAGCACGGGACGCCTGGCCAACGTGGCGGCGCTGCTGCAGGCCAAGCCCACCACGGTCGAGCTGTGGCGCGGTGAGATCGGGGATGGCCCGCTCCTCGATCGCGCGATGATCGGCGTCGATTTTGTGCTGCATCACGCCGCGGTTCCTTCGGTGCCGTGGTCGGTCGAGCGACCGCTGGACTGCCAGCGCATCAATGTCGATGGCACGCTGCAGGTGCTGGAAGCGGCGCGACGCAATGGGCGCATCCGGCGGCTGGTCTTTGCCGCTTCTTGCTCGGCCTATGGCGACCTGGCCCCCGACAGTCCCAAGCGCGAGAGCGATGCGGTGGCGCCGCAGTCGCCGTATGCGGCAGCCAAGCTGGCCGGCGAGCATCTGTGCACGGCCTACCACCGCAGCTATGGCTTGCCCGCGGTTGCGCTGCGCTACTTCAACATCTTTGGCCCGCGTCAGGATCCGGCGACCCCGTATGCGGCGGCGATTCCTCGCTTTGTCGCAGCGGCGCTGTCGGGCACAGCGGCGACGGTCTACGGCGATGGCGGGCAGACGCGCGACTTCTGCTTTGTCGACAATGTCGTCCACGCCAACCTGCTGGCCTGCGAAGCGGATGCGGCGCTGGTCGGCGGTCAGGTAATCAACATCGGCTGTGGCGAATCGACCTCGCTGCTCGCGCTGCTTGCCCTGTTGGCCGAGCTGTCGGGCAGCTCGCAGGTGGCGACGCCGCAGTTTGCTCCGGCACGCGAGGGCGAGGTTCGACACTCACGGTCGGACATCAGCAAGGCGCGGCGGCTGCTTGGCTACGCGCCGCAGGTCGATCTGCGGGCTGGCTTGGCGCAGACGCTGGCCTGGCATCGCCGTCGAGCTGCGAGTGCAACGGGCACTACCACGGGAAACTCCACATGCGCAGCATGACCGGCTTTGGGGCGGAGAGCGCCGAAGTAAAGACCAGTGACGGAGTGCGGCGCTACGTCATCGAGCTGCGCAGCTTTAACCATCGCTTCGTCGAGCTGAAGCTGCGACTACCACCGCAGTGGAACGATGCCCTGCTTGAGCAGCTGATCGGCCAGGCGCTGCGCAAGCGGATTCATCGCGGCAGCTTGATCGTCAGCTTGCGACAGGAAAGCGGCGCTGCGGGCAGTGCGCGTCCAAGCGTGCAGGTCAATCGCCCGCTGTTATCCGCGTACCGAGAAGCGCTCTTGCAGCTGCACCGTGGCCTGCTCGATCTAGATCCCGACAACGATGTCGCCGATGTTGCGTTCGAGGCTGGGGCGGCTCTGGCCTTTGTCGCCGCGCAGCCCGGCGTGCTGCAGCTTGGCGAAGAGTCGATGGATGGCGAGGGGCGCTTTCGCGAGATCGAGCCGATCTTGGATGCCGCGATCACCGAGCTCGTCGAAGCGCGCAAGCGAGAAGGGGCCGCGCTGGCGGCGGACCTGCAGCGTCGCTTGCAGCTCTTGTCGCGCCTGCTCGATGAAGTCGCGAGCCTGGCCGAGGCCGCCCCGGGACTGCAAAGGCGGCGCCTGCATGAGCGGCTGGCCCGCCTGCTTGATGGCAGCACGCCGGTTGATGGGCAGCGCTTGGCGCAAGAGGTCGCACTGCTGGCCGACCGCTTGGATGTCAGTGAAGAGATCACCCGGCTGCGAGCCCACATTGCCGAGAGCCAGCGCCTCTGTCAGTCGGACGCGGTACTCGGTCGACAGCTGGAGTTTTTGACGCAGGAGATGGGGCGCGAGGTCAACACCATCGGCTCGAAGTCGCAGTCGGCGGAGGTAGCCTCGCGAGTGGTGGCCATGAAGGCCGAGCTCGAGCGGCTGCGCGAGCAGATTCAGAATGTCGAATAGATTCTGTAGCTGGCGAGCAGGTCTCCGGCTGCCGGAGGGCGGGGCCGCGGCTCGCCAATACGCCGAGGAGTCGTAGTGCGGCTAGTCAACATTGGATACGGCAATGCCGTGGTGGCTGAGCGGGTTGTGGCCATCATCAGCCCTGATTCAGCCCCAATGAAGCGGTTCAAAGAAGAAGCCCGCAAGGCGGGCCGTCTTATCGATGGCACGCAAGGTCGGCGCACCCGCTCGATCCTGATCATCGACTCGCACCACGTGGTGCTGTCCGCGCTGGCCACCGAAACAGTTGCCGAGCGGGTGGAGCGCGGTGGTCAGGACGAGGGCAGCAGCGACGCAGCAGCGGCGACGTCGGCCGGCCGATCGGCACGAGCCGGGGCGGACTTGTAGACTGGACGAGGAGTAGTCATGTTCAAGCGAGCTGACAGTGCTGGCAGCGGGGGGAAGGACGGGGCGTCGGCGACGCCGCCCGGCTTGCTGCTGGTGGTCTCCTCTCCATCGGGGGCCGGCAAGACGACGCTGTCGCGGCGGCTGCTGCGCACCCACGATGAGCTGCGCTTTTCGGTGTCGTACACCACCCGGCCGCAGCGCCGCGGCGAGCAGAACGGCGTCGACTATCACTTCGTCAGCGATGAAGAATTTGACCGTATGATCGCAGCCGAGGCCTTCGCCGAGTGGTGCTGGGTGCATGGCCGCCGCTATGGCACGGCGCTGTCGGCGGTGGGCAGCGCGCTTCAGGCCGGACAGCAGATCTTGCTCGACGTCGACTATCAGGGCGCCGCCAAGCTAGCAGCGCGCTTTCCGGTCGAGGCCCGCCTGGTCTTCATCCTGCCACCATCGTTCGCGGTGCTGGCTGAGCGGCTGCGCGGCCGCGGCACTGACGCTGCTTCGATCGTCGAGCAGCGCCTACAGAAAGCGCGTGAAGAGCTGCGTCAGTTCCGCCAGTACCACTATCTGGTGATGAACGGCGAGGTCGATCGTGCCTTCGCCGAGCTAGACGCGATCTTTCTGGTTGAGCAGGCGCGCGTGCGCGGTCAGATCACGTCGCTGTCCCTGCCGCTACAAGAGCTGGCGGCGAGCTGTCGCCTGGAAGCGCGGACGCCACTCGCCGAGCAGGTGCTGGCCTCAGCCGAGCGCGAGGCGCTGCTGCCGACGCTAGCGGCAGCTTGCGCGGTCGACCAGTAGGAACACCAGCAGCACGACCACCAGCACCAGGTACACGCTGGCAATCAAGAGCTTGTAGGCCAGCGAGGTTCCGGCATGCAGGTTCGATGAGCTGGCTCCGGCGGCGACGGGGGCTGGCGTCATGACCTGGCGCCCGGCGGCGCTGCTCGCTCCAGCGGCGCGCGGCACTGGCGGCACGCCTGGCGACGAGCGCGAGGACGGGGCGACGACACTGACGCCGGAGTTGCGGGTCACGGGCGGCAGGCTGATCCGCAGCTGTTTGGGCACCCGCACCACCGGCGTAGTCAGCGCTGCTGCGACGGCGGAGGGCAGCTGCAGGGCCGGCAGATCCTGCGGGCGCGTCCACAGCACTTCATCCGGCTTTTCCAGCGCCGCTTGTAGCGCGCTCGCCATCTCAGCCGCATTGCGGAAGCGCTGCTCGCGATCGCGACACATCGCCTGCAGTACCACCGACTCGACGGCCGGCGAGACATCGGGGTTGCGGCTGCGCAGCGGCTCGGGATCGGTGGTCATGATCAGCGCCAGCACCGCCAGGTTGGGGTTCGGCGCTTCGGGCGGAATGAACGGCGGTCGGCCGGTGAGTAGCTCATAGAGCACGGCGCCGATGCCGTAGATGTCGACCCGCTCGTCGATGTCCCCGCCCTGGGCCTGCTCGGGAGCCATGTACACCGGCGTGCCAAGCGCTTGTCCTGCGTCGGTCACCGAGTCGCCCTTGAGGCGAGCGACACCAAAATCGACGACCTTGATGCGCTCGACCTGCTGCTTGCCGTCTTGCACCGTGGCCAGCACGATGTTGTCCGGCTTGATGTCGCGATGGATGACCCCGACCTTGTGCGCTGCCTCCAGCGCTGACAGCACCGGCAGACAAAAGTCGATCGCTTCGCGCACCGGCAGGCTGCCGCGCTCTTTGAGGATCTTCGAGAGCGAGGGACCTTCGAGAAACTCCATCGCCAGGTACAGCGAGCCATCGCGCTCGCGCACGAAGTCGTAGATCTGGACGATGTTGGGATGCGTCAGGCGCTCCATCGCCGCGGCTTCGCGCTGAAAGCGACCCATGCGGTCGGCTCGATCGGCCTTCATCTCGCCGGCGATCGGCACCAGCACCTTGACCGCGGCGCGCTTCTTGCGGTCGTCGACGTGGCGGGCGGCGAACACCGCGCCCATGCCGCCGCGGCCGATCAGGGCGTCGATACACCACTGCTTGCCGACGAACTGAAAGACCAGCGGCAGCTGACAGCGCGGGCAGGTCGAGTACGCCGCCGGATAGCTGGCCGGGCAGGCCAGGCAGAGTTTTTCAGCGTCCTTGGCCACAGCGCCCGCAGCAACGGCTCGCCGCCCGCTGTGCCCAGATCCGCGCCGCCCAGCGTCTAGCCGGGCAGCCTCGGTAGGGGCCAGTGCTGGCGACCGTTCCTCCCATGAAGAGCCCTATTCTAATCGCTTTGCCGCGGCCGCGGGGGCAGATCCGCGTCCGACCCAGCGAGCCGTGCAGAGGCCGTCAGCGGGTGGCTGAGATGGTCACTTTTTCGGGGCTGACTTTTTCGGCGATAAGCAGGCCGGCGATCAGCGCGACGACACCGCCAGCGACGACCCAGGTGTACCACTTGGTGTTGCCGAACAGGCCCTTCTTCTTGGGCGCCTCTTTGCTGCCCGCGCCGTCTTTGTTCGCCGCCGCTTTGTCCGTCGCTCCGCCGGCTGCCAGCGCCGCGGCAACCCCCGCTGGGACGGCCTCTCCGCTGCGCAAGAGCGCGAGCAGAGCAGGGCCTTGGCTGCTGGGCGGGCCGGCGGCAATCTCGCTCGCCGCCGCCAGCCAGTCGCGCTTGTCGAGATCGTAGACGCGCGCCGTCAGTGCCTCTCCCGCGACGGCACTGCCGGCGAGCTCTTTCGGCCAGACGACAACGATCTGGCGAGGGGTGGCGGGAGTCTTGTTGCTCGCCAAGAGCTCAGCCAGCGCTCGCAGGGTGCTTCCCTGAGCTGCGCTGCCCGGCTCTTGCAGCGAGGCCCGCTCGAGCAGCACCTGCGGTCGATCTTCGGGACGCAGCGCCAAGACCAGCTCACCGCTGGCCGGCAGGGGACGATGCAGCTTGCGGAAGCCGGGCAGCTCAATGTCGATAAAGTCACCCGCCGCCGCCGTCGCTCCGGCCTGGCTGGCGGCCGTGCCCTGAAGCGTCGCCCCCTCGACCCACAGCGGCGCCGGACCCAGTGGCAGCAGGTTGCGCGCGACCTGCGCGCCGGGCGGATCGCTCTCGACGCGCACCGGCGGCATGGGCGGGCCGTAGGGCGTCGCCGTCTGATGGCGGGCCAGCACCAGCGCGACATCGGGCGGCACCGACACGCGCAGGGCAAACAGCGCCGCCGCGGCTCGCCGCGCCACGACCGCGTCGTTGACCCGATCGGCACAGAGGAGAAGCAGGCTGTACAGGTCGCCGAGGAGCGGTCGCGTCTCGGCGATCAGATGCTCGATCAGCAAGCGATCGATGGCCTGCGAGATCGGCAGCAGGGCTTCGCCACAGCGCAGCCCAGCCAGGGCTTGGCGAGCCCGCTGCAGAGTGGTGAGGGCGTGCCCTAGGCCACCCACATCTGGCTCGACTAGCGTCGGTGAAGCGGCTCCGGCTAGGCCGCTGGGAGCCGGCGTCCGCGAGAGCGCTGACCACAGCAGGACACCGCGGGGCGTCGCTTTGGCTGCGCCGCTTGGGCTGGCAGCAGCGCTTGGGCTAGCGGCAGCGGCGCTGGCGGTCGTCGGGGGGCTATCGGTCGCGGTCCGCTTGGCCGTCCCGGCACAGGCGGAAAGCCAGAGGACAAGGCCACAAATCACTGCTCGCCACATCGCCGGCATCGTACTCGGCTGGCCCCGCCACGCCAGCCAAAACTTGGAGACGAGCCCGGGCTGCTGCACGGCCTCCCCTCCCCAGGCCAGGCGGAGGTCAGGGCCGGGCGCCTCTTGGCAGCGACCCCCGCCGCTTTGTACCATGGTCTTCTTTTCTGCTCGGTGTTGCGGTGGCTTAGAGGGGGGATGGGAGCGGGACTGGCGCCGCTTATGGACGCCAGGCTGACACCAGGCCGGGGAACACCTTTGAGGGAGGTTCGAGTGAGAAAGTACGCTTTGTTCTGTGCCGCGGCGCTGCTGTGGCTGGCTGAGCCGAGGGGCGCGCGCGCTGAGCTACCTGCGTGGTGTGGCAAGAATGCGTTTGAGACGAACAGCTACGACGCCAACTCGCTCAAGCGCAGCGAGCCAGACTATATCGTCCGCGCCATCGCCAAGGTCTTGTGCTCAAACAGCGACGAGATCAAGCCACACCAGGGCAAGGCCGAAGAGCTACGCAAGACCTGGGGCAGCAAGCTTGGCATGCGCGATGCCGACTGGGCTGACGCGGTGGCCTTCATCGAGAACCGCGACGGCAACTACCCCAAGGTCGAGCTGTCGACGAAGAACATCGCCGACTTTACGCCGATGGATCAGTGGTGGGCGATCCGCACCGGTCTTAAGGCCGGCGACATCGAGGCCAAAGGCGTCTACGCCGCCGACATGATGCAGCGCAGCCTCAGCGAAGTCGGCCGCCTGGCCTTTCTTGAGTTTTGCCTCGCGGAGCGCGTCGAGCACTCGTCGATGCCGCACCACGCGATGTGCGCCGGCGATGTCGCTGCCTGGGACCCGACCAAGTTCGCCACGCAGCTAAGCGGCGATACCGCCCACGACGGCGCCACCAAGATGCTGCTGCGGCTGCGAGCGCTGGAGCTAGGCGACAACCTCAAGACCTACCTCGCCGATCGCGACAAGCTGTTCAAAAAAGACGACGCCTACAAAAAGATGGTCGAGGCCGCCAACGCCGGCCGGGCCGAGTGGGAAAAGGGCGTCGGCAAGAACGGCTCGCTGCTGGATCTGATGCTGAGCATGGACTCGGCGACGCTGTCGGGCTCGCGCAAGCTGTTTGCCGGCTGTGAAGACAAGACGCAGGCGGCGCTGGTCGCTGCGATCTCGAAGCTGCCGGCCAAGGCCTTCGCCGGCATGAACGACGTTCGCAACGATCCCTTCGCCGGCTTTGCCAAGCAGGCCGGGCCGGTGCTGGTGAACAACCCCGAGGTCAACGTCGCCGCCAACGCCTGGGCCCAGTGTCATCGCCAGTCGGCGATCGCCGACTTCCTGATGGCCTCGCTGCAAGAGGTGCCGGGCTTCCGGGGTCCGCGCGGTGCGGCGTTTGGCGCGCTGCTCAACCAGAAGCTGGAGTTCGACGACGTCAACGCGGCCAAGCCCCGCTATCCCTCGTTCTATGACGACGTGCCCTACACCCGGCGTGGCGGCTCGCTGAGCAGCGCCGGCGGAGTAGTCGACAAAGTGACCAAGGGCAAGGACAGCGCCACCGTCGCGCTGCAGAAGACCTCGGCCAAGCGCGTCGACTGCGTCAAGTCGCACCGCACCGGTCGCGTCACCCGCATCACCTCTGACGGCCGGATAGAGTACGAGACGATCTGTGACAAGTCCGCGGTGGTCACCTACGACACCACCTGGACCGACTTTAAGATGAACCTGTCGTCGCTGCCGCTCTTGAAGAAGGGCGTCGTGTTTTCAGCCACCAGCAAGGACAACGGGCCGCACGAAGTCCTGGCCATCTGGAAAGACAAGAACGCCACCACCCCGATGATCGTCCTCGGCGCGCCGGTGAAGTAGACCGGCCTCCCCCCGCTGCTGGAGCCGCGCTTAGCGCTTCTTGTTCTTCTTGCGCGCGTCTTTCTGCAGCTTGCGCTTTCGCTTCTCGCGCACTTTGTCGATGTTGGGTCGCGGCGCCGAGTGACGCATCTCGGCGGCCGGCATCCCGGCGGCGTTCATGATCGCGCCCAGGTCCATGCCGGCGAACTGCTTGATCTTCGAGATCGTGCGCAGCCCAGGGATCTTGCCGAGGAGTCCGGCCTGCGCGCCCATGGTCAGCATCATCTGCCGCATCAGCGCGAACTTGTGCAGAAGCTCCATCACCTCGGCTTCTTTGCGGCCTGAGCCCCGGGCGACGCGACGGATGCGGCTCTCGCAGTAGTGAGCGACGCGGCGACGGCCCTTGACCTGCCCGCCTTGCACCACCTGCTCCCACGAGGTCTCGATGAAGCGCTCGGGCACGCGGCGCTCGTCGATGGTCATCGAGCTGATCATGGCCTTGATCTTGATCAGCTCGCCGTCGTCGATGTTGGCGCCCTCGGGGATCTGCAGGCCGAACATCGGCATCTTCTGCAGGATGTCCTTGAGCGAGCCCAGCTGCTGGATGACGCTGATCTGCTCCAGGAAGTCCTGCATATCGAACTTCCCTTTGAGCATGCGCATGGCGTCTTGTTCCGCCTTCTGCGCGTCGACGACCTGCTCAAAGTCCTTCATCAGGCCGACGATGTCGCCCATCCCCAGGATGCGACTCGACAGGCCCTCGGGGCGGAACTCTTCCAGCTTCTCTAGGCTCTCGCCCATGCCCAGGAAGCGCACCGGCTGGCCGGTGACCTCGCGGATCGACAGCGCCGCGCCACCGCGCGCATCACCGTCGAGCTTGGTTAGGATAAAGCCCGTGGTGTGGATGCGCTCGTGGAAGGTCTTGGCGGTGTTGACCGCGTCCTGGCCGATCATCGAATCGACGACCAGGAAGGTCTCGTGCGGCTTGACGCGGCTGCGGATCTGATCCAGCTCGGCCATCAGCGGCTCGTCGATCGCCAGGCGACCGGCGGTGTCGAGGATGACGACCTCGTAGCCCTTGGTGTGGGCCAGGCGATACGCTTCCTCGCAGATCTCGGGCGGCGACTTGCCGGGCTGGGTAAAGACGGTGATGCCGAGCTTTTCGCCCAGCACCTGCAGCTGCTGCACGGCGGCTGGGCGGTAGATGTCCGCCGCGACGAGCAGGGGCTTGCGCTTCTGGATCTTTTGCAGCCAGCGCGCCAGCTTGCCGGCGGTGGTGGTCTTGCCCGAGCCCTGCAAGCCGACGAGCATGAAGACCGTTGGGCCCTTCTTGGCCCAGTTCATCTCGGTCGGTCCGCCGTCGGGGTTGCCCATCAGCGCCGTCAGCTCTTCCTGACAGATGCGGATGAAGTGGTACTCCGGCGAGACTTCCAGCGACTTCAGCGTCTTTTCGCCGGGCTTGGCGTCGGCGGCGGGTAGCTGCGCCTTGGCCCGGAGCTGCACGCTCTGGCCGATGGCCTTCTCTTTGACGCGGGCCAGGAACTGTCGCACCACCGGCAGCGCGACGTCGGCTTCCAGCAGCGCCATGCGCACGTCGCGCAGGGCCGACTCGATGTTGTCCTCTGTCAGCTCAGCGACGCCGGTTAGACGCTCGCGGGCGGCGCGGAAGCCTTTGCTTAGGGTCTCAAGCATGGGGTTTGGTCATAACACGGGAGGCGTTGCGACGGGAAGCCCCAGACCGCGGGGTGGGGCGGCTCGCTAGGAGCTCGGCGCCGGCTTGCCGTGGTGGCTGGGTCGCGGCGGCACCGGCACGCGGGTGAAGTCGGGGCCCACGATGACGTTTTCGAAGATCGGCGTGGCCTCAGCGACAAAGCCATCGAGGCTGGTGTAGCGCTGCGAAAAATGGGTTAGCACCAAGCTGTGCGCGCCGGCGTCGCGGGCCAGGGTTGCCGCCTGAGCCGCGGTCATGTGCTGGTAGTCGTGCGCTTCCTGCGCTTCGCTGCTCTGAAAGGTCGACTCACAGACCAGCAGGTCAGCACCTTGAGCAAGCCGCTGCGCACCGGCGCAGGGACGGGTATCCATGACCAGCGCAAAGGCTTGGCCATGGCGGGGCTCGCTGACCTCTTCCAGCTGGACCCGTCGCCCGTCGAGCATGAGGCTGCCCTGATCCATCAGCGCGCGCACTTGGGGACCTTCGACGCCGGCTTGGCGCAGCAGATCGGGGCGCATGCGGCGGCCATCGCGCTCTTGCAGGCGATAGCCCACGCAGGGCACGCGGTGGTCGAGCGGCGCCGCAAACAGCTGCAGATCTTCGCGCGACCACACCTCCTGCAGCCCGCGGATCGAGTCGGGGATGGGCCGGGGCGCCAGGGTCGAGGCCTCGCGGTAGATCGCCGAGTAGCGCAGGCGCTCGAAGAACACCTGGCCACTTTCGGGATACAGAATCTGCACCGGGTGCGGCACGCGATCGAGCGAGATGCGCTGCAGAATGGCGGCCAGACCCAGGCAGTGATCGCCGTGGAAGTGGGTGATCGCAATGTGCGTGATCTGCGTCGCGGCGATGCCGGCGATCAGCATCTGCCGCTGCGTCCCCTCGCCCGGATCGAACAGGATGCCCAGGTCGTCCCAGCGCAGAAAGAGCGCATTGTGCCCACGTGCCCGCGTGGGGACTTGGCTGGACGTGCCGAGCAGGATGACCTCTCTAGCCGACATAAGCCCGCATTATAGGCAGGCGGCAGGCGATCCGATCGCCGCAGGCGGGGCTTGTTCTTTTTCCGACGGCACCAGAAAATATCGTCGGCAGGGGACCGTCAAACGCTGCGCCCCCCAGCAAGGAGAACGCGATGAAGAAGCTCTATGCCGCTCTATTTTCTGCTGCACTGGTGACGGGGATGGCCCTGCCCTATGCACTCAGCCACTCCACCGGTCGCGAGTCGCGCACCCCGCGGGACTGCGACAAGCTGCCCAGCCCCGAGCGACAGGCTTGCACGCAGTGCGTCTTGCGTGCCCTGAAGCACCACTACCACCCCGACTATCCCCCGGGGGCGCGCTGCCGTCCCGATAACGGCAAGCCATAGCGCAAGCCATCCCGCAAGCCATCGCTGCGGCTAGGCGCTAGCGCACGTTTTTCTAGCTGTTTTCGCTTGCCCGAGGTTCTCTTCTGTGTCCCCAAAACAGGGCTGTTCACCGACGGTTTTCTGCGTGCTAGGTTAATGCTGTTGTGAAGTCTGCGCGTGAAGCCACAGCCGGATCGTCCGCCGGATTCCCAGCCGGAGCAGCCGCCGGCTCGGCAAGCGCCGCTGCGTCTGGGCCCGCCCCGGCCAGCGAGCCAGCTCCGAAGGTCGATTCGCTTGCTCCGCGCGCCGACAGCAAAGGGCTTGAGGCCAGCCGGCCGCTCGACATCGAGGATGAGGCGATCTCGACGCTGCCGACCCACCTCGGTCGCACGCTGCGCTACGCCTTGGAGCAGCCGCCGCGCGATGTGCCCAGCATGCGCCTGGCCCGCACGCTCGACGAGGCAGGTCCGCGGACCTTTGTGTACATCGACAACCAGGGCCACGTTCGCTCGCCGCTGCACTATCGCGCGATGCAGGTGCTGTCCTACTCGCTCTTGGCCAGCATCCTCATCGGCGGCAGCGTGCTGTACAGCGTGCTCTTGGGGCCGCAGGGGCTGCTGTTTGGCGTCATCTTCGGCGCGCTGATTGGCCGCAACCTCAGCAGCACCCGGCAGATCAACCAGGCGGCGCTGCTGTCGTCGCACGATCGGCTGGACGAAGCCGAGGTCCTGCTGCGCCGGCTGCTGCGGCGGCGCTTCCTGGGGCGGCGGCTGCGCGCGCTCTGCCATCACAACCTGGGAGCGGTGGCGACGCGGCGGGGCGACCATGAAGAGGCGCTGCTGCAGCTTCGCCAGGCGATTGCCCTGTATCAAGCCGCCTGGCCCAAGAGCCCGCATCTGCGCTCCTGCCAGTACGGCGAGGTCATCGCGCTGTGCAACCTCGGCCGCAGCGACGAAGCGCGCGGACGCTGGCAGTCGCTGCCCGCCCAAGAGGAAGGCGACTACCTGCAGATCAAGGCCTGGACCACCGAGCTCTATCTGGGCTTTGTCTGCGACGAGCCGCCGCCGCTCGATAACGAGCTGTGGGAGCGCTCACGACGGGCCCTGCGGATCACCGCTGCCTCGGCGCTGCTCGGGCTGTACGCCTGGGCCTTCCTGCGGGCCGGCGGGGCGCAGAACGACATGGGCTGGCACCTCTTGCGGGAAGCCTTTGATCGACTGGATGGCGAGCCGCTGGGGCAGATCATGCCGCCGCTGTGGCGGTGGATGGAGCAGCATCGCTCGGCTGCTGAGGCGGCAGCCTAGCTGAACTTTCCGCGGTGGGGGCGGCGCGTGGCGCAGACCCCGCTTGCACGATGGCGCATGGCAACAAACACACTCGCCAGCCGGTCCATCGCCCAGGTGGGCACGGCTCGACATCCGGGGGACACGGCACCGCGCCCAGCGGTGGCCGAAGGGGAGCTCTCGGCGCGGCCGCATCCTATGGCTGAGCGCTCGCTGGTGGCCATCGATCGCGACGGCAACGTCATCCCAGCGCTGCGTCGCCACGTGGCGCAGGCCGCGGCCTACGGCGCGCTTGGGCTGCTGGGCACCATCGGCTTTTACACGCTGGCTGCCGGCGATCCCCTGGTCATGGCGCTGAGCCTGGTCGGCACGGCGGCCTGGGGCCACGGCATCCTGGTGACCCACTGGCTAGAGCGGGCCTCGGCGCTGATGCTGCGCGGCGAGCTGGACGCGGCCGAGACCCTGCTGCGGCGCTGCCTGCGACCGCCCTGGGGCAGCGAAGCGGTGCGGGCACAGGCCTATCTGCGCTTGAGCGCGCTGTACAGCCGGCGCGGTGAGCCTCGCCTGGCCTACGAGACGGCCGAGCTAGCCACCCGCCTGTTTAGCGCCGAGTACCCGCCGCAGCCGCAGTTTGTTCAGCTGTCGCGCTACCAGGAGATTCGCGCCCTGGTCGCCTCGGGCAAGCAGGCCGATGCTCGCCTGCGTCTGTCCGAGATCGAGGCCCTGCCTCTCGGCGACTATCTGCGGGCGCAGCACTACCTGACCGAGCTTTACGTCGCCCTGGTCGACAACAACCTGCCGATCCTGGACAGCGCGCTGTGGGAGCGCTGCGAGCTCGCCCTGCGTACCCCCTCGGCCGAGCCGCTGATCGCCCTGTG
This sequence comes from uncultured Myxococcales bacterium, assembly GCA_964628555.1. Taxonomy (GTDB): domain Bacteria; phylum Myxococcota_A; class Polyangia; order Palsa-1104; family JAEUJZ01; genus JAEUJZ01. The sequence continues at coordinate 28,860 of CAZVMD010000018.1, read as the reverse complement.
CGCCTGGGGCTTCTTCTGCCTGGGCGAGCCGGCGACGGGCCGCGAGCTCCTCGGCACCGCCCGCAGCCGCATCAGCGAGCCGCTCGAAAAGACCATGCCGCAGCTAAAGCGCTGGATGGACGGAGTGCCGTAGTCCGTCCGGCCGGGCCGCGGTACGGCCAAGGCGGCGCTGGTGCAAGGACTCACAGTGGGCGCTGTGACGATATCTGTGATTTAATCATTAAAATGTGTAGAAGTCCGAATGGGAGGTAATTTTGATTCTCTCTGTCGCGGAGAGTGAAATTTGTGTAAGTCCGCGAATTGCATTGAGAAATACGAAATCATTGACTCGGGTGCGGCGCCAGATCGATAAAAGAAGATGGCGTTTTCTGCCGCCTAGAGGTTTTTTATGATAAAGACTCAACCGTTCACGAATTTGTTGATGGCGGGGATGTTGGGGCTTTCGCTGGTCGGCTGTGCCGCGTCGAATCCCAGCTACGATCCGTTCCTCGGCCCGCCAGGCCCAGACGGGCAGGACATGACGGTTGGCCCGCCGCCGAGCGGCTGCCAGGTGGCCCAGACTTACACCGCGGCCTCTGCCCCGGCCGCGATGATGGTGGTGCTCGACAAGAGCGCCAGCATGGCGCAGGGCAACAAGTGGCAGGCGGCGGCGCAGGCCATCGTGCAGTCGACGGACCAGGGCGTGTTCGACAGCATGTCGCTGGGGCTGTATGCCGCGCCCAACGGTCCCACTGCGGCGCCGATGTGCCTGCAGATGTATGGCATCACCCAGGTGTCGTGCGGCGCGCCAGCCTTTCCGCAGATTGACCTGCAGCCCACCATGGGCCTGAAGTCGAGCGCTGCGAGTGGCGTGCGTCGTCAGATCAAGGACTGGCTAAATGCCAATAGCCCGGATACCGGATTAGGCGATCCTTCGCCACTTTATGTATCAATACAGACAGCGATCGACGCGCTGCGTGGCTGGAACCAGAACGGCAAGCGCATCATGCTGGTCATCACCGACGGCTCAATCAGCTGCAACCAGCTGTCGCAGCCGCAGCGCTCCGGCTATCCCGATGCCAACGGCTGCAACATCGACTGGGAGAATCCCCAGAACATCGTCTCGCTGCTGGCACAGGCGCACGCCGACCCCAACCAGCCGATCGAGAGCTTCATTATCGGCGTACCCGGCTCGGATACCTATGACCCGACGGGGGCCAGCTACCCGCCGTATCACATGCGGCTGGCGCTGTCGGCCATGGCCTACGCCGGCTCGCCGAGCAGTGTGCCCGGCGCCTGCAACGGTCGCGTCTACACCAAGACCGGCGGCGATCCGACGATCCCCTGCCACTTTGACCTGACGATCGGCTCCCTGAGCGCGGCCAGCGTCGCCAATGCTATCGCCACAGCGCGTCAGAAGGTCGCCAGCTGCACCTACGATCTGCCCAAGGTCGGCGGCGGCATGCTCCCCGACAAGAGCCAGGTCAATGTCGGGCTGAGCATCAATGGCCAAAAGACCGATCTTTATCGCCGTAAAGACAGCAGTAATGCGTGTATCACCGACGGCTGCTGGGACTACAACGCATTGGGCCAGGTCGAGCTAATCGGCAAAGCCTGTACTGATGTACAAGCCAACGTTACTGCCGAAGTGAAGGTCTCCATTGGCTGCTTTACCGTGATTGGATAATCCCAGAAACCCCGCGACGTTCAGCGCTGGCTGGGCCGGTCGGCGCCGCCCCGCGTTCCACCTCACCCGCGCTCTGTCCTCAGGCCCCCGAGCGGGCGGCTGGCGGCAGAGCTTGCCGAGCACCTGCCGAGCGCCTGTCGCCGAGCGCCTGTCGCCGAGCGCTTGTCGCCGAGCCGCTGTATTGACGCGCGCCCCGGGACTCGCCTACTGTGCGCGCCTATGCAGCTTGCTCGGGTCATCGGCACCGTCGTTGCCAGCCAAAAGTATGAAGGGCTTGAAGGGGTGAAGTTCCTGCTCGTGCAGCCCCTCGATCATGCGCTGCGCGCCCAGGGAGGACCGACGGTGGCGGCCGACACGGTGCGGGCCGGACCGGGTGAGCTGGTCTATACGGTCGGCTCACGCGAGGCCGCGCTGGCCATGGATCCGTGGTTTGTGCCGGTGGATCTGGCGATCGTCGGCATCGTCGATGATGTCGCCGTCACCCCGGCTGGCCGGCCGGCCGCTGGCTGCTTCGAGACGGTGCCGAGCGGCGCGGCGGGAGGTGTGGCGTGAAGCTGTGTCGCGTCTTGGGGCCGGTAGTAGCGACGGCCAAGCATCCGACGTATCACGCGCGCAAGCTGCTCGCGGTACAGCCGGTCGATGAGCACGGAGCCGACAGCGGCGCGTCCTTCCTGGCCGTCGATGACGTGCAGGCGGGGGTGGGCGACATCGTCTTGGTGATGCAGGAAGGCAATGGCGTGCGTCAGCTCTTGAAGCTGGGTGCGCAGGTGCCGATTCGCTCGCTGATCGTCGGCGTCGTCGACCGCGTGACGCACCACGCCGGTGCGAGCGGAGCCGGGGCATGAGTGAAGCCAAGCTGCGAGCTCAGCTCGTCGAGTACAGCGGGCGTCTGCACCAGCGTGGCTGGGTCGCCAATCACGATGGCAACCTGAGCGCGCGCCTGCCCGAGGGCCGGTTCCTGGCCACGCCGACTGCCTACTCCAAGGCTGAGGTGACGCCCGACAGCCTGGTGGTGGTCGATGCGGCCGGGGCAGTGGTGGCGGGGCGGCAGCGCGTGTTCTCTGAGATCGGCATCCACCTGGCGCTGTATGCGGCGCGGCCGGATGTCGCCGCGGTGGTCCACGCGCACTCGCCGCATGCCACCGCGCTTGCCGCCTGTGGTCGCGGTCTTGAGGTGTTTCTGCCCGAGGCGGTCGTCTCGCTGGGCCCGGCGGTGCCGCTGGTGCCGCTAGCTGCGCCTGGCCCGGCGGCGGTGGCGGCCCTCACGCCGTTTGCGCCGCTTTACGACGCGGTGCTGGTGGCCGGAAACGGCCTGTTTGCCTGGGGCGATAGCGTCGAGCAAGCCTATCTGCGGGCCGAGCTAGTCGAGCACCTGTGCCGCATTGCGCTCTTGGCGCTGCCGATAGGTGGGGTCAAGCCGCTGCCGGCGACGCTGTTGCCGGCGCTGTTAGAAGCGCGTCGCAAGGCCGGGCTAGGTCCCGAGGCGCGCGGGGTCAAGGTCACGACCGTCACGCTGCCGTCAGCTCCAGCATCGTCGGCCCCGGCTGCGTCAGCCTCGGCTGCGCCCGCCATCGCAGCCGATCAGCTGGCGGACCTGATTCGCCAAGAGCTCAGCGCCGCGCTGCGACGTTAGGCTCCGCGGCTGGCCGGCCGTCGCGCATCGACGATTACCGGCACGCCTTCAGAGGCGGTCAGCACGACGCCGCGCCGGATGGTGCGCGGGGTGTAGCCAGGCGCCAGGCGCAGCTCAGTACGCGAGAGCAGCGCTGCCAGCACCATCTTCATCTCATAGGTGGCAAAGGCCGCGCCGATGCAGCGACGGTTGCCGCCACCAAACGGCAGCCACTCGGCGGGCGGCAGCTTTTCACGCAGGAAGCGGTGCGGATCGAAGCGCTGCGGCTCGGGATAGGTCGCGGCGCGCTGGTGCACCAGGCTGATGGCCGGTGCGACTACCCAGCCGGCCGGCAGGTCATAGCCACCGAGCGTGAGCGGCTTAGCCAGCATGCGCGCCACCATGGGTGCGATCGGTCGCAGGCGCAGCGACTCGCGAATCGTCGCATCTAGCAGCTCTAGCTTGGCCACCTTGTCGGGATCGAGGGCGCCCTGGGGAGTGCGGGCGGTCTCCAGCTTCTGTCGCAGCTCGGCGGTGACCTCGGGATGCTGCAGCAGCAGGGCGACGGTCCAGCCCAGGGCGTTGGCGGTGGTCTCGTGGCCGGCGACCAGCATGGTGACTAGCTCGTCGCGTAGCTCGGCGAAGCTCATGGCCTGACCCTGTTCGTCGTGGGCCTGCATCATCATCGACAGGATGTCGCTGCGTCCCTTCAGGTCGCTGCTCTGGCGTCGGCGATCGACCTCGCTGCGCAGCAGATCATCCATCTCGCGCACGATGCGCATAAAGCGTCCCCAGGGCGACAGGCCAAACAGCTCGTGCTGCAGGATCGGGAAGATGAGCAGCGGATTAGACGCCAGCTCAACCCCGGTCTGGGTCAGCCGGAACAGCCGCTCGAACAGCGCCCGGGCCTCCGTCGAGGTGGTTCCGCTCTCGGTCGAGCCGTCGCTGATGCCGAAGATGGTGCGCAGGATGACGCGCAGGGTGATGGCCTGCACCTCGGGATGCAGCGGAAACGGCTGCGACAGCGGGAAGCGATCGATGGCGGCCTGCGCCAGATCAATCATCGTCTGGCCATAAGCCAGCATGCGCTCGCCGTGGAAGGCCGGGGCCAGCAGCTTGCGCTGGCGGGCATGCGGATCACCGTCGAGCACGAGCAGCGAGTGAGCGCCGACAAAGGGCCGCAGCATGTCGTTCGACTTGCCGCCGAGGAACAGCTCCGGGCTGCCGAGAAACACCTCGCGGATCAGCTCGGGGTTGGCGAGGACCACGCAGGTGCCAAAGCCGGCCAGCTGAAAGCGGAAGACCTCGCCGTACTTGTCGGCGCAGTCGCGCAGAAACTCGATGGGGCGGCGCATCCACTGCGCGGTCTGGATGATCGCCGGACTAGACGGGCCAGGGGGCAGCTTCATGCGTCCATCATAGGCCAGCGTCGAGCTCGGGTGCGATAGCGGCGTGCTCAGGGCTGCAGCCGTCGCCAGCCGATCTCAGGCGGGGGCGGGGGCACGGACGGCGGTGGCGGATTGGGGCTGGCCGGCTGCACGCGCCACAGCTTCATGTTGGCTTCGGCATCGACGGTCAAGACCAGCCGACCGTCGCGCGAAAACTCGACGAAGCGCACCGGCGCGTCATGTGGGCCGAGCGTGGCCCAGACGGCACCCGTGCGCAGATCGAACAGGCGGATCGCGCGGTCACCCTCGGGCCCATAGACGTGATAGCCGTCGGTGCCGCTGGTGCTGTAGCTAAACTGCCAGACCGCCAACAGCCCGACGCCGACATGGGCCGCGCTGCGCGGCGGTAGCCGGCTGCGGTCCGCCAAAAAAGGATCAAGTTGGGGGCGCCACTTTCGACAGTCCAAGTACTCGACTGGCGCAGGGTAGGGAGTGCTCGTCGGATTCTGCAGCGTAATCTGGCGGTCCTTGGCTAGGTCCCAGACCACAATCGGCGCACGGACACAGCTGGCCGGCGCATCGATCAGCAGCGAGGTGCCGGCGGCGAACGCGGCGCTGCCCCAGACCGTGGCCAACCTGCGCGTCTTGCGACTCTGTGCATCCCAGAGCACGTGCCGCGCGCCTTGGGCAAAGACCAGCCAGCGTCCGTCGCCGCTGGAGAAAGGAGATTCGGGAGGCAACATCAACGACCAGAGGTGATTGGCTGGCGTTCCAGCGACGCGACCTAGCCGCTGACCGCTCTTGCTGTCCCAGATTTCCGTTTGCCAAGCACCGGCCGAGGCCTGAGACAAGGTCATAAGTAGGCTGCCATCGCTCGATGAGGCCAAAGAAAAAGCCGTCGCTTTTTGCGGACGCAGGACGGCCTGCTTCTGCGCGGTTTCAAGCTCGTAGATCTCCACGAGCCCATACTTGCTGCCGGTCATGGGGTCCCAGCGCAGCCGGTCGGGTGGCCACTCGGTTGCATTCGGAGCCGGGACCAGGGCCAGCCAGCGACCCGAGGCATTCATGTGTATCGCGTGAACCTTCGTGGGCGGCGTCCAGGTCCGCTTCACCTGGCGATCCTGAATCACGGACACAATGGGGGGCAGAGGCAGCGCGGCGGTGGCTGCGGCCCCTTGCCCCCGCACCCGGCCTCGGTACTCAGCAAGGGCGTGCGGCAGGAAGGCGATCAGGAGGCCACTGGGCTGCCAAAACCTCGGCGGTGCGTCTAGCCAGTACTGATATGTATGACCGAACAGCGCCTGCAGGGTCCCGTTCTGCGCGTTCAAGAGATACAGGTAACCCAGCGCCTCGCCCTCGGCGGCAATCAGCGTCTTGCCATCGTTAGAAAAGGCCAGCTGGTGCAGAAATCCGGGAGCCGTCTCTCGACGGATATGCCGATCCTCCTCCCAGTGCCACAGATCGACGGCGCCGCGGTCATCGCTTAGCGCGACCCGCGTGCCATCGGGATGAAAGGCGACCGCGGTCGGCCAGGCCGGGACGGTGGCGCCGCGCGTGATCGCTTCGACTTCCTCAAGCCCGTCGGGGCGCCGCGTAAGCTCGGCCGGAATGCGTCGGGCCTCTGCCACAAGCTGGGCGTGTGCGGCTGGGGCGGTCGTCTGGGCGTAGGCGGTGAGCGCGAGTCCTAGCCAGGCCCACAAAACACCCGCGAACCTAGCCAGGGAAGGCGGCTTGCTTGCCTGCAACATCGCGCGCTCCAACCCCTCTAGGATGAAGCAGTGGCAGCACCTTGACCATCTAAACGAAAGATGTCACAGACTGAACCTATGAGCCCCTCTCGATCTCGTCGTATGTCGCGCGCTTGCTTGGCGGTCTCTGGCCTCGGTGCAGCGGCACTGCCGCTGTGGCTTGTGGGCTCGGCCTGGGCGGTCGATCCGACCTGCCGCGTCGTCGAGGTGCGCTTTCAGCCCCAGGGCTTCCCCAAGCAGGCCTCGGCCAGCGGGCGCGAAGAGCTGAGTCCGCAGGTCGCGGTCTGGGTCGAGTCCGCGGATCGCTCGTTCCGCAAGGATCTGTTCCTGACCCGCGCCGTCGGCCTGTTCGGCATCGGCAATCGCCCCGGCTTAGCGACGCTAAAGAGCCACTTCCGCTGGCCCTATGGGCGCAGGCCCAGTGCGCTGCCGGTCTGGGCCCACCGCCGTGGCAAGACCTACGGCTACGTGGTCATGGGCGGGCGCTGTTCCAACATCTACAACCCCGACATGCCGACCCAGTCGTCGTGCCGCCCCGACTTTGCCGGCGAGTCTTCCGACGATGATCGCACCATCGCCTATCACTTTCCCGTCTCGTCGGACGAGCCGTACTTCTGCTCGCCGTCGGGGAAAAAGACGCAGACCATCGGCGGCGTCGATGTCGTCAGCTGTGCCTCGTCGTTCTATGGCAGCAAGGGCTGGTACGCGCCGGGCTACACCTCGGTCTATCCGCCGCGCGCTGACCTCAAAGTGCAGGGCCTCAGCGATCACGGCGACGTGCTGCGCTTTGGCAATGACAACGACGTGGCGGCGATCTCGGCGGCCACGCCGGCCAATGGCAAGGTCGTCGATCCGCCGGTTCGCTGGTTTACCACCGGCGAGATTCCCGACGGTGACTACGTGATGTGGGTCGAGGCCAACATCGAAGGCGACTTCAATCCCTACTACCCGCCCGGGCAGTGCAAGCCCGACCATCACGCCGAGTGGGATCACCTGGGACAGGACTACATCGGCCAGCCCTCGGTGGTGTATCAGGTCCCCTTCCGGCTCGATATGAGCGGCCGCGTGGCGACGGTGGTCGATTACTCGGGCTACGGCGATCGGCTGGGCAAGTCGGGGACGGTCAATCCGCCCGACGGCACGATTAGCCAAAGCGGCGGCTCGGGGGCGGATCGCTTCAAGAAAGTCAGCGATGAAAACGGCGACTGGCGCGTCAAGGTGAGCGTGGCTCCTTGCGACCCGGCGAGCTGTGAGACGCCGCTGGCTCCGACTGCGCTGACGCTGGCCGAGGTCACCGATGCGACGATAACCGTGAGCTTTGTCGTCCCCGATGGCCCACCTGCCTCGTCGTATCAGGTGCGCTACCAGATCGGCACACCGATCACCGAGCAGACCTGGGATCGCGCGCTGCCCGCCCCACCGGCGAACCTGGCCGCGCCGGGCAAGCTGGCCACCTCGCGCATCGTCGGGCTGGCGGCCCGCACCAAGTACTACGTCGCGGTGCGACCGGTGAACCGCTGCGGCATCGCCGGGGCGATCGCAACGGGCGATACCGACACTGCGAACCCGAACTTCTACACGCTGAGCGGCTGCTTTGTGGCGACCGCCGCCTATGGCACCGACCTGGCGCCCGAGGTGGATGTGCTGCGCAAGCTGCGCGACCAGGCGCTGCTCAAGAGCCCACTTGGGCGGCTAGCAGTGGCCAGCTATTACTCGCTAAGCCCGCAGCTCGCGGCGGTGATCTCACAGAGTGAAGGGCTCAGGGCACTGTCGCGCAGTGCGCTGCGGCCGGTCTTGTCGGTGGCTCGTGGGCTGCTGCAGGGGTCGGGGGGGCAGGGCGGGCGGGCTCGCTAGGGCTAGCTCCCGCTGCTGCCGAGGGCAGAGGGTCGGCAGGCGGTTCAGCCGGTCATTAGCGATGGAAGCGGCCCATCGGCGCAGCCTGGAAGCCGCCGCGGAAGGCCGGCGCCTGGTGCATCGGGGCGCGATAGACCGGCGCCTGGTGCATCGGAGCGCGATAGACCGGCGCTTGGTGCATCGGGGCGCGATAGACCGGCGCCTGGTGCATCGGAGCGCGATAGACCGGCGCTTGCTGCATCGGAGCGCGATAGACCGGCGCCTGATAGACCGGCGCCTGATGCATCGGAGCGCGATAGACCGGCGCCTGATAGACCGGCGCGCGGTAGGCCGGCGCCTGGTACACCGGCGGGCGGTGATAGACCGGCGTCGCATAGCCGGGAGCGCGATAGACCGGCGAGCCGTAAGGACGCGGCGCGTACACCGGACGCTGCCAGCCATAGCCGTAGGGGCGCGCGATCGGGCGGTGCCAGCCCCAGCCCATGTACAGGTGCGCCGGACGATGGGCGTAGTAGCGACCGCCGAGATACGAGCTGCGGTAGTAGCCGCCGAAGTAGTTCACGTAGAAAGCGCGGTTCGTGTAGTAGCCCGGATCCCAGCCGCCGCCCCAGATATAGGCGCCGGTGTTCCAGCTGAAGCTCACCGAGAACGGCGCGAACCAGTGACGGTGATCCCAGTCCATGTAGCAGAAGCCGCCGCCGTGTGACGGATCGAGCGGGTGGTGGCCGCGATACACGTACACGTTGTTGGCATAGCCGAAGTCAGCCGGGTCCCCGATGAAGTAAGCGTAGCCGCCGGACTCGCGGAACAGGTGCCGATCGAACACCGGGAAGTCGTGCGTATGCGCGTCGGTGTGCTGGCAGAAGCCGCCGCCGTGGTCATAGGGCACGGGGTGCGGACCGAAGTAACCGAAGCCGGTCTGGGTCACGGCCTGGCCGGTCGTATCGGGGGCGTAGTACTGCGCTGCGGCGTCGCCTTCCGGCGCGACCTGCGCGTACTGGCCGTCGGGGATGCCGTCATTGTTGTAGTCGGGCCCGGCCGCCGGAGAAACCGGCGCAACGTACTGCGCGCGGGCGGTGCCCACGCTGCCAAGGGAAACGGGCGCAAGGGCGAGCAGGCTGGTGGTGAGTAGAGATAGGGTCTTCATTGCGTTCCTCCTGGCCGGCTCTTAATGCGAGTTTCGGGCCAAGCCTTGTTGGTGCGCCTAAGTCCGCGATTTCCGTCGGAGATAAGAAAATTGTGAATAATCAGTGTGGCCGCTCTGGGGCGTAGCCCTGTGAACGGCCAGCCACACCCCCCGTGCAAAACCTTGCCCCTGCCCCGGAACTTTGGTACGCGGAAAAGGATGGTGTTCGGGAACACACTGCCGATCAGCGCTAGGGTACCGCGTCTCTGCCGGAGCCGGCGGCGTGGGTCCGATTTCGCGCGGTTCCCGTCGCGCTGCGCCTGGGTCTTGGCCTGCTGGGCGCTGCTTTTGGCGGTGGCGGATGCGCCAGCGCTGGCCCGGCACTCGATCCGCAAGCGCAGCGCAGCGACGGAGAGCAAGCCCCCGGCGGCTGCCAAGCGCGGCTCGCAGGGCTCGGGCGGCAGAGCCGCTGCACCCAGTGGTCCGACGATTCGTCTCGAACACCTGACTACGCATGACTCGCTGGCGCTGCGCCCGGGGAGCGGTCGCGGAGGCTTTGCCGGCGGCGCGATGAAGTCGGTCTCGCGCGTGCTGCGCTGTCACCATACCGGCAAGCGACACACCATCAGCCCGCGGCTGGTCAGTGTGCTCTATGCGACGGCGCGGCACTTTCACAGCAGCCATATCTATGTCGTGGCTGGCTATCGCGCACCGGCCGTCGCACGCAAGAAGGGCAACCCCAAGAGCGCGCACAAGCGCGGCGTCGCCTGCGACTTTCGTCTCGACGGGGTGGGCATTGAGGCCATCCGTGACTATCTGCGCGGCAGCTATCACAACCTCGGCGTTGGCTACTACCCCAACTCTGGCTTCATCCACGTCGATGTCGGGCGCAGTCACGCGGCCTACTGGATCGACTACTCGCGGCCAGGCGAAAAAGCGCGCTACGCCAAGGGCGAGACGGCCAAGAGCGAGAGCCTCGACAGCGCTCCCGTCGCGACAGTCCCGGCGGCGGCTGAGTCACCCGCGGCGACGGCCGAGGTCGGCGAAGAGTCGGGCGGCTAGCTCCTGCGTCGTCTAGAAACCTCTGTTCGCGGCGGCGCTGGCTCCTGTAGAGTGGTCGGACGGCATCCATGACGCTTCCCGTAAGCGGCAGACTGACGCAGTCGCAGACGCTGCAATCGAACGTCAGCTACGAGATCTTGGCCCGCCAAAACCAAGAGGGGCTGAACGTGCCGATGCAGATCGGCAGCGGCAAGTTCGCCAAGGTCTACAAGGCCTGGCAGCGCAGCGCCCGACGCAACGTGCGGCCGGTGGCGATCAAGGTCCTGCACGACCACGCCGCGCTGGCCGATGAGCGGCTGTTCAAGCAAGAGATCGATCTGCTAAAGGAGCTGACCACCGTCTCGACGGTGCATGTCATTCGGACGCTCGACATCATCCACCTGCCGCCGCTGGCGATGTGTGGCTGCGGTGTGCTGTATGTGCCGCACTGCCCCAAGGGCTGTGGTCAGCCGCTGGGTCGTCTGGAGCGTCCCGGCCACGAGTATCCGCTCCTGCACTGCGCGCGCTGCAGCTATGAGATCTCGGGCGAGGACATCCAGCAGCGCCACACCGACCTGTTGCGGCCGCCGGCCAAGACCTGCTGCGTCGGCAATCCGGCCCGGGCCAGCCGCGGCACACTGGTCAACTTCGTCGAGCGCGAAGCTGTGGTGATGGAGCTAGTTGAGCACGGCCTGACCGACTTCGCTTCGCTGCAGCAGCAGGGCTTGGTGCAGATCGGCGCCTCGGGTGCCTATTCCGCGCTGGCCAGCAAGCGCCCCGGCACTCTGGCCGCCGTCAAGCGTCGTGTCGAGCGCCGGCTATTTCCCGACCGTGAAGGCTTCCTGGCGCAGCGCGTGGTGCTGCTGCAGAAGCTGTACCTGATGGTTCAGCTGGCCGAGGCCGTCGCCTGGCTGCACGGCGACAAGCGCATCGTGCACAAGGACCTGGCCCCCGACAACGTCATGGTCCATGCACTCGACGGGGCACCCGGTCTTACCGACTGGCGCGGCGAAGCCATGCGCGAGCTGCGCGAGCGACTGCGGGGCCGGGCCTCGTTTCCTAGCTTTGATCTGAAGGTCATCGACTTCGGTCTGGCTGACAAAGACGAGCTGTCGCGCAGCTGGTACGAAGAGCAGGACGTGGTGGCCTCGGCGATCAAGCTGCCGTATCTGTCGCCGGAAGCGCGCCGCCGCAAAGAGCGGGTCAGCGAGGCGCTCGACTTCGACGCGGAGCGCAGCTGCTTCACCGTGCCGGCCAACCTGTGGAACACGTACCTGTCGGTGCTGCCGGGCGATCTGATCTCGGATCTTAACGACACCCGGCATGATCACGATCTTGAGATCGTCCGCGTCGAGCCCGACGGGCAAGGCGGCGCCTTTGCCTTCTTTGAGGGCACGCCCGGACCGCGGGCTGGCGGCCAGAAATACGAGCTGGTGCGGCGTCTCGGTGAGCCGCACGATATCTACGCGGTCGGCGGCTTGTTCTATTACATCCTGACCGGCAAGCACGAAGAGGCGGATCGCCTAAGCTCGCTGGTCACGCTGCTGCAGGAAGACAGCCAGCGCTCGCTATCGCCGGCCTCGCTGCGCATGGATCAGTACTATCTGGGGCGGCGCAACGCGATTCCCGAGCCGTTCCTGCGCGACGAGCTGATGCTGCTGATCCTGCGGGCCATGGTGCGCGGCCGGCCCGAGAGCTTTGTCCAGAGCCGCATCGATCGCGGCCCGCAGGCGGCGCAGGAGCTGCTCGGTGAGACGCGGCGCATCTATCACTTGCTCGAAGACGAGCTGGTGGCGGCGGGCTTCCGCGGGCGGGCGCAGCGCACGCTGCTCTATGCGGCGCCGGCGGCGTTTTTCTTGGGCTGGCTGCTTGGCTGGCGAGCCTGCTAATAAAAAAGCACGCTTGCTAATAAATGAGCAGGGCGACGATCCCCCGAGGGGGACGTAGATGCAGGGCGACTAGCTGGCGGGCATGCTGTCGAAGCGCGGTGGCACAGCGGTGGGGTTGATGCTCCAGCGCTCGTACAAGCCGGCAGAGCGATCGCCGTGCGGCGTGAAGCAGATGGTGCCGGTGGCGCCCTGCAGCACAAGCTGATCGCGCATGGTCAGCTTGTTTTTGGCATCGAGGTACTTGGTCTTGCCAACCACCAGCCAGTTGTTCGTTGCCGTATCGATGGCATCGGCCAAGCAGCGACCGGTCGAGGCTTCGATCTTGTTGATGCGACTGAGCATCTGCGAGACGCGAGCCGGCGTGACCTCGGACCCGGCAGCGCCGATGGCCATGGCCACCGCGAAGATCGAGTCGTAGCCATAGGCGGAAAAGATGCTGATGCTGGGATCCTGCTGGGCCCAGCGCGTCTTGTAGTCGTCGACGAACTTCTGATAGGCGCCGGTCTTGGTCTGGTTCGCCGTATCGACCGTCGGCGCAGTGCCAGAGATGCGGGCCAGGTGCGCGTTCACCGTCGCTACGCTGTAGGCGCCGTAGCTGGTGCCGGAGAGCTTCAGCGTGTTGTCGTTCTTCGCACCGTCGGCCATGATGATCTTCGTGGTCGGCGTACCCGACGTCGGCAGCGGCGTCAGCGCCTTGAGGACATCGACGGTATAGACGTTGGTGATGGCGACCAGATAGTCCGGCTTGGGCGTGAGCGCCATGATCGAAGCCGCCGCCGCATTGATCGAAGCCTGATCGACGCCTGCCGCTGGCTCGTTGTACTTCACCGTCGTCGGTGAGCTAAGCCCCAGGCCGGGCAGGGCGGCCAAGAAGGCATCCTTGAGTCCCGTGCCATAGGGATCGTCGACGTACAACAGCGCTAGCTTAGGTACCGGGGAGACCGGGATCTGCTTGGCCAGCACCGGACCCTGCAGCGAGTCGGACGGCACGACGCGGAAGAACAGGCCATTGACCGGGCCTGACTGATTGCCCAGCGCCGAGATCTCAGGCGACGTCGCGGACGGCGACATCATCGGAATGCCGCTGCGGATCAGCTCATCCTTGATGGCGAAGGTGCGGCCAGAGGTCGTCGGTCCGACGAGGGCCACGGCCTTGCGCTCGCGAGCCAGAAGCTGCATGGACTTGTAGGCGTCGTTTTCATCCTTGCCGACATCGCAGATGTGCAGCGCCAACGGGGGATCAGGGCTGCGACGCTCATTGACCTGATCGATGCCGAGCTTCCAGGCCTTGATGACTAGGTCGTCGTTGCCATCCTCCGTGAATGCGATGGCGCCGATGGCGATCGCGTTGCTCGGCGAGTTGGCGGGATAGATCTCACTGCACAGCTGCTCTTTGGGGCGGCCGAGGACGCAGAGCTGATCGCTGGAGCAGAAGAGCTTCTGCCCGTTGACCATCGGACACTCAGCGTCCGACGAACACTCGGTGTACTTCTGGGCCAGGGTGCAGCCCGAGAGCCACAGCGGCAGCGAGAGACCGAAGGCAACAAGGCCGCTTAAGAGACGTCGCGATAAGAAAGTCTGCATTAAAAGCCTCCCTGAACTAGCAAGGCTCCACCCCCGACGAGAGGCACCAGGGCGGCGGAGGCCTGCGGCTTGTCACTAGCTGGCTTGTCGCTGGCCGGTTTGCTGCCTTGTGCGCTCTTGTGCCGGCTGTACTCGCGCGCCCCGACGCCGAGCAGCGCGGCTCCGGTGCCCAGCGCGACGGTGCCGAGGATGTACGACACCACCGAGCCATTGCCCAGGCCCTGAGCGCGATCGCGGAAGGCCAGCTTTTCGAACTCATCGGTAGTGTTCTGAAAGCTGCCATAGGCCGAGTTGGATGCGGCAAACAGACCGACGCCGGTCAGCAGGCCGGCGACTCCCAGCACGGCCACCGCACCACCGGCGATCATCAGGTTGCGCCCCGGCGGCGGCGGCGCTGGCGGCGCTGGGGTCGGCGTCGTCGGGACCTGCGGAGTCGCGATGGCTGGCTTGTCGGGCTTGGCTGGCTCGCTGTCGATCAGCGCCTTGACCTGGACGATGTAGTCCTCGACGCGCTTTTTGGTATCGGGATCGATCTTGGGCTCGGCGCGCAGGAAGCGCTCGTAGTGACTGAGGGCTTCCTTGGGACGCCCCAGCTTCTGCATCGTGCGGCCGATGTTGACCAGCAGGAGTGGCATCTGACGGGCGGCATAGGCGGCTTGAAACTCGGTCAGCGCCTCGTCGAACAGCTCCTCTTTGTAGAGCTTGACGCCCTTGGTGTAGTGGTCTTTGCACTTGTCGTCTTTGATGCAGGCGTCCTCGGGCACCGCCCAGGCCGTCCGCCCCGACAGGCACAGCGCGCCGAGCAGCACGCAGAGCGCTAGCTGCCAGCCTAGCCGCGCTGCGCCCGGCGGCCGCTGCCGCACGGAAACCGAGGAGGCCGGTTGCACAACAGCGAGAGAGGTAGGGCGCGTTTCAGTCCACCACTTGAATGCGGGCATGCGGAGTCTCTTCCTTTGGCGGAGGCGGATTGGGCTTGGGGGCGGCCGTCGGCGGTGGTGCTGCGGGCGGCGGCGCGCTGGCGACACTTGGCGTTTCGGCGGTGGCAGCCGCGGGCTTGCCACCTATCGGGATGCGCTTGCCGCCGCGCTTGATCCAGCGCACCGGCTGCGGCGCTGGCGCCGGCGCGGCTACCACCGGAGCAGCCGGAGGCGGTGCCGTGACCAGGGCGACAAGGCTCTCTTTGACGACGGCATTGGCGGTCTGATCCATGGTGACGACGCGATCGGCATAGCCCGGCAGGCGCAGGATCAGGACCACGGAGCCGCTGCCCTGTGGCTGCTCGCTGCGCCACGGCGTCCGGCCCAGGATGCGCTGATCGGTGGCACGCACCACCGTGGCCCCGGCTGGCTCGCTGCTGATCGTCCAGGTCACCTTGTTGGCTCGGGTTGGCAACGAGGTCGTGCCTTCGCCGGCCGCATGGTTGTTGTCTTTGCTGTCGTCGTGGCGCAGCGCCACCAGGCCAAACAGGGCGGCACCGAGCAGGATGCTGCCGGCGACGATGCCGATGGCAAAGCCTGCGCTGCGCTTGGGGGCGGGGTTGCCGACCTGCGCTTCCGCTGGGCCTAAGGTCTGGCTGACCGAGTTCGGGCCCGAGTTCAGCATCGGCTGACTGGGGCCACTGGCGCCGACCTGGCTCAGCGTCAAAAGCCCCGACGAGCTGACGCTAGCCGCCCCGACGCGCGAGGACGACATGCTCTCGCTGTTGCCGGTGATGCGGACCGGTCCCAGGCCCTGCGCCGTCGCGCCGGCATGCCCGGCTAGCGGTGCCGGGGTCAAGGGGACCGGGGTCATCGGCGCTGGCGTGTTGGGATGCGGCGTAATCGGGCTGTAGGTGCCGCTCAACAGCCCACCGCTAGCCAAAAGATGCAGCTCACCGCTGGCCAAGAGCCCCGTCGAGTGCACGGCCTTCAGCTGCTCAAGCGCCTGGGCCACGTGCTGCATCGGTGGCCGATTGGCGGGGTTCTTCTCCAACAGCGCGTGTACCAGGTTGGCCAGGTCTTCCGGCACCGCTGGCTCGAACTCGCGCAGGGGCGGCGGCTGCTCGTAGATATGCATGGCCATGACCGCGCCGGCGCCGTCGCCGATGAACGGCGGACGACCGCACAGCATGCGGTACAGCATGACGCCGAGCGAGTACACGTCGGCCTTGGCATCGACCTGCCCGTTGCCCTTGCACTGCTCGGGCGCCATGTAAAGCGGCGTGCCGACCATCACGCCGGTGCGCGTGGTCGAGACCGCCTCGGCCGGGCTCTCGCCGTTTGGCGTCGCGGCGGCTGCGACCTTGGCGATGCCGAAGTCCAGCACCTTCGCCCGCTCGCCGCCCGGAGCCTCAGGATCGACGACGATCATCACGTTGTCGGGCTTCAGGTCGCGGTGGATGATGTTCTTGGCGTGAGCGGCAGCCAGCGCGGCGGCGATCTGTCGCGTCAAGCGCAGCGACTCGACGATCGACAGCTTGCCGCCTTGCCGCTTCATGCGCGAGCCCAGCGACTCGCCCTCCAGAAACTCCATGACGATGTAGGCAGTTCCGTCGGGAAGCTGGGCGAATTCAGTGATCTGCACCACGCTGGGGTGGTTGACGATGTTGACCGCGCGCGCCTCGGTGAAGAAGCGGTGGACCAGCTGCTCGTTCTTGGCGAACTGGCTGTGTAGGACCTTGATGGCAACGCGGCGCTCGATCTGCGGCTGTACCGCCTCGAACACTGCGCCCATACCTCCGCGACCGATCTCACGAACGACGCGATATGGACCGATGTATTGCTCGGCCATAGACTTCTCCTACGGTGATCCAGAATACCATTTTCTTGGTATTCGTAGCGGCGCAATCACCAAGAGAAGATTTGCCGGGCCGGCCCGGCCGGAGGAGAGCGGGCGCTAGCTGCCTCGCTGACCTGGCCGCGGCAGCAAAGCCGCAGCAGCCGTCGGCTCCTAGCGCCGGCCCATCGCCGGAGTAGTCACCGGAGCAGCGGCAGGCAGCGGGGGCAGCACGCGCAGCAGGCGGGTGATGGCTGTGCCGAGCGGTCGATCGCCAATCGCGCCCACAAAGGCCTGCCGAACGACCAGCTGAGCATCGAGGAGCAGGGTGATCGGCTGGGCTTGGTTGTCGAGCTCTTGGCGCAGCGAGTCGTCGCGGCTGCGCACCGGATCGGCATCCGGGAGCTGCGCCGCGAGCTCCTGCCAGAAGCGCACGACCTCCTCGGCTGGGCTGTCGAGTGGCGGGTCAGCCACGTACAGAAACTGCACGTCTTTCTGGTTCTGCCAGGCGCGCGCGATGTTGCGCAGCAGCGGAAACTCGGCCCGGCAGGGCGCGCAGTGAACGCCCCACAGGTTCACGACGTACAGGCGGGCCGGAGCTAAGCGCAGCGGCAGCCAGATCTTTTGTCCGCGGTGGTAGCGATTCAGCGTCGAGAGATTCAGGCGCCGATGGAGCAGCCCCGACTCGGCGTCGGCTAGCCGCGCGGGTGGATCAGCCCGCAGCGAGGACGGGCACAAAAGCAGCGCGAACAGCAGCAGGCCAAGCGCGGTGCCAGATCGATGCGCCGAGGCGAGCGCGCGAACCAGAGCGGGAAGCATGCGAGTCCACACCGGATCAGCTTATCAGGCGGCGGGGGCCAGCCGACCGAGACGTTGTTGTGCTTGAGCTGTCTTGCCGATTCAGTGCATCATCCGGCCCACAACTGTCCGTCACAAGGAGCAACGCACGATGACCACCTCTGCTGCTGGCCAGCCGATTACGCTCGACAAGCAGACCGGAAAGCTGTCGGTCCCCAACACGCCGATCATCCCGTACATCGAAGGCGACGGCACGGGACCCGACATCTGGCGCGCTTCGGTGCGAGTGCTTGATGCCGCCGTCGAGATCGCCTATCGCGGCTCGCGGCAGATCGTCTGGAAGGAAGTACTGGCGGGTGAGAAGGCCTTCAAGCTGACGAACAACTGGCTGCCGGATGAGACGGTGGCAGCGTTCAAGGAATACCTGGTGGGCATCAAGGGCCCGCTGACCACGCCGGTCGGTGGCGGCATCCGCTCGCTGAACGTGGCGCTACGGCAGCTTCTGGATCTGTACGTCTGCCTGCGGCCGGTGCGTTATTTCCGCGGCGTTCCTTCGCCGGTGAAGCGACCGGAAGCGGTCGACATGGTCATCTTCCGCGAGAACACCGAGGACATCTACGCCGGCATCGAGTACCGCGGCGGCACGCCAGAGGCGCAGAAGATCCTCGACTTCATCGCCAAGGAGTTCCCCAAGGACTTCGCCAAGATCCGCTTTGGCACCGGCGACGCGTCGAACAAGTGGCAGACCGCGCTGGAAGGCGTGGGAGCGCCTAAGCGCGATGTCAGCCTGCAGGTCGGCATCGGCATCAAGCCGGTCAGCTACCTTGGCACCGAGCGCCTAGTGCACAGCGCCATCTCCTATGCGGTCAAGCACAACCGCAAGTCGGTGACCCTGGTGCACAAGGGCAACATCATGAAGTTCACCGAGGGCGCCTTCCGCGACTGGGGTTATCAGGTCGCCAAGGAGATGTTCGGCGCCGTTGAGATCGATGGTGGGCCGTGGTGCAAGATCCCCGAGGGCAAGCCGGGCGCCGGCCTGATCATCAAGGATGCGATCGCCGACATCACGCTGCAGCAGGTGCTGACGCGGCCGGAAGACTTCGACGTCATCGCGACGCTGAACCTAAACGGCGACTACCTGTCGGATGCGCTGGCGGCCCAGGTTGGTGGCATCGGCATCGCGCCGGGCGGCAACATCAACTACGTGAGTGGCCACGCGATCTTCGAGGCGACGCATGGCACGGCACCCAAGTACGCCAACCTCGACAAGGTCAACCCGGGCTCGGTCGTGCTGTCCGGCGTGATGATGCTTGAGCACCTGGGCTGGCAAGAGGCGGCCGACCTGATCGTGAAGGGCCTCGACGTCACCATCGGGCAAAAGATCATGACCTATGACTTTGCTCGCCTGACCGAGGGCGCCAAAGAGGTGAAGTGCTCTGAGTTCGCCACCGCCGTCATTGAGCGCATGCGCAGCGCTGCCGCCCACTAGTCGTCGTACTGCCCTGCTCGTCCCCCGCCCATGTCGTATTCGTCCGTCGCTGGGTCGCCTGATTACTACCAAGCACTGCGACGCGCACTCTCGCTAATCAGCAGTGGTGAGAGCGAAGCCAGCGGTCGCGACGCGGCGCGGACGCAAGACGACAACGCGCCGGTGCTCTATGACGGCGATGAGGGGGACGAGCTGCAGCTTCTGGCCCGCGGGCTTCTGCTCTTGGGGGAGCCGCTGCAGGCCTCGCTGGTCGCGCTGATCCAGCTGACCTCAGCCCATCCAGCCAGCGGTCGCGCTCCGGCGCTGTCGTCGCTGGGCTGCGAGGACACCGCGGTCGAGCTCAATGTGCTGGCCAGCAGCAATCTCGAGCTGCCGGGGCTGCTGCGGGGCCCCAAGGGCCGCTATCACGAGCTCCAGCGCCGGATCCGCAGCGGTGAGATCGCTTCGCTGCTCGACGCTGGTGAGCTGGCCCTGCTGGCGGATGCGCTGTCCCTGCCGGCGCCCATCCCGATCGAAGTCGTACCGCTGCCCAGCGATAGCAGCCGGGTCGGCGAGAGCAGCGACTGGGCTCTCCTGGTGTGTGGTCAGAGCGCCGGCTTTGCACCACAGTCGGTCGATGGGGAGCGGCGAACCTTCCTGCACACCGCGGCGCAGCTATTGAGCTTGGCGGTGCGGGGCCGGCACCTCAACGATGTGCTGCGCGATCGGACTCGGCGGGTACGGATTGGCGCCCTCGCGCCGTCACCGCGACCGGCACTGTCCGAAGCCGTGATCGATCGCTACCGCGAGCTGTTTCAGTCGAGCGCCGACGGTGTCATCGTCCTCGATGAGCATGGCAGCGTCCTGTGGTTAAACCGCGCCGCGGAGCAAGCGACCGGCTATGCCACAGCGGGTCTTATCGGTCGTCCACTCTTTGAGCTGGTGGCCGAGCCGCAGCGCTTCCTCTTTGCGTATGCGCTGGGTCTGGTGCTCGCCGAGCACTCGGTGTCGGCCTACGACCTGGCGCTGGTCACGACCTCGCAAGAGTATCTGCTGGCTTCGATGTCGACGTCGGCCGTGCTGTCGCCACACCGGCTGATCGTGCTGTCGTTCCGCGATGTCACCGAAAAGCGCATCCTGGAAAACGAGCTGCGCAAGACCAAGGAATTTCTGGAGCGGCTCATCGACTCGACGGTAGACGGGATCATCGCGGCCGATATCAAGGGCAGTGTCGTGCTGTTCAATCGCGGCGCGGCGCGCATCACGGGCTATGCGCCGGAAGAAGTCATCGGCAAGCTGCCGGTCTGGCAGCTGTATCCCGAGGGCGATGCCAAGCGGGTGATGAGCGACCTGCGCTCTGACGACTACGGCGGCCGGGGCCATCTGCAGCAGTCGCGCCAGACGGTGCTCGGCAAAGACGGGCAGGCCATCCCGGTGGCGCTGTCGGCTTCGATCATCTACGAGGGCGATGAAGAGGTGGCGACCGTCGGTGTGATGTCCGATCTGCGCGAGCGCTTGGACATCGAGCAGAAGCTGCTGCGCACCGAAGAGCGCCTGGCCCGGAGCGAGAAGCAGGCCGTGCTGATCGAGCTAGCCGGCGCGCTGGCGCACGAGCTAAACCAGCCGCTGACCTCGGTGATGGGCTATGTGCAGCTCTTGCGGCGCTTGCTGCCCGGCGAGAACTCGGACCTGCATGAGTACGCCTCAGTGCTGGAGAGCGAGGCCGATCGCATGGCCGAGATCGTGCGCAAGATCGGCCACATCACGCGCTACGAGACCAAGAGCTACGTCGGTCAGTCGCGCATTTTGGATCTCGATCGCTCGGTCTGGCCGGCTGAGCCACACGAGTCGGAAGAGATCAACCCGCCGCCCGGCTCGCAGCCTGAGGTGGGTCCGCTGTTCGAGCGCATGCGTCGCTGACGCGGGCGGGCGGGGGACGGGTTGCAGGCGCAGCGCGAGCCTAGGTAGCGCGGCTGTCGACGGCGCTGGGGGAGGCTCGGTTCGTCTGTAGTGCCAGGTCAGAGCTATGCCTGCACCTGACTACAGGCTAGACAATAATCGTAAGTCCTCATAACAATTCAACTATGGATGAAAATGCCCTACTCCGCAGGGTGTGTGTGGAGCCTGCGCTGTACACCTTCGATCCCCCCCGCACCATTGCCGCCACGCTCAACGAATACGAGCGGCACCTGGGCGAGCTCGGGGGCGATGGCAGTCACAGCATCCAAGCAGCGCTCGCCGAGCTGCGCGATCTGCTGGATCCCATCGAGGCTCCGCTGGTTGCGCTGACGGCCGGCATGGTGAGGACCTTGGTTGCCGCGGCGGCGCGTGAGCTAAGCCTCAGCTCCGGGGAGATGTGCCAGGCGCTGTTCCGGCCAATCGAGACCGCGTGGCGCTTCTTTGGCTGGGCGAAAGAGCGCGGCTACATCGGTCACAATCCGTTCGACTCGGCGATGCGGGGTCCGACGAGCACGGCACAGCCCGTACTTGCCTCGCGGCGATCGGTCGGCTGTGCGGCGCGCGGCTGGGTGGCGTAGGGAAGATCAGCGACCGCAGGCCTTGCGCAAGCGCTGGCGGTCGCTCTCGAAGGTCAGGGCGGAGGTTAGCAGCGAGAAGTTCTGGGGATCGACGGCGTGGGGGTAGAGGATCGAGCCGATCTTGACCTGATCGTCGCCGAACGCCGAGCAGCGCATCAGCAGGACGATCTGGTCGCAGGTGAAGTGGTAGCCTGAGCGCACAGCGTCCTGCACCGCGTTGATTTTCTCGTCGCTGAAGGCGAGCCGCTTGATCTGGTTGAGCAGCGTCTGGAACTGCCCCGACGGCATCGGCATGGCGGGCGGCTGCGGATAGGCCGGAGCCGTCGGCTGATACCCCGGTGGTGGCTGCTCATAGCCGGGCGCTACCGGCTGGTAACCCGGGGGCGGCTGCTGATAGCCGGGCGGCGGCTGTGGGTAGCCCGAGGGTGGCTGCGGATAGATGGGCTGCTGCGGATAGCCCGGGGCCGGCTGCGGATAGACGGGCTGCTGCGGATAGACGGGCTGCTGCGGATAGGCGGGAGCCGGCGGGTATCCCGGCGCCTGCACCACCACCTGCGGCTGCTTTTGCGCCACCTGCGCTGGCAAGAGCGGCGGCACATACGGCTCCGGGACATAGAGCGATCCTGGCTGACGATAGGTTGGGGGCAGCGGCGGCGGGGCATGCGGACCGAGCTGGGTCAGGACTTGCTCGGCGCGCAGCCGCATCTGCTCGACGCTGCCAGCGACACGCATCACCAGGTCATAGTCGTTTTCCTGCGACCGGCTGTTGTGGGCTGCGATGGCGTACAGGTTGTTCAGCGTCGCTTGCAGCGCGTTGGGCAAGGCAAGCTCACCGCTCATCGCCCGCAGCAGATCGCTGCGGATGAGGCTGATCTGCTGCTCGATGGCCTGTGCTGTTCGCCGGTCGTCGCGCTCGCCGTTATTGGCCTCGATATGCGTCAGATCGACCAGCAGGGTGTGGACGCGCGGTCGGCGCAGCGGCCCCGCTTCGGCCGTCGCGATAGCTAGAGGGGTGGGCGATAGCTGCGTCGCAAGAACCGCCAGGCCACCCAGCAGGGGCAGACCGTGGCGGAGGGCGTAGACCAGCGTGCGCATAACGAGCTCCTTCATCCTGCCTCGGACGATACTATGTCGGCAGCCATTCAGTCTATTGCTCCGTCGGGCGGCGAGGGCGGCCTGCGCTGGGGGAAGCTTGGCGCTAGCTGACCGACGGATGGGCCCAAGCGATCAAAGCCTCTTCCCAAGTCACCGGCCGGCGATCCAAGATGGGTTCCATGAGTGAACTGGACGGTGGACTTCCTGGTGGTGGGCTCGGCGGGTTCGGCGGCGACCCGGATCTGAGCCTCAAGAAAAAGAGCCTGCCCTGGCCGGCCTATCTGGCCGTCGGTATCGCGATCCTGGCCGTGCTGGCCTTCCTGGGATTCCGCAGCTACCAAAACCGGGGGAAGCTGAAGAAGCACATCGGCTTTATGGAGAACTTCCAGGAGTTCGAAAAGAACAACGTCGGGGCCTTCTGGAAGTGCCTGTTCGGCAAAGACGGCGATGGACGACGCTTCAACTCGCCGGAAGCGCTGAACATGCAGATCGAGACGGCGCTGTACGCCGATCCCAAGACCTATCCCGAGAAGGTCAACAACGAGTGTCTGCCCAAGGCGCTCAAGGCGTCCAAGAGCGTCAACGACATCGATCCGCTGCCCGAGTACGCACCGGCTCTGGACACCTATGGCAAGACGCTGGCGGCGCTGGCCAACACGCTGCAGGTCTGGGCCGAAGGCGCGCCGAAGCGGGTCGAGACCAAGCTGCGTGAACAGAAGATCGCGCAGGCCGGATCGACCTGGAGCACGACCGCCAACCCGAACAAGGCCGAGTCGCTGGCCTGGCAGTACGACAAGTTTCTGCACTGCGCCATACCCGACGTCGACAAGCTCAAGGACGGCCAGGCGCTGCTTGAGTTTATCGCCACCAAGTGTGTGCAGCGTAAGGGCCAGGAGATCGATACGGCATTCCTGACCAAGCTGCGCGATACCTGCATTCCGGAAGCGCAGGAGGCTCCGCCGAAGCAGCCGCCGACGTTCAAGGGGACCTTCAACAAGTTCGGCGCGGAGTACGAGCGCATCGATCAGGCCTTCAACGCCTGCTTCCGCAAGATGAACAAAGAGTCCAAAAAAGACGATCTGGTGCAGTTCGATCAGGCCTGGGTCGATTGGATCAACGGCAGCAGCGGCGTGCGTGGTGTCGGTCTGCGCGCCATGTGCGACGCTGGTGACGACAAGGCCTGCGAAGGCCTCGAGCGCCAGGAAGAAAGCAAGAAGGGCGGCGGCGACAAGCCGAAGCCGGCAGCCGAAAAGAAGCACTAGCCCGCGTCCTGCCCTGCCTCTCTCGTCCTGCCAGAAACCCCAGACATGAAAATCCGCCTGCGCCGTGGCCTCTACGGCATGCTCGATCTGTCGTCGGCAGCTCCTCAGGTGACGCCGCGATCGCTTTATGAGCCGCTGTGGGCGGCCGGGGTCTCGACCCTGCAGCTACGAATGAAAGACGCGAGCGCCGCGGCCATGCTGGCGGTTCTGGGCGAGCTGATGGCGCAGCGCCCGCCGACCTGCGCGATCGTGGTGAATGATCGCCTGGATGTCGCTCTTGCCGGCGGGGCAGACGGTGTGCACCTCGGCCAGGATGATCTGCCGCTTGCGGCGGCTCGCGCCCTGTGTCAGGCGCAGGGCCGGAGCGAGCTCTTCATCGGGATCTCGACGCACAACGAGACGCAGGCCGAGGTGGCGATCGCCGGCGGGGCGGACTACATCGCGGTCGGGCCAGTCTATGGGACGAGCAGCAAGCACAATCCTGAGCCAGTCGTCGGCACCGATCGCCTAGCCGCGATCTGCCGCATAAGCGCGGTGCCGGTCATCGCCATCGGTGGCATCACGCTGGCCCGCCTGCCCGAGGTAGTGGCGGCCGGAGCCCACGGCGCCGCAGTCATCGCTGCGGTCAACCAAGCCAACGATATCCGCGCAGCTGCCGAGGCAGTTCAGCGCGGCTTTGCGCAGAATCGTTGACAGCCCGCTGCGCCGCCTTAGCTTGGAACATATCCGCGTGAGGCATGTCGCCCACGTGCCAGACCCCGGGCTCATACAGGGCCCACTTAGGGGTCGAGAAACCCGCTGGGAGCGAGAGCCCCGGCAGAGGAGAAAACATATGTTCCCCGAGCTGATCTTTGTCTGGAAGAACGCGCAGCGTGAGAGCTGCAACCCCCGCGTCGCCGCTCCGGAGCCTTGGGCTCGCTGCGGCTCTGGATTCTCCGGGGGCTGGGGCTTAGGCGGTGGTGGCGGTGATGCTTGTGGCGACTCGGGCGGCGGCGGTTCCTTCGGGGTGCGTCGGCCGCTGCGATTTTTGGCTTACAAGCTGCAACTGACCGAAGCCCAGGTGGGAGAGCTGGCGCGCATTCTCAACGAGCTTAAGACCGAGCGCGCGCAGGCAGAAGTCGATGATCGTCGGGCCCAGGCCTCGTTCGCTGACGCAGTGGTCGGGGCCAGCTTTGACGAGGCCGCGGCCAGCGCAGCCGCCGAGCAGCGGCGTAAGAGCGCCGAGCGTCTGCAGGGGCAGGTAGTGCGGGCTCTTGGACGCATCCATGCCCTGCTCACGCCGGAGCAGCGCTCGTCTTTGGCGTACCTGATTCGCACCGGCACTCTAATGCTGTAGTGCTGGCGCTGGCCGTTCGTCGTGATGTGGACAGCGAACGAGTGTGAGCGGCAAGACTCCGCATCGCGACGTAGAATGAAATCTAAATGCAGCCCGCGCGAGCCGAATGAATCGGCTCTAGGCGGGTCGATACGGCCGCCGACCTCAGACGGCGGCCGATGAGGAAACCATGTTCGACAACAAGCCAAGCAATCCTGACCTCGCCCCAGAGCTGCCTGTCCTGCCGCTGCGCAACATGCTGCTGCTGCCCGGCATCACGATGCCCTTTGAGGTAGGTCGTCGTAGCTCGCTGCGCTTGCTCGAGACCGTCGTGCGGCAACATCCGCCGACGCTGCTTGTGGCGGTGCAGCGCGATCCACAGATCGAAGAGCCCACCGAAGCCGACCTGTACCCGATCGTCGTTCAGGCCGAGGTGCTCAAGGTCGTCCGCACGGGCGCTGACAAGGTCACAGCCGTCCTCAAGGGCGAGCGCCGCCGTCGCCTGCAGGTGGTCCAGAGCGAGCCGTACCTGCAGGCTCGCCTGCTGCCGGTAAGCGAGACCAACACCGACGCGGTTGAAGCGATCGCCCTGAGCCTGACGGTCAAGGAAACGGCGCAGCGGCTGTCGACGCTGGTTCAGCTGCCGGAGTCGGTGCGCGCCGTGCTGCCGCTGCTTGAGAGTGCGCGTGAGCCCGGCTTGGTCGCAGACCTGGCGACCGCGCTCTTGGATGCTCCGTTCGCCGATCGCGTCAGCCTGCTGTCGCAGCTGGATGTGAAGGCTCGCCTCGACGCCGTGCTGAGCATGCTGCAGCGCCAGGCCGAGGTCATCTCGGCCAAGGAGCGCATCGACAAGCAGGTGCAGAACGAGTTTGCCCGCCGTCAGCGCGAGGCCGTGCTGCGTCAGCAGGTCAAGGCCATCCAGGAAGAGCTGGGCGAGGCCGACAGCGACAAGGATCTGGAGCAGTTCGCCGAGCGCATTCAGAAGGCGGGCATGAGCGCTGAGGCGGAAAAGATCGCCAAGAAGCAGCTCGATCGCCTGCGCCATATCCCCGATGGCTCGCCCGAGGCGTCGATTCAGCGGACGTATCTAGAGTGGCTTTGCGATCTGCCCTGGGCCAAGCGCACCGAGGACAAGCACGATCTCTTGGGAGCGCGTCGCATCCTGGAGGCGGATCACTACGGCCTTGAGAAAGTAAAGAAGCGCATCATCGAGTACTTGGCGGTGCGCAAGCTGGCCCCCGACAAGAAGGGCCCGATCCTGTGCCTGGTCGGCCCGCCGGGCGTCGGCAAGACCTCGCTCGGGCGCTCGATCGCCACGGCCCTGGGACGTAACTTCCACCGCATGTCGCTAGGTGGCGTGCGCGACGAGGCCGAGATCCGCGGTCACCGCCGCACGTACATCGGTGCCCTGCCTGGGCGCGTCATGCAGGCGATGAAGAAGGTCGGAGCCAAAAATCCCGTCCTGCTGCTCGACGAGATCGACAAGCTCGGCCACGACTATCGCGGCGATCCCTCTTCGGCCCTGCTGGAAGTGCTGGATCCCGAGCAGAACAACGCCTTTAGCGATCACTACATTGAAGTGCCCTTCGATCTGTCGGAGGTCATCTTCATCTGCACGGCCAACACGCTGGAGACGATTCCGCCGGCCCTGCTCGATCGCATGGAGGTCATCGAAATTGCGGGCTACACGCTGACCGAGAAGCAGCAGATCGCGATTCGTCACCTGATGCCCAAGCAGGTCGGCGAGCACGGCCTTAAGTCCGAGCAGGTCACGATCGGCGAGCCGGCGATCACCGAGGTCATCGAGCGCTATACCCGCGAGGCCGGCGTGCGCAGCCTAGAGCGGGAGCTGGCCGGCATCATTCGCGGCGTGGCGATGAAGGTCGCCGACAACACCTCGGGCCAGAGCGGACCGATCCTGGTCGAAAAGACCGACGTCGCCGAGTATCTCGGGCCGCCGAAGTTCTTCCGCGATCTGGCTGAGCATGTGCAGATCCCCGGCGTTGCCACCGGCCTCTCGGTGACCGCGGTTGGCGGCGATATCCTGTTTATCGAAGCCACGGCCATGCCGGGCAAGGGCAAGCTCAGCCTGACTGGCAAGCTCGGTGACGTGATGAAGGAATCGGCGCAGGCGGCGCTGTCCTGGGTGCGGGCGCACACCGACGAGCTCAAGCTCAGCAGCTCGTTCTTCGAGAGCGTTGATCTGCATCTGCACGTGCCGCAGGGAGCGATCGCCAAGGATGGCCCGTCGGCCGGTATCGCGCTGGTGTCGGCGGTGGTGTCGCTGCTGACCGGGCGCAAGGTGCGCTCGGATGTGGCCATGACCGGCGAAGTGACGCTGCGCGGAGCCGTGCTGCCAGTCGGTGGTATCAAGGCCAAGGTGCTGGCGGCCCATCGGGCCGGACTTAAGACGGTCATCCTGCCCGAGCGCAACAGGAAGGATCTTGTCGAGGTACCGGAGGAAGTGCGCAACGAGCTGTCCTTCGTCTTCGTCAGCCGCATCCCGGCGGTGCTCGACGTCGTGCTAGAGCCGATTGGCGGCAAGACGACGTCGGTGATCTCGCCGGAGCCCGTCGTGCCGCCGGAGGTCCTCAACTCGCTGCCGGCGCCGGTTGCTCCGCTCACGCCCAACACCCTCTAGCTGGCAGACGGCCTCGTCCTCCCGCCTACCCACTCCTTCGGACCCCATCCTTCGCCGCGCTGAGCAGAGCCGCTGGGGCTCAGCCGGTCGGGCTGCAGCCACGCAGCAGGAACCCGCCCCAGAACAGCGCCAAGGCCAGCGCAAGCCACAGCCAGCTCGGCAGCTCGCCGCCCCCGGACCTCGGCCTGGCTGGGCGCAGGGGAGGACGGGTCTCATCTGCATCGAGCCCGGCATCAGCTGGCCCATCGGCGTCGGTGCGGCTCAGAGGGACCGTCTCGCTCTCCAGTAGCTGGGCGGCGGTTGGCCGAGGTGTGCTCTCGCCAGCTCGCGCGTTGCCGACAAGGCGAGTGGGCGGCAGCGTCTCCTCCCCGGCCAGCAGCCGCGCCAGCGGCAGGGTTGCGCTGTCCCGTCGCTGCGGCAGCGTCTCGGTATTGCGTCGTCGTCGCGTCGGAGGCGCAGCGCGCTGGTCAGCGTCTGCGAGGTCTGTCGCGCGCAGCGCTGGCGAGCGCTGATCATCCGCTTCTGCGAGGGGGGGCTGCCCCGCTAAGGGCGGCTTTGACGCAGCGGCAGACAGAGCCGGGGTCTGGCTGGGGCGGTCCGTGGCGTCGGGGCTGGTCTCAGCGAGGCCGGGCAGGATGGCAGCGAGCGCTAGCCTGACGTCCGCCATGCTGGGACGCTGCGCGGCTTCCTTGGCTAGCATGCGCGCCACCAGCGAGGTCAGTGCGGCTGGCAGCCCAGGCACGACCTTCTCCAGGGGCAGCGGCTGGCTATAGCGGTGCATGTCGAGCAGCAGGGCGTAGCTACTCGCCGAAAACGGCGGGGCGCCACAGGCCATCTCGTAGAGCATGATCCCCAGTGCATAGACATCGACGGCGGCAGAGAGCGTCGTCCCCCCGGCCGCCTGCTCAGGAGCCATGTACGTCGCCGTGCCGATGGCGATGCGCAGATCGGTCAGGTCGGCCTGAGCCGTCGGATGTCGATGCTCAGCGGCCAGCTTGGCGATGCCAAAATCAAACACCACCGCTCGCTGCTCCCCCGCCACGGCTTCGTCCGCCACCACCATGACATTCTCCGGCTTAAGG
>CAZVMD010000017.1:0-48429 GCA_964628555.1 uncultured Myxococcales bacterium | reverse complement strand
GCCTTCTGCGCCTCGGCCCGCTTCTGCCGCGCGATGAGGATGTTGCGCTTGCGCTTGGCCTCTTCGATCTTGTTGTTAAGGACGCGCAGCTGTGACTTTAGCTTCTCGACGGCGTCCTTCTGGTGCACCCACTGGCCTTCGAACTGCGAGCACAGCTCCTCGTGTTCCTTGGCGCGCATGAGTGCATCTTTGGCTAGCTCGTCGTCGTTCGCCTGCACGGCGAGCATGGCCTTGCGCTCCCACTCTTTGGCCTGATTGACCTGCTCATCCCACTGTTTCTTCAGGCGCTTCTCGTCGCCGATGGCGACCGCGACCTGCTTCTTGGCCTCGACGAGCTGCGTCTTCATGTCGACGAGGACCTGGTTGAGCATCTTCTCGGGGTCTTCTGCCTTCGAGATCAGGTCGTTCAGGTTCGACTTCAGCAGCGCCCCTAGACGAGAAAACAGCCCCATAGTGTGTCCTTGTGATGTAGCCGCGTTGGTTCGCGTGCGATGCGCGCTTAAACGCTAGTGACGGGTGTCGCGATCTCGGTCTTGAAACTTTGTCAGCCGGCTGTGGTGCGACGCCACGGCCAGGGTAATGTCATCGATGCTGGCCGCGAACTCGTTGAAGTCGAGGTTCTCGACCTGCAGCGCGTCCGAGATGACGATGGCTTCGCCCTCGACGCCGTAGGCCCCATGCATCATCTCGCTGGCGTTAAGCTCAAGGAGCGTGCGGAACAGATCCTCGCGGTGCTGTCGCGGCATATCCATGACTTTGACGCGGAACACGAGGACTGGACCCGACAACGTGATGACGAGCTTGTCTATTCCATCCAACCCCGAGATCACCCAGGTGCCCTCGCGGGGTTCGTCAAAGCGAAGGTCCATCTTGCGCAGGAATGCGCGGATATCGTCGTTGCCTTTGGCCATACAGGTCTCCGGTCTCCGGTGTTGCGAGGGTAGTCAGAAACCCCCGACAAGACAAGCAAAGCCCACTTGTTTCCCGTCGTCTAGTCCACGACGTTGACCCGGCTGGGCCCCTCAGCTGGCGGTGGGCTCGCGGGGGTTGCGGCAGGGGGCGGTGTCGGTGCCGCTGTGGCGGGGGCTGCCGCGGGGGTCGGGGCGGCTGGCGGTGCCGCGGTCGGCGACGTGGCGGCCGGGACAGGGGCGGTGGCCGGTCGCGCTGCTCCAGCGGGCCGAGGAGGTCCACCCCAGGTCGGGCGCTGGGCGGGCGCGGTGCCAGCCGCTGGACGCGGCCCCTGCCAGGCAGGTCGACCGGCGGGCCACGCGGGGCGGGGCGGGGTAGGCGGGGCTTTGCCGACGGGCCCAGCGGGCGACCCGGCAGCCGTCCGTGGCACTGGGCCAGTACCAGGGGCGCTTCCCCCTGGCTGGCTGGCCGCTGGAGTTGGCAGCGCAGGCGCCGGGGTCGGGGCGGCGGCGGGAAGCGGGGCCGTGTCCGGGGCTGCCGCCGGGGGCAGGCTGCCCGTGCTGGGAGCGGCCGTCGGAGCCGCCACCTCGGGCGCGAGGGCTGGTAGGGCGGCCGCCGCTGCGGTGGCCGGACTGGAAGCTGGCGCGGTGGAGGGGGGGAGTGCACCCGGATCCGCGCTGGGCAGCGATGGTGGCGGCGCAACGGAAGGGGCGCCGCTGCTCGGTGCCACAGCGTTGACTGGGGCTGGCGCTGTGCCTTGGGCGGGTCCGCCGTGACGACGATCAGAGAGGTGGGTCTGGCCCAGCCACAGCAGGCCGGCCGTCGACAGCGCGATGACCGGCACGGCCAAAAGCACCCAGGCCTGGCGGGCTGGTCCCTGTCGCTTGGCTGCGTCGGTACTGGCGTTCGAGCTGCCGACCAGATGGCCGGTGACGTGTACCGAGTACTCGCTGCCCGGCTCCAGGGTGCGGAACAGCGAGCGCGGGGGCATCGACGGCAGCGCGTCGGCGGTCATGGCTGCTGCGACGGGGGCGACGCGATCGCTCTGCGCGCCGCGCGGACGAGGCTGGCTCCAGCGGCCCGAGCGGGAGTTTACCGCGTGCTCGCCTGAGCTGCTGGTGGCGCCCGGCTGGGAGCGGCTGGAGGGCGCGCCGGCCAGGCTATGTCGCCCCGAGGCTGCGCTGCTGGCGCCCAGGCTACCTTGCTGCAAGCGCAGCGAGCCTGAGACCGAGCCGGCCATGCCGCTGCGACGGGAAAAGTCCATGCCGGTCAGCGCTGGCACGCCGTCGGACGAGCGGCTGAGCACCTGGCCAATGGTCGGCAGGCCGTCGAGCGCTCGCAGGAAGTCCTGCACGCTATCGAAGCGGTCCTCCTTGTTCTTGGCCATGGCGCGCTCGATCGCCGACAGCACGTGCTCGGGCACGCCGTTTGTGATCTCGCGCAGCGGCGGTGGCGTGGTCTTGCGGATGGCCACCAAAAGCGACAGCGGATCGTTGCCCTCAAACGGCAGGCGCCCTGACAGCAGGCGGTAGGCGACGACGCCCAGCGCCCACTGATCGGCGCGAAAATCGAGCAGCTCTGGCACACCCAGCGTGCCCTCGGGCGGGATGTACTCGGCGGTGCCCAGGATGATGCCGGGCGCCGTCTCGTTGGCGTTCTTTTCCCCGAGCACCTTCGACAGGCCAAAATCGACGACCTTGACGACCTCTTGGATCTCGCCGCGGCTGTTCTTCTGCTTGGCGATAAATATGTTCTTGGGCTTGATGTCGCGGTGCAGCACGCCGACGCTGTGCGCCGCATGCAGTGCCTGACCGACGGCGCGCAGGATCTCAAGGGTGCGCTCCAGCGGCATGCGCGGCTGGTCGTACAGCAGCGTGTGCAGGTCATCCCCCTCCAGCAGCTCCATCGCCAGGATCGGTGTGCCGTCTTCGTCGCGATCGAAGCCGTACACCTGCACGATGTTGGGGTGATAAAGCTGGGCGACGATCTGCGCCTCTTGAATGAAGCGCAGATAGGCGCTCTCGTCGAGAGAGGCGAACTGCGCCATCAGCTTGATGGCACAGATGCGGTTGGTCTGGGTGTCGCGGGCCCGATACACCGAGCCCATCGCCCCCCGGCCGAGCACGCCTTCGATGTGATAACGCCCAGCGAGGACGCGTCCGACCATCTGCTTCTGAGGAGCCTGCGTCATGCGCGTCTTCAAAGTATGTGCGATCCGCGTCGAGCAAGGGCGGCGAGTGTGCATCCTGGCGAAAGGACTTGGGAATTGCCGGCAGTAAGCCGGGCTGCGCCGCCGGCCCGCTGCCACCGTGCCTAGTCGTCGCGACCAGCCAGCCTGCCCTGCGCTCTGTGCCGGGGCCGGACGCGCGGCTCTTCACGCTGCGACATGGCCAGGCGCTGCCTCCGCGAGATCCCTGTAGGCGTCGAGCATCGCACCCCGAAGCGCGGTTGCCCTGCTGCAACTGCGATGCGATGATGACCGGGCATGCGGGATCGGCAGATGCCACAGGGGGCAGCTCCTAGCAGCGCGCACCGGGACCGGCGGCGGCGCCCGCTTGCGGGTCCGCTGTGCGGGCTGGGCCTGCTGTCGCTGCTGTCGCTGCTTGGGGCCGAAGCGAGCGTGCGGGCTGGGGGCGAGCCGGGGGATGCCGGCGGCGCGGTGGACGGTGGCGCGGCCCCGGATGCGGCGGCTCGCAGCGTCGAAGGAGCCGCCCGGGCTGACGGCGGGACAGTCGATGGCGGCACAGCGACCTCGCTGACCGGTCCGCCGCTTGCCATGCCGCCGATTGTCGAGCCGCCCACGCCGCCGCTGCCGCCGCTGGCCAGGCGGGCCAAGCCGGTGCGCGGCAAGCCGGGCAAGAGCCAAAGTCCGGCCGCCGATGTCCACCTGGAAAATCAGAACCTGCTGCAGGGGGTGGCTCGTCGCTACGCTCAGCTGCTTTTGTCGCGGCGCTTCGACGAGGCCTTCCTGATGCACGAGGAGGCCGGCGGGCGTCGCCCCAACTGGGCCAGCCTGCGCAGCAACACCCAGAGCTTTCTCGACGTGCACGGCGGCCCGACAGCCATCGAGCAGAGCATCACCGTCAACATCGGCGCCGAGCTGACGACCTTCTACTTCACCGCCCGCTTTCGTGACGGGGCTGAGCTGCCGCTGCGCGTCGCGCTCGACTACTGGGGACACGTCTCGGGGGCGGGGGTGGGCAGCGAGATCGTCCCCGCCATGCGCCAGCGCTACGACCGCAACGACGCCTACAAGACGCGCACCGTGCTGTCGCTGCCCTTTGCCGGGGTGTGGACGGCCAGCAATGCCACGCTCGGTCCGGGCAATGGCCACTACCTCAATGCCAACCAGCGCTTCGCCATCGACTTTTTCATCACCGAAGAGGTCGAGCCCGGCAAGCGCAAGGCCAGCCGTCCCCCCGGCAAGCAGAACAGCGACTACTTTGCCTATGGCCAAGACGTGCTGGCGCCGGCCGACGCGGTGGTGGTGCAGGTGGTGGATGGGATTCCTGACAACCCGCCTGGCCAGGTCGATGTCTACTACCGCCTCGGCAACACCGTCGTGCTGTCGTTTGAAAACGGCGAGTTTGCCTACCTGTGCCATCTGATGCCCGGCTCGCTGCGGGTGCGGCCGGGCGATCGCGTGGCGCGGGGGCAGGTGCTGGGCAAGTGCGGCAACTCGGGCAACTCGACGGGACCGCACCTGCACTTCCAGCTCACCGACGGTCCGCTCATCACCTACGCGACCAGCCTGCCGGCCTATTTTCGCAACGTGCGGCGCAACGGCGCCCAGCAGAGCGATGTCCTGCCGCAGAGCGGCGATCGCCTGGAAAACGTCCAGCTCAGTCGCCCAGAGAAGCGGCCCAGCGACAAGCCGCGGGCCAGCCTGGGGCCGGCCGCTGGGGCGGGGAAGCGCCGCCGTCACTCTGGTTGATGCACGATGCGCCGCCGCGCCCGAACGGGAACCTCAGCCCCGCTGCCTTCGTCTAGTCGTCTAGGCGCATGTATCTTGACGAGGCAAACGTCATCCGAGCGACCCCGGCGATGGCGGTGACCCGGCCGGGCCCCGGCGAGCCGCTGAGCGAAGGTCCAGAGCCGCGTGATCAGCAGCCCGCTTCGACGGTGGCGCCGGAGACACCGCGGCCGACGGAGTCACCTGAGCCAAGCCCGCCTGGGCCTCTGGTCAACGGCCCCGAGCAGGCTCGCCTGATCGCGCTGGCCCAGCAGGGAGACACGGTGGCCTTCGCACGCCTGATCGGCGTGTATCAGAGCAAGATCTACGGCTTCGCTCGCGCCTACTGCAGCGACCCCAACGAAGCGGCGGATCTGGCGCAGGAGGCGCTGATCAAGGTCTATCGCTCGCTGCATAGCTTTCGCTTTCAGTCGTCGCTTCTGACCTGGATGTTTCGCATCGTCAAGAACGTCGCGCTCGATCATTTTCGCAGCCGCCAGCAGCGCGAGCGTCGTCGCGAGCAGCCGCTAGAAGGACTCAGTGAAGGAGAGCTGCGCGGTGGCTCGGCCCAGGCGGCGCCGGGCTTGGATCCCGAAGACCACCTGCTGGCCGACGAGGAGCGTCAGGCGCTGTGGGCGGCGCTGGCGCGGGTGCCCGAGGTCTATCGCACCGTGGTCGTGCTCACCGATATGCAGGGCCTAAGCTACGAGGAGGTCGCGGCCATCGTCGGGACTCCGGTCGGCACGGTAAAGTCCCGGCTCAACCGCGGCCGCGATGCCCTGCGCGAAGTCTGGCTGGCTGCGGCGGACAGCACCGTCAAAGCGGCCCACCCCAACAAGAAGGAACGAGCATGAAGTGCGCAGCGATTTGGGACCGGCTCCCCGCCCTGGCTGGTGGCGATCTGGACCACGAGCAGACGCGACGCTGCGAAGAGCACCTCGCCGCCTGTGTCAGCTGTCGGGCGCGCTACGTCGAGCTGCAACAGACGCTGCGCATCCTGCAGCGGGTGGGCCAGAGCGAGCCGCTGCCGCCTGGCTTCTCAGCCGCTCTGCAGCGCCGGCTGGCCGCGGAGCCGGTGCCATCGCCGTCGCGGCTGGCTCGTCTGTGGCGCTGGCTGGCCGAGCTACACCTCGATAGTGCACCGCGCCTGGCACTGATCGCGGTCAGCCTGGCTGTGCTGGCTGCAGCGCCGCTGCTCTTGCGCGGCCGCAGTGCGCCGGTCAGCGCGTCGCTGGGCGGCAGTGGGCTGCCTGTTCGCACAAGTCCGCCTGCCGCGGCCGAGCACGAGGTGGCGGCTGCCTTCCGCGTGCCGGCGCAGCGTACGGCGGTGCTGCGCTTTGACTTCGTCGCCGACGTCGAAGTGCCGGATGTCGAGTTTGAGGTCGTCTTGCCGAGCGAGCTGTTCTTCATCGATGGCAGCCAGCCCGTTCCCGATAAGCGCTTGGTCTGGCGCGGCTCGCTCGCCTCGGGATCGAACCCCATTCCGCTGGCCGTGCGCGGCAGCCAGCCCGGTCACTATCGCATTACTGCACATGCCCGCGGGGGCGGGGTCGATGTGCAGCACGACATCCTCTTAGAAGTGGTGCGCTCATGAGCCGGCCGACCCTTCCCAGCTGCGGTTCACTGCGCGTCCTGGGTCGCTTCCTTGTGCCGGCCTTGCTCATCGCTGCGGCACCGGTCTGGGCTGACTCGGCGGCGGCTCCGACCGTCGTCGCGCCCAGCCCAGCTGAGGCGCGTCGCGAGCCCGCCGCAGCAGCGCAGCCCGAGGCCCCGGCGGACGGCAAGAAGCCACAGGTGCGGACCTATACCAGCGTCACGGTGGTCGACGATCCGGCCAAGGTTCCGCGCCTGCCCTGGCCCGCGCGCGGTCCGCTCGACACCCGCGAGAGTGTCCGCGAGCTGCGTCGCGAGATCCAGGATCTCCGCCGCGAGCTGCGCAGAGAGCGCGAGGGCGGGAGCGGTGCAGGCGGACCCCGACCGGGCGAAGCTGGGGGGGCGGCGCGAGCCGGCAGTCCCGCCGCGGCGGGCAAGCTTCCGCCACTGGGTCCGGGCTCGGGTCCAGGCTCGGGTCCAGGCTCGACGCAGGATCGTGCGCGGCCCGGCGCTGGCCTGGGCGCCAGTCGCCCCAACGAGCGTGAGCGTGAGCGCGAGCCGGGCAGCCGGGAGGCCGGGGAGCGGCGGGGCGAGCGAGCCCCCCTCCGCGAGCGCTTGCCTGGCCCTGGTGAGGGTCGTCCCTTGCCGCCACCTGCGCGCTAGCCTGCCACGCTCTGGCCCCCGACTGGCGTCCGCTCGCCTGACCGGCGTTTCCGTCGGTTGGCGAGGGTCGGCGATGGTATACCAGTCCTAATCGCCAGCGGTCGTCATCGATCGCCGGAGCTTCATCGAGACGCGCGGATGGCCCAAGACAGCCACGGCAGACAAGAGAGCGCACCGGAGCCCGCGGCGGCATCGCCACTGCCACGTCTGCCCCGTCGCTATCAGCCGCTGTCGCGGCTCGGGCACGGCGGCATGGGCGAGGTCTACCGCGTCCTCGATCGCCTGCGCGGTCAGCAGGTTGCCCTAAAGCATGTGCGGCAGCTGGGGTCGGCTGACACGCTGCAGCCTACGGCAGTCGATCCATCGCTGACGCAGCTCTTGTCGGCGCCACCTGAGCCCTCGCTGACCCTGGCTGGCAGCACGCAGCCCACGGTGAGCGATCGGCTGTCCCATCGCAAGACCCGCATCGCCGTCGAGCAGCACAGCCGCATGGCCATAGCCAACGAGTTCCGCACGCTGGCTTCGCTGCGCCATCCGCACATCATCAGCGTGCTCGACTACGGCTTCGACCAAGACGGCGCGCCGTTCTTCACCATGGAGCTCCTGGCCGAGGCGCAGCCGTTCACCCAGGGCGTAAGCAGCGACGAGCCGCAGGCGGTCATCGAGCTTACGGCGCAGCTCTTGTCGGCGCTCGCCTACCTGCATCGCCACGGCATCTTGCACCGCGACATCAAGCCCTCGAACGTCCTTTTGGCTCGCGGTCGGGTCAAGGTGCTCGACTTCGGCGTCGCTACGCACGCTAGCTTGGTGCATGACGTCGCCGGCACGCTGGAATACATGGCACCCGAGCTCTTGCTCGGCGAGCACCCCAGCGCCGCCTCGGACCTCTATGCCGTCGGCGTGCTGCTGTGGGAGGCGCTGACCGGCGAGTATCCCTTTGCCCGCGACAGCGCGACCGAGTTTCTGGTCGATGTCCTGGGGCCGCATGACAGCGCGCGCCTGCCACCGCACATCCAGCCGCTTCTGCGTCGGCCGGGCTGGTCGCAGCTCCCGCTGTCGAGTCCGTCGGCAAGCTTGGTCGAGCCGGACACGGCCGGTCGCGCGGAGGACGCCCCGGTGCGCGTCGCCAGCCCGAACCAGCGACGGCAGCAGCGGCTGAGTCTGATTCCGGCCCCGCTGCGCGATTTCGTCGTTCGCCTGCTGCAGCGGGACCCCCTTGCGCGCTTTGAGAGCGCCGAAGCCGCCGCTACTGCCCTGAGTCAGGCGACGGGCCGTGAGTTCCAGGGCCTGCTGCGCAGCACCCGTGAGAGCCTGCTGTCAGCGGCTCCATTTCTGGGTCGCAGCGGCGAGCTGGCCGTGCTGCAAGAGGCGCTGTCGCAGGCGCGGGCCGGCCAGGGCCGCCTGCTGCTGCTGGGCGGCGAGAGCGGGGTGGGCAAGTCACGCCTGCTCGAAGAGCTGCGCACCCTGGCGCTGGTCGCCGGCACGCAGGTCTTCTCGGGTCAGGCGGCGGCCTCGGGGGGCAGCCCACTCGATGAGCTCTCGCAGGCCCTGCGTCCGCTGTGCTTGCAGCTCGATCTCGATGACGACAGCGCGGCGATTCTCGGCGAGCTGATCCCCGATCTGGCCGGGCTGCTGGGGCGGTCGCTGCCGGTCGCGCCGCGCCTGGACTCGCAGGCGGCGCAGGGCCGCTTGCTGCACACCATCGAGGCCGTGCTGTGCAGCCTGCGCAGCCCCAGCGTGCTGATCTTGGAAGATGCGCAGTGGGCGGCCAGCGAGACGATCGCGCTGCTGCAGCGGCTGCAGCCGCACCTGTCGCAGCTGCCGCTGCTCATCGTTGTGAGCTATCGCGACGATGAAGCCAAGGAGCTGCCTCGCTTGCTGCCCGCCGCCCAGCTGCTGCCGGTGCGCCGCCTCGATCCGGGGGCGGTCGCCGAGCTGGCCCGCGCCATGCTGGGACCGCGCGGTAGCAGCCCACAGCTCCTGCAGCAGCTGCAGCGGGAATCAGAGGGCAACACGCTGTTCCTGATCGAAGTCACCCGCGCCCTGGCCGAAGACGGCGGCAGTGGCAGCGCGGGGGAGGCGCGCGTCGGCGAGAGCGAGCTGGCGGCCCGCCTGGCTACGCTGACCGGCGGCATGCGAGCCCTGCTGCAGCGGCGACTGCGGCACGTGCCGGCGGCGGAGCGGACGATCCTGCAGCAGCTGGCCGTCGCGGCCCGGGCTATCGATCTTTTGCTCTTGCGCAAGCTGTGCGCCGAGCCCGAGGCTTTCCTGGTCACCTGCGCCGAGGCTGGCGTGCTGGAGGTGCAGGAAGACATCTGGCGCTTCTCGCACGACAAGCTGCGCGAGACCCTGCTTACGGAGCTCAGCCCGGCCGAGGCGCAGGGGCTGCATCTTACGATTGGGCTGGCCAGCGAGCAGCTCTATGGCGACAGCGCAGAGCACGCCGCGGCGATCGCCCATCACTTCGAGCAGGCCGGGCAGCCCGGTCGCGCGCTGCACTACGCGGTCCTGGCCGGCGAGCACGCGCTGCGTCGCGGGGCCCCGGTCGAGGCCGAGCGCATCCTACTTTCAGCGACGCGCAGCCTGCCGCGCGACAGCGTGCCGATCTGGCAGACCGCGCGGGCCTTCCGGCTGCACGCGCAGGCGCTGGCCGCTCTCGGGCGCATGGCTGGCTGTGTCGACAGCTGCCTGCGGGGGCTCGCGGCGATCGGCCAGCCGGTGCCCAAGGAGCCCGCCTGGCTGCTGAGCGCTGCCCTGCAGCAAGCCGCTGGCCAGCTGCGCCGTCGGCTCTGGCCGCGGCCTGCCCCCGTCGAGCCATCGCCCCTCCTGCGCGGCGAAGCGGCCCGGCTGCTGGCGCTGATCGGCGAGGCCAGCGTCTTTGATCTGCAGCATCTGCGCATGGCCTACTGCATGCTGGCCAGCACCAATGCCGCCGACGACTGTCAGGCGGTCGAGCAGCAGATCTATGGCTATGGCAGCGTGGCCCTGCTGTTGTCGCTGACACCGCTGCGCGCCGTGGCGGCAGGCTACTTTGCTCGCGCTGAGGATCTGCTGGTGCAGCACCCCGAGGCTGAGCCTCGCGCTGCCATCGAGCTGCATCGCATGCGCGCCCTGGTCTTGGTCGCTCGCGGGCAGCTGCACGCTGCGCTGGCGCAGAGCTCGGTGGCGGTGCGGGCCGCGGCCCAGCTCAAAGACGGTCCGCTGCGCATGGCCAGCCTGATCGTTCGCCGCATGAGCTACCTGCACCTGGGCAAGTTTCCGACGGCGCTGCAGGACGGCGAAGCGATCGCGCAGCTGGCACGCGAGGGCCACCATGTGCAGCAGCTGGCTTGGGCGCTGGCCATCAATGCCATGCTCTTTCTGCGCATGGGCGAGCTTGGGCGGGCCCACCTGGAGCTCGCGGAAGCAGCCGAGGCAGTCAAGGACGCCATGGATCTGGCAGCGCGCTGCGCGGTCGATGCGCTGCGAGCCCAGCTTCGCCTGCGCCAGGGCCAGCTCGTCGGGTGCGCCGAGCTCTTGCGGCCAACCATCGCCACGCTTTTGGCCAGCAAGATCACCGTCCCGGGTCTCCTGGTCTGCTTTCGCGTCCTTATCGACACTGGGCTGTCCTGGCTCGATCGGGCGGCGGCGGAGCCGGCCAGCTTCCGCCCCGAGCTCATCGCTGAGCTAGATGCGGGTGTGCGGGGCTTGGCGCAGCGACTGCAACGCTACTCTCGCGCCAATCCGCTGGCCCGGCCGGCCGCGGCCCTGTTTCGCGGCCAGGTCGCGCTGCGCGCCGGCGACTTTCCGACCGCGTATGTCGCACTCGCCAGCGCCTTGCGTACTGCCTTAGCGCTGCAGATGCCCTTCGATCAGGCGGAAGCGCACGAGGCCCTGGCGCTCCTTGGGCAGCGCTGGCCGTCTCTGCGCCGCCGACCGGCCAGCCTGGATCCGACGGCGACGCAGTCCCACCGGCAGAGCGCGCAGCGCATCTATGAGGGTCTAGGAGCGACCTGGCACGTGGCCGCCGTCCGCGCTCGCGGCTGAGCGGTTGTGATAGATTCCCGACCCCATGGCCAAACAGGAACCTTCGAAGACGCCAGGTGGCGCTGCGCCGGCCGCCAAGCAGAGCGATTCCCCCTCGATCACGCCCCGCAGCCAGGACTACAGCCAGTGGTATCTGGACATCATCAAGCAGGCTGAGCTCGCCGACTACAGCGCGGTGCGCGGCTGCATGGTGATTCGCCCGCACGGCTACGCCATCTGGGAAAAGATGCAGCGCGAGCTCGACGATCGCTTCAAAGCGACCGGGCACCAGAACGCCTACTTCCCGCTGTTCATCCCGCTGTCGTTTCTGGCCCGCGAAGAAGAGCACGCCGCCGGCTTTGCCAAAGAGTGCGCCGTCGTCACCCACCATCGCCTGAAGTCGATCGACGGATCGGTGCAGGTCGATCCCGAGTCGAAGCTGGAAGAGCCGCTGATCGTCCGTCCGACCAGCGAGACCATCATCTGGAACGCCTATCGCAACTGGATCCAGAGCTATCGCGACCTGCCGCTTTTGATCAATCAGTGGGCCAACGTCGTGCGCTGGGAGCTGCGCACTCGGCTGTTCCTGCGCACCGCCGAGTTCCTGTGGCAGGAAGGGCACACCGCCCACGCCAGCGAGGCCGAGGCGCGCGAGGAAGTGCGGCGCATGCTCGATGTCTATGCCGACTTCGCCGAGACGGTGATGGCGGTGCCGGTGATCAAGGGCCACAAGACGCCGGGCGAGCGCTTCGCCGGTGCCCTCGACACCCAGTGCATCGAAGCCATGATGCAGGACGGCAAGGCGCTGCAGTCCGGCACCAGCCACTACCTGGGACAGAATTTTTCCAAGGCCGCCGACGTCAAGTTCCTCAACCGCGAGGGCAAGCTCGAGTACGTCTACGCCACCAGCTGGGGCGTCTCGACGCGGCTCATCGGCGCTCTGATCATGACGCACAGCGACGACAATGGCCTGATCCTGCCGCCCAAGCTGGCGCCGATTCACGTCGTCATCGTGCCCATCTATCGCAAGGACGATGAGCGGGCCCGCGTGCTGGAAGAAGCCGACAAGGTGCGGGCCGAGCTGCGCGCGCAGGGCCTGTCGGTCAAGCTGGACGATCGCGACACGCTGCAGCCCGGCGCCAAGTTCTATGAGTGGGAGATGAAGGGCGTGCCGGTGCGCATCGAGATCGGCCCCAAGGATCTGGAAAAAGGCGTGCTGTGCGTCGTGCGGCGCTTCGTGCAAGAGCGGGCAGGCGAGTCGCCGGAAGAGCTGCGCAAGCGCAAGAAGGCGTTTGTGCCGCGTGGCGAAGCGATCGCCGGTATGCGCGCGCTGCTCGACGAGCTGCAGAGCGCGCTTTACGAGCGAGCCCGCACCATGCGCGATCGCCGCACCCGCGTCATCGACACGCTGGAAGACTTCGAGCAGTTCTTCAAGCACGAGGGCGGCGGCTTTGCCTGGGTTCACTTCGCCGGCACGCCGCAGCACGAGGAAGAGCTGTCGCGCCGCTTCGAGACCACCATCCGCTGCATCCCGTTTTCCGAGCAGATTCCGGAGGCCGCGCGCGGTCCTGGCCGCTGCATCCTGACCGGCCAGCCCTCGTCGCAGCGGGTGATCATGGCCAAGGCCTACTAAGCGCAGGAGCGCACATGCACCTTCACACCATGCGACGCTTTCTTCCCGATTTCCTGGCTGGCGGCCCGCTGCTCGCCGTGCTCGTTCTTTCTGGCTCGGCTGGGCTGGCGCAGGCGCAGGCACCCGCCGCTGCTCCCGCTCCTCCCGAGACCTGTGGCGACGCCAAAGACTGCCTGAACAAGGGGGCGCGCGCCCATCAGGGCAAGGACTTCGTGCGCGCCGCGCGCTTCCTGCCCAAGGCCTGCGAGATCGAGCCCAAGGCCTGCAACATCGTCGGTGAGATCTTTCGCCAGGGCCAGGGCGGCGTGCCCAAGGACGGCAACCAGGCGGCTGATTTTCACGGCAAGGCCTGCGACAAGGGCCTGATTCTGTCCTGCGCCATCGAGGCCCAGCTACGCTTCCACGGCCAGGAGGGCGCCACCGTCAACAAGCCGCGGGCCCGCAGCGCCTTCGAGAAGTCCTGTGGCCCCGACTTTTTCGATAGCTGCGCCAACGCTGGCGTCATGTTCGCGACCGGCGACGGCGGCCCGGCTGATCTGGCCAAGGCCCGCACCTACTACGGCAAGGCCTGCGACGGCGGCGAGGCCACGGCCTGCGTCAACCTGGCGGCCATGCTGCTAAACGGCGAGGGCGGCGAGCCTGACCGCGCCAAGGCCAAGGCGATGTTCACCGACCACTGCGGCAAAAAGGCCGCGCTCGCCTGCTTCAACCTTGGCCTGATCTACGCCAAGGGACTCGACGGCGCCCAGGATCTGCCGCAGGCCCTCGGCTTCCTCGACCAGGCCTGCACCCTCGGCAACCAGCAGGGCTGCACGACGGCGACGCAGATCCGCGAAGACCAAGCCAAGCAGCAAGCCGAAGCCGCCGCTGCCGCTGCCAAGAAGGCCGGCAAGGGCAAAAAGAAGTAACCCCGCCCCGGCCGCCGCGGCCTGCCCACGTCGCCTCCGCGGGCGCTACACTGAGGCATGCTGCGTCTGCTGCTTCCGCTCTGGCTGGTGCTTGCTTCCCCGTCGCTGCTGTGGGCCAAGCCGCCACCCTGTCGCGGCAGCAAGCAGGTCGGGCGGGTCGAGCAGGCGCTGGGGCAGGCGCTGGCCAGCTCGGACGACGATCTGGGCGAGGCGTACAGCGCCTTTGTCGATGGGCTGGGCTCGCTTGAGGCTGGGGTGGCGCTGGGGCGCATTCCCGCCGCGTTTGCCGTCCGGCCGCGCGACTTCTATCTGCGACCGCGCGAAAACGGCTG
Source organism: uncultured Myxococcales bacterium (assembly GCA_964628555.1). Classification (GTDB taxonomy): domain Bacteria; phylum Myxococcota_A; class Polyangia; order Palsa-1104; family JAEUJZ01; genus JAEUJZ01. The sequence continues at coordinate 34,434 of CAZVMD010000017.1, read as the reverse complement.
GGTGCGCATCATCTACAGCGGCGCCAGCTATCGCTTGCACGACAAGAGCCCCAGCGATGCCGAGACCTGTGTCGACGAGTTCCTGGTGATCATCGCCGCGCCGCTGTACGGCAAGTGGGGCTCTGAGCGGCGCTACTTTTTCGCCACCGCCCAGATCGACAACCGCAAGGCTGGGCCCAGCCCGGTCATGCTGCGCCACCTCGGGTCCTAAGTCAGCCGGGTCCGCGGGGCTTACTGGCTCGCGGCGAGCTTCAGGTCGGCGACGACGCCGAAGTGGTCGGAGGGGTGTACGCCGTCTACGGCGGTGAGGAAGCAGCGGCGGCCGGACAGGGGCAGGCCGCGGCCGAAGCGGTCGGGGGGCTCGACGAAGATGTAGTCGATGCGGCGGGACGGCTCGCGCTCGCGGCGGGCAAAGACGTTGTCGCGGGAAAACGTCGGTCCGGCGTCGCCGGCGGTGAACAGCACGGCGTCGTTGAAGTAGCTGCCGCGCAGCCGGCCGGTGCTGGGCGAGGGCAGGGCGTGATAGCCGCGCAGGAAGCGGATCTCGTCACTCGGCTCCTCGGCGTTGAAGTCGCCGAGCAGCACGGCGGGCAGGAGCTCGGCGCGGGCCTGGCGATGCGGCGCCAGCCACTCGGCGAGCTTATCGACGATGAACGACACCTGCGCGCAGCGGGCATGCGACAGATCGAGCTGCCAGTCGAGGTGGGTGACGGCGACCGGCTGCAGGCCGTGCGGCGTCTGACACAGCGCGTACAGCAGCGAGCGCGTCTCGTGACCGATGGGGTTGGGCAGCAGCGTCTGCTGCGTGTCGACAATCGGGAACTGCGACAAGAGCGCGTTGCCCATGGTAAAGCCGCTGTCGGCATCGAGGGTCCAGGCCGGCGCGTAGACGCGGTGGGGATAGCTCGCCGACTCGCCCGGTCCGCTGCTGTGGGGCGGCGCTAGCTCGTCGAGCTGACTCAGCGTGCCGAGCGGTCCCTGCATGCACATCACCTCTTGCAGGCCGACGATGTGGGCTGCCTCGGTGGCCAAGCCGGCGCGGAGGAGCGGCAGCCGCGCCTCCCACGGCCCACTGCGATTCCAGATGTTGATCGAAAGCACGCGCAGGGTGTCCATGCGCCCATCGTAATCGCCGCCTCGCCGACCTCGGCAGCAAAGTGATGGCGCGCACGATGGAGCGAAGGATGGCGGACACGATGGCGCGAGAGGCCGGCTGGCCAGCCTCGCTGGCTTGCGGCAGAGCCGGGTCACACCACGGCCAGGACGCGGCCGCGTCGCCGGTCAGCGGGCTATGCAGCACCGATCGCAGAATCGCCCACGGTCGGTGGGCGATCCGCTGTACACACAGAGAGCAGACAGGCCGCGCTGCACACGCGGAGGAACGCCGGCGATGGACGGTGCTCAGGCTAGGCCGTGGCCGTCATCTAAGTCGCAACAGCCGACAAGGGAGCTTGGCATGAAGAAGTCGCTGATCGCGCTGATCCTCGGCGGGACCCTGGCCGGGGTCTTCGGCGGCGCGTGGTGGGTCAAGGACGCGGTGTTGTGGGAAGCCGAGCCCTATGGGCGCCTGACGGTGGCAGCGGGACTTGTGGGCCAGAGGCAGCGGGTCGGCCGGTTTGTCGTCGAGCTGGTCGGCCAGGAGCAGCCGCGGCTGATCGTCCGCGCGGTCGAGACGCAGCAGGTCAGCTTCGCGTCCATCCCCGGTCGCGCCTTCGTCGCGGCGGCGCACAGCCAGGACCGCTTTCACGAGGCGCGCGGCATGGCCAGCGTGCGCTCGCAGGTGCTGTCGCGCTGCACGGAGCAGACCCTCGATGGGCTGGAGCCGGACGAGGGCGGCATCGCCTTTTGGGGCACGCTGGCCTGTCCGCGGGGGGCGGCCCGCTACCGCCTGAGCTTCCGGCCGGGGCAGGGCGAGGATCTCGTCTTTGACCTCCGCCTCACCGCCGGGCCGACCGGGCTGAACCGCACCTATCTCATCGCCGCCTCGCATGCCGCCGAGGGCTTCTACGGCTTCGGCGCGCAGTTTACCTACTTCAACCAGAAGGGACGCCGGCTGCCCATCCTGGTGTCCGAGCAGGGGGTTGGCCGCGGCGTGCAGCCGCTGACCCTGGGCGCTGACCTGACCAACGACGGCGCCGGCGGCAGCTGGCACACCTCGTACGCCGGCGTGCCCCACTACATCACCAGCGACAACAAGAGCCTGATGCTACAGACGCATCACTACGCCGTGTTCGACCTGCGCCGGGACGAGGCGGCCATCGTCGAGCTGTACGCCGACCGCATGATCGGGCGGCTGATCGCGGGCCAAAGTCCGCTGGCGCTGATCGAAAACTACACCGCGATCATCGGCCGCATGCGCCCGCTGCCAGAGTGGGTGACGCGCGGCGCGATCATCGGCATGCAGGGCGGCAGCGACAGAGTGCGGCAGACGCTGGCCAAGCTTGAGGCGCGCGGCACGCCGATCGCCGCCTTCTGGCTGCAGGACTGGGTCGGTCAGCGCCGGACCAGCTTTGGCAAGCAGCTGTGGTGGAACTGGACGCTGGACGCCAAGCGCTATCCCGGCTGGCCCCAGCTTGTCGCTGAGCTGGGCGCCAAGGGCATCGCCGTCCTGACCTACATAAACCCCTTCCTGGTCGACGTCGAAGAGCGCCGCGGCGAGCAGGGCGAGAGCTATCGCAGCCTGTACAAGGAGGCGCAAGCCAGGGGCTATCTGGTCAAGCGGGCCGATGGTCAGCCCTACCTGATCAAGAACACCAGCTTCTCGGCCGGCCTGGTCGACCTGACCCAGCCTTCGGCGCGGACCTGGCTCAAGGAGGTGATCAAAAAGGAGCTCATCGGCATCGGCGCGCGCGGCTGGATGGCTGACTTCGGCGAGGGCTTCCCCTTTGACGGCGTCACTGCCGACCCCGTCGATCCGCTGGCCCACCACAATGCCTATCCCGAGCTGTGGGCCCAGCTTAACCGCGAGGCCATCGAGGAAGCGCAGCTTGGCGACAGCGCGACGTTCTTTAGTCGCTCGGGGTATACCCGCTCGCCGGCCTACGCCACGCTGTTCTGGCTCGGCGACCAGCTGGTCAGCTGGGATCAGCACGACGGCATCAAGACCGCGGTCACTGGTCTGCTCTCCTCGGGCATCTCGGGCTTTGCGTTTAACCACTCCGACCTCGGTGGCTACACGACGATCCGCAGCCCGATCAAAGACTACGTCCGCAGCAAAGAGCTGGAGCTGCGCTGGGCCGAGCTCGCCGCCTTCAGCCCGGTCTATCGCACCCACGAGGGCAACCGACCCGACGACAACTGGCAGCTCGACAGCGACGAGGAGACTCTGGCCCAGTTCGTGCGCATGGCCAAGGTCTACGCCTGCTGGCAGCCCTACCGACGACAGCTCGTCACCGAGGCGGCCCAGCGCGGCTGGCCGATCGTCCGCCACCCCTACCTGCACTACCCCGCCGACCCGGCCTTCCGCCGCATGGATCACCAGCAGTTCATGGTCGGGGCCGACTTCATGGTGGTGCCGGTGCTGGATCCCGGGGTCAGCCAGGTCAGCGCCTACCTGCCGGCCGGCTCTTGGGTCGCGCTGTGGAGCGGTCAGGAGCTGGGTCCCGGCCTGCAGCGGGTTGCCGCCCCGATCGGCCGCCCGCCGGTGTTCTTCCGCCAGGGCTCCAGCGCCGGCCAGGAGCTGCGCCGCTGCCTGGGCAGCCAGGGGCTGTTGTGAGGGGACGACGACCTACTGCCGCGGCAGCAGGGTATCGTTAAAGGCAATTATTTTATCGCAGACATCTTTATTAACAAAATCAAGATTGATAATATTGGGACGAAATTTCAGGCGTGTACTAACGCGTGCCCCGCTGCTAATTGGGCTTTGGTTTTTGTCGTTTTTGACCGGCGCCGAAGGGAAGCCGAGATGGGTATTTAGGAGATAGTCAAGATTATAATGCGTCCCGCCATCATCGTCGAGATAGGTGAGACCAGGCCGCGATTTATCGGCCTTGGCTAGCGCCTTCTGTCGGATATTGAAGGCCAGCTGCCAATAGGGCATAAATAGGTGATCGTGTCGCGCAAACGGATTGTGCTCGCCGTGCTCATTGCCACTGGTTAGCGTAGTCCGCACCATCTTTCGCAGGCCCGCCATAATACCGGCATATTTGCCGCAGATCGCCAGCCCCTTAATCGTATCCATATTTTCATCGTACTTGACGAAGCGATGGAATCCGCCCTGGGGATTGGCGTTGGGCAGCGCGTCAGAGTCAAAGATCGCCAGGCACTTTCCCTTCATTTCACTGAGGGGCACCCAGGCCAGGTTCTGGTTTGGGCCGCACTTGAACAGACGATCTTTGTCAATTACCTGACCGAGCAGGGTGTGTACGGCGAGGTTGGCCTCGGTGTGTGAGATACGAAGAATGACGATTTCGCTATCATACCACTCTAAGAACTCGTCAACCTGTTCAAAAATAGAGCGAGCCGACTGTCCCCAGCCACCGCCGATGCTGCCAAATACGCCTTCCCCGTGAAACGTATGCAGCTGATTCTGGTATCGGCCAATTCTTAAATCAAAAAACCGCGAGCCTGCCTCTAACTGCTTTTGAATGTTTCCCGACTGAGCGATGGTGTCGTTGGTGGAGCTTAGCTTGGTATAGGCATAATAATCGTCGTCAGATACCCCGGCATCATGACTGGCTGGTATGGTAATATCGACTAGGCCAATATCTTTGCGCTTAGTGAACGAATACATCCACTGCTCGTTTGACACGGCGGAATCCTTTCTCGGATGCTAAAAGTTGATACCGGCGTAGACGAGGATGCGATAGAAGACGTCGACGAAGCCGCCGAACGGTCCGCGGCCAAACAGGACCGGCAGGCTGAAGAGCTCGCCGCCGAAGTTGAAGCGGCCGCGCAGGATAAACTTGGCGCCTAGCTCGGGCAGCAGGATGCCGGCGTGGGTGGTGGTGGTGACGCCGGTCGAGCTGTCGAGGAGGGCGGCGTAGCCGATGCTCAAGCGGGGATACAGGTACAGGCCGGGGATGCGCGAGATGGGCACGTCGTACTGAAAGCCAAACGGCGCGATGACCGCGGTGGTGGTGGTCGAGAACTGGAACTGCAGCGGAATCAGCACGTAGGCGTTCTTGTTGGGCAGGATCGACCAGCCGAGATCGACGACCAGCGCGCCCTCGTGCGCGGTGCAGGTATAGGCGCAGATCGCCGGGCCGAGCTTAAGGTTGGCCATGAAGCGGCCGGCCTTGTTGAACTGGCCGTTCTCGCCGCCGCTGGCGCCACCGCCTGCGCCACCTGAGCTGCTGCCGCCTGAGCTGCTGCTTGAGCTGCTGCTGCTGCCGCCTGAGCTGCTGCTGCCGCCTGAGCTGCTGCTGCTGCTGGCCCCGCCTGAGCTGCTGGGCTGGCTGCTCGGCGTGCCGCCGTTAGCGGGCTGCCCGCTGCTACCAGTTCCCGTCGGAGCCGAGTGCTCGGCTTCCATGGGATCGACCAGCGGGGAGGGCATGCCGCCCGCCGTGGTCGGCTGCTCGGGCGTCGTCTCGCGCGGCTTCTTCTTGCTGCGGGCCACGGCATCGTCGGCGGAGAGCAGGCCGCCGAGCAGCAGCAGCCCGACACCGACCCGCCTGCTTAGGGGCCGCCGGGCCCACTCTGATCCGAGAGCACGCACGCGCTGATCATACCGCGCAGCCCCGGGCCCAGGGGCGGAAATCCGGTCGCACTGGACGGCGGTCGGCATCCAGCTGGCGACGAAGTCCAGGCAGCGGCGGCCGGCCCAGCTGTCAGATCGTCCGCCACTGCCGACCCCCGGCTGGCCCGGCGGCGCGAAATAGGGATGCGTTTGCCTGCGCCCTGCGGCTACACTGCCGCCGCCCCGGCGGAGGCCAGCGCAGGCTCCCGGCGAGCCCGCGCTGCGTCGCTGGCTGGGTGTCCGGCGTTCCCGTCGGCCGCTGTCGGTACCGAGTTTTCGAGGAGATTCCACGAGGAGAGTCCATGAACCAAAAGTCCTCTCAGACCTGGGCACGGCCGTCCCGCAGCCAGCGAGCTACCATCGCCGCGCTGCTGCTTGGCGGGGCCGTCCTGTGCAGCCTGGCCAGCGCCGGTGAGGCGCAAGCCCAGGACATCGCGTCGTTCGAAAAGCGCACCACGGTCAAGAAGCTGGCCAACGGCCTGACGCTGCTGATCGTCGAGCGGCCCGAGGCCCCGGTGCTGTCGTACTTTACCCACGTCGATGTCGGCGGCGCGCAGGAAGGCGTCGGCCAGACCGGCATGGCGCACATGTTCGAGCACATGGCCTTTAAGGGCACCGACCGCATCGGCACCAACAACTTTGCGGCGGAAAAGGGCGGAATCGACAAGGTCGAGAAGGCCTACCTGGCCTACGATGCCGAGCGCCGCAAGCCCTACGGCCGCGACGAGGCCAAGGTCGCCGAGCTGGAAAAAGCCTGGCGCAAGGCGATGGAAGACGCCGAGAAGTTCGTGGTGCAAAACGAGTTCGGCGAGATCGTCGATCGGGTCGGCGGGACGGGCCTGAACGCCTTCACCAACACCGACGAGACCGGCTATTTCTACTCGCTGCCCTCGAACCGCGTCGAGCTGTGGGCCTACCTCGAGTCCGAGCGCATGAAGCGGCCGGTGATGCGGCAGTTCTATCAGGAGCGCGACGTCGTCAACGAAGAGCGGCGCATGCGCACCGATTCGAACCCGATCGGCCGCCTGATCGAGCAGGCCCTGGCCGCAGCCTTCACCGCCCATCCCTACGGCCGTCCGGTCGTCGGCTGGCCGGCCGATCTGCAGACCTGGTCAGCCAGCGATGCCCTCAAGTTCTGGGAGAAGTATTACGTCCCGGCCAACATGGTGGTGGCGCTGGTCGGCGATGTGAAGGCGCCGGTCGTGCTGCCGGTCATGGAGTCGTACTTTGGCCGCCTGCCCAAGGGCGAAAAGCCGGCTCCGCTGGGCAGCGATGAGCCGCCGCAGTTCGTCGAGCGCACGGTGGTGATGAAGGCCAAGGCGCAGCCGATCTACGCCGAGGCCTATCACCGTCCCGACTATCGCCACCCCGATAACGCCGTCTACAACGCCATCGCCGATCTGATGTCGGCCGGACCGACCTCGCGGCTGTATCGCGCCCTGGTCCGCGATCAGAAGATCGCCGCGGCGGCGCAGGGCTCGCCGACCTTCCCGGGATCGAAGTACGCCAGCCTGTTTCTGGTCTACGCCATCCCGACGCCCGGCCACGTCGCGCCCGAGCTGCGCGTCGCCATCCATCGCGAGCTAGAGCGGCTGAAGAACGAGCTAGTCACCGACGATGAGCTGCGCATGGTAAAGACGCGGGCCAAGGTCAACCTGCTGCGCGGCCTGGAGAACAACCAGGGCCTGGCCATCGGCTTCGCCAAGGCACAGCAGCGCTACGGCGACTGGCGGCAGGTCTTCCGCAACGTCGAAGAGATCGAAAAAGTGAGCAAAGAAGACATCCGTCGCGTGGCCAATCAGGTGTTCATCGACAGCAACCGCACCGCCGCCTGGATCGAAAGCACCGCCGGCAAGCCCGGTGCTGCCACCGGCAAGCGAGGTACGCCATGAATCGTCCGCTCTCGAATCGCTCTCTTTCGCCGGCGCCGCGTCGCCCGGGCTGGCTGGCGCTGGTCGCGCTGAGCGCGCTGCCGCTGTGTCTTTGGACCTCGGTGGGTCTGGCCGGTCCGGTGCAGAGCGACTGGAAGAACATCAAGGCGCCGCCGCTGCGCGACTTTAAGCCGCAGCAGCCAAGCGTCGTAAAGCTCGACAACGGGCTGTCGATCTACCTGCAGCCCAACCCCGAGCTACCGCTGATCACGGTCATGGCCAGCGTCGTCGGGGGCTCGCGCGATGAGCCGGCCGACAAGGTCGGGCTGACCAGCCTGTACGCGCAGACGCTGCGCTCGGGCGGCGTGAAGTCCAAGACCGGCGATCAGGTCGATGACTTCCTGGCCGCGCGCGCCGCTACCCTGCGCTGGGACGACGAGGTGGACAGCGTCAACCTGCTGGCCAACTTCCACAAGAACGACTTCGACGACGTCATCGGCCTGATCATCGAGATGCTGGCGGCGCCGCAGTTTCAGGCCGACAAGCTCGACCTGGCCAAGCGCCAGCTGACCACCGGGATCTCGCGCCGCAACGACGATCCGATGGAGATCGCCGAGCGCGAGGCGGAAAAGCTGGCCCTAGGCGCTGCTCACCCGCACGCTCGCCAAGCTGAGTACGCGACGGTGGCGGCGGTGACGCGCGAGGATCTTCTGGCCTGGCATCGGACCCGCGTGCACCCCAATAACATGATGCTCGGCGTCGCCGGTGACTTTGATCCGGCGGTGATGACCAGCAAGCTGCGCGCGCTGTTTGGCGGCTGGCCGCGCGGTCCGCAGGCTCAGCTGGCCAACCTCCCGTTTGTGCCGACCAAGCCCGGCCTGTACTTCGTCAACAAAGACGACGTCAACCAGAGCAGCATCCGCCTGGTGCAGCTAGGCACGACGCGCAAGAACCCCGACGCCTACGCCATCGAGGTGATGAACGAGATCCTCGGCGGTGGCTTTGCCGCGCGCCTGTTTACCAACATCCGCAGCAAAAAAGCGCTGGCCTACAACGTCCGCGGCGGCGTTGGCCTCGACTGGGGCTATCCGGCGCTGTACCGGCTGTCGATGGGCACGGCCAGCAAGAACACCGTGCGCGCCGTGCAGGCGCTGTTCGAAGAAGTAAACGCCATGCTGGGCGCGCGACCGCCGACCGCCGACGAGCTGACCAAGGCCAAAGAGGCGATCCTCAACTCGTTCGTCTTTAAGATCGACAGCAAGACCCGCGTGCTGCGCACCCGCATGGGCTTTGACTTCTACGGCTACCCGGCCGACTACTACGACAAGTACCAGGCCGAGATTGGCAAGATCACACTCGACGACGTCAAGCGAGTGGCCGCCAAGTACCTCAATCCCGGCGGCTTTGCGGTCCTGGTGGTCGGCAAGGCGGCTGACTTCGATGCGCCGCTGTCGAGCCTCGGCCTGGGGCCGGTGAACACTCTGGACATCACCATTCCGCCGCCTCCGGCTGCTCCCGCCGCGGCGCCGTCGCCTGCCCCCGCGCAGACGGCGCGTCCGGCCGGGCAGTAGGGCGGGGCGGGAAAGGACACTGCCATGTCGACCAAGTCCCCTGCTGAGGTCTCGTACGCCGAGGTCTATCGCGCTGCCCACATCCTTGAAGCCGACCGCGCTGCCGTCGAGGTCCTGGGGCCGGCGGGCCTGGCTGTGGTGCGTCGCGATCGCGTGATTCACGCCCTGCCTGCTCCCAGCTCTGAAGTCGGGGCCTACTTCCTGGCCGTGCCGGAAAAGGACGCCGACAAGGCGCGCAAGCTCCTTGCCCGCGCCCAGAGCGACGGCGTGCTCGACAGCGACGCCGGCCAAGTCCTGCCCTAGCCACCGCAGCGCCGCTTTCGCCCGCCCGCTGGCCGCTGACTTGTCGTACTGTCTGCCCTCCCACGTTGGGGCGGCTCGGGCGACCGGCTTCAGGTCGGCGAGCGCGGCCCCACAGCACACACAGGAGAGACGCCATGAACAAGCTGTTTACCCGCACTGCTCTGCTGCTTTTGGTTGCTGCTTCGCCGTCGCTGGTGCTGGCCGGTGAGGCGGGCAAAGACGACAAGAAGCCGGCTGAGAAGGCCGATGCCAAGAAGCCGCCGGCCAAGAAGGAAAACAAAGAAGAGAAGAAGCCGGCTCCCTCGGGCTGGTAGTAGGTCGCTGCGATGTCCATCGCCGTACGCGTCCTGTACTTCGCGCTCCTGCGCGAGCGCCTGCGACGGAGCGAAGAGACGCTGACGCTGCCCGATGGCAGCTTGGTCCGCGATGCCGTGGCCCGCTTGGCGCAACAAAACGAGGTCCTGGCGGGGATCGAAAAGAGCCTGCTCCTGGCGGTCAACCAGACCCTGGTGCCGGCCGACTTTCCGCTCGCTGACGGCGATGAGCTAGCGCTGCTGCCACCTGTAGCCGGGGGCTCGGCGGCCGAGGCAGAGTCGGGCCCAACTGCGCCGCCGCGCTGCCGCATCAGCCAGCAGCCGCTTGATCCGGGCGAGGCGCTGGCCGCGGTGCGCGGTCCGGGGCAGGGTGGCGTCGTGCTGTTTATCGGCCTGGTTCGCGATCACAACCAGGGCAAGCAGGTGGTGCGGCTTGACTACGAAGCCTTCGACAGCATGGCCGTGCGCTCGCTGACCACGATCTGCAGCGAGATCGAGGCCAGCATCGCCGGTGCCCGCCTCGCGGTGATCCATCGCGTCGGCAGCCTGGCGATCGGCGACCTGGCGGTGCTGGTGGCGGCCTCGGCTCCGCATCGCGCCGAGGCCTTTTCCGCCTGCCGTCAGGCCATCGAGCGCCTCAAGGTCGAGGTGCCGATCTGGAAGAAAGAGTTTTCTGCCGACGGGGCCGAGTGGCTGGGCGGCGCCGGCTGAGCCCGCCCGGCTACGGCCGGCCGGCCGGCTCACTGGCCGGGACGCTGGGCGGCGTGGCCCCCTTGTAGCTCTGGTAGCGCTGCAGCACGGCGTAGACGTAGCGCTGCGTTGTCTCGTAGGGCGGCACGCCGCTGTATTTTTCGACGGCGCCCGCTCCGGCGTGATAGCCGGCGATGGTCAGCACCAGATCGCCGTGAAAGCGATTGGCGAGCAGCCGCAGCAGGCGTGAGCCGCCCAGGATATTGCGTCGCGGATCGAAGACATCGCTGACCCGCTGCTCCTTTTCGACGTCCGGCATAAGCTGCATCAGGCCGCGCGCTCCGGCGCAGCTTACGACCTGCGGATCGTAGTCCGACTCGACGTGGATGATGGCGCGGATGAGAGCCGGGGGCAGGGCATAGACCTGCGCGGCTTCGGCGATGAAGGGATCGTAGCGGTGGTAGCGCTCGCGGCTGGTATCGCGCGAGGGCACGACATCGGCGCGCGACTTGTCACAGCCCGCCACGCCGCCGCTGCTCGATCCCGAAATCACCGCGGCTTTGCCCGGCCCGCTCTTCCACTCGACGCGAAAGCGATGGGCACCAGCCCCGCTCGGCGCGATGTTGGTGAAGTGAATGACGCCGTTCTCTTCATACGACCAGATGTCGGCTCGGGCCGCCGGGGGCCACAGCGTGACCGCCCACAGCGCCAGCCCTAGGCCGGGCCCAAACACCGCTGGCCAGCCACGGGAGCGGGGTCGGGGACGAGGAGCGTGGAGGAAGGACATGCAGGCAGCCTAGCCTGGCTGGGCCGGGTTTTCCGCTCCGCCCGCAGCCGGCGCAGGGGGCTTGGGCGGCGGCAGCGTCACATCTAGAAACAAGATCGTTCCAGCGACGACGAAGACCGGCAGAGCCAAGAGGTTAAGCACCGGGATCAGGTTGATCAGCATGACCGCCGAGCCCAGCCCCAGCACCGGCGCAAGGTGGGCCCAAAGCAGCGACAAGCGCTGCGACAGCGACAGCCCCTTGCGCCCGGCCGAGACCGAGAAGAAGCCATAGCCAAGCAAGAGCGCCGACAGCCCCAGCGAGGCCAGCGTGCCGAGGATCGGGATCAGGTTGAGCAGCAGTCCAAGCAGTCCCAGCGTCGCCGCGAACATCGACTGCAGCAGGCTAAACAGCAGGCCGCGCAGCAGGCTGCCCAGTCCGGCGGCGCTGCCCGCCTGGCCGGTCAGGTGCTCTTCGACCCCTTCTGAGACCTGATCGACGACTAGCTCGCAGAACGCCAGAAAGACGAAGCTGAACGTCCAGGCCAAGATGATCACCAGCAGGATCCCGGCCAGGATGTCGAGCAGCACGCCCAGCGTCTGCTGCGGCAGCAGCGCGCGCAGGTGTCCGTGCAGCCAGCCGAGGCCGTAGCGCAGCACCAGCCCGTCGAGGATCAGCGTCAGCGCGAGCGGGATGAGCAGCCAGCCCAGGAGCCGCGGCACCGCCTGCAGCACGTCGAGCGCGCGCGGCACCGTGCGCAGCCCATGGAAGAAACCGAGAGCGGGGCGGGGAGCTTGCGGAGCCATCCTCTGACTATCGCGCCGATGCCCAGCGCACGGAAAGAGCCATTCTTCTGAAGCCGCGCGGGGCTGCTGAGGGAGCCGTGACCGAGCCTGCTTCGGTGGGCAGTGAAAATTCGCGGCCAAGGTTGCCATCGTCCGCAACGCGCATCAGTCACAGAGAAAAACCAGGGATTTCACTAACATAAGAGCGATATCTCAACACGCTAATAGTGTGTTAATGTACAAATTAGCCTTCTTTGACCGTTTTCGGTTGTTTTCGAGATAACGCGTGGGCGGCTCGCTTGCTTGACCGCCTCAACCAGCAAAGTAGGCAGTATGGAAACGCGCATAAGTTCTCAGAAGCTTCCGACTCAGTCGGCTAGGCAAGTTGGCACGATCGCTCCTGCTTTCCAGCCTGCGCTCGCCAGACCTAGAACGCCATCGGTGGCCAATAAGGCCCTGGGAAGCGGCTTCTCGCTGGGTGCCCTTTCGATCTTCCCGGCGGAAACCGCGCCGGGTCCAGCCGACCTGCGGGTGAGCCGGCCCGGCGATGCCAGCGAGGTAGCGGCCCGTCGGGTGGCAGCGCAGGTGCTTTCGGACAGCGGGGGGCCGCGGGATGCCTCGGCGCAGAGCCTCACTGGGTCGGGCAGGGCCGCAACACCGCCAGCCGCTGTGCCTGGCGGCGGCAGTCCTTTGCCCAAGGCGCTCCGTGCTGACATGGAGCAGCGATTTCAGACTGACCTTGGGCAAGTGAGGATTCACGACGGGAAGGAAGCGGCAAGTGCGGCCCGCGCGCTGCGCGCGAACGCGTATACCGTGGGCAATCACATCGTGTTTGGCGAGTCGCAGTATGCGCCGACCAGCGGTGCAGGGCGAGCGCGGCTAGCGCACGAGCTTACGCACGTCCTGCAACAGCGCGGAAGCGGCAGCCATGCCATCATGCGGGAGGCGGCGGCGGACGATGCGACCCCACCGCTGCTGACCACGGAAGAGGCGCTGGCGGAGCTGCGGAATGCGGAGCGGATGGCGACCAGCAGTCCGCCGAACCTGGCCGCTGCCCAGGCGATCCTTTCCCAGGTCGAGCGCTGGCTGACGGCGCTGCGGTTCGGCAAGAACTTCGACCGTCAGCTTATGGGCAGAGGAGCAAGCTTCGCCACCGCGGATATCTTGGTCCAAAACGCGATCGGCAGCGTGCAAGTGCTGAAGCGCCTGCTGCGTCTAGGGCCGATATCCACTGCCAAGTGGAACTTCGAGATAGGCCAGTTCATCGTCGCGCAGCCATTTTTGCGGCTGCTAAATCAGGAAGGCAACGTCGAGTCGGCGGCGCTCGTCACATCGATTGAAAAGGCCGGACACGCGGGCCTCAGTCCGGCCGTGATTATGGCCGCGCCGCTTCTGGTGGGCGCGGGACTGGAGAGCGGCCTGGCCACGAGCCTCTCCGTCGCCGTGCTGTCGCATCCGGTTCGCGCCATGCTAATCGCGGAATTCTTGGCGGCGCTCGGCCTGCAGGCGGTTGTGTCGCCGGAGGAATTTCAAAAGAACCTCAGCAGCCCGAGCGGCTGGGCAAGCCTGCTGTGGAACGTCATGCTGCTGCGGTATTCCATCCGCTCAGCGACGCCGCCCGGCGCCGGGACGACTGCCTTTACCCGGCCCAATCCGACGGCAGCCCTATCCAAAGATCGCGTCCGACTCAACGTACTGCTCGGCCCCGATGGGGTGGCGCGGGCGCAGCAGCTGTTCGATGAGGCGACCCTGAACCGGGCCGCGCAGTATGCCGGTCAAAGCAACGCGAGCAAGCGGTTTGTCCACCAAAATGGCGTGGCGGGTGTGCAGGCCCTGTTGGCCGCCGAAGGAGAGCTTGAGCTCGCGCACCAGAACATGCCTGGGCGGGTGGTGGGACTCTTGCCGGCCGCCCCGCCGCAGGATGAGCGCCTGCTGGCTCCGCTCTTACCACCTAATGGCAAAGCCGATACCCGCATCGCATTCGGGGTCTTGATGACGCGCCTGCGAGCGCAGACAGGTGACTATGTAGATAAGGCTAGGCTGTTTAGAAATCTCATTCCGCGCATGAAAGAAGTACAAAGAGACTGGGACGCCATGGAACAATTTACTGCTGATAATTCAATCTTATATCAAGGAGCGCAGGGCATTTTTCTAATTTTCAGAAATAATAATAGAATGTATTATGCAAATCAAAATAAATCTAAACCGGAGGATTTCGCGTTGGTATTCCGATTTCAAAAAACCGGCCCTCTTATCATCCAGGGAATTTGGCATATCGATTATGATGCCGGCCTGGCCAACAAGGTATTGGTCGACGTGACCGATCCAAAGTAGGCAAGTGGACTGCGACCGATGCAAAGAACGCTACAAAGGATCGTCTCGAACGGCCCCCGGAGGCTGAAGTGCGCCGCGGCCTGCTTTTCTGATCGCACCAGCCTGCACCCCCCAAGCTGGCAAGCGGCGACGCTGTTCTGCGCCGAAAATGCCACGCAGGCGGTGCTGGGCTTGACCGACGGTGAAGGAAGCTGGGGACTGGGCTATGAGGCCAGCGAGCTAGCGGCCCGGCAGCTGCAGGAGACACTCCTTTCCACCCCATCGGGATACGACACAGACGGGCTGGCCAGCGCCGCTGCCGCCGCCGGCGAGTCGGCTTGGTCCAAGCTCAGCGATGACGAGGTCTGCGACACCGCCTTTTCGCTTGGGCTGGTGTTTGTCGATTCAGGGGACATGCGCTTTGCCTGGGTCGGGAGTCCGCTGTGCATGCTGATGCGTGAAGAACGGCTGCTTTACAGAAGCGCTCCGCATCTGATCGGTGAAGAAGACCACCGACGCGGCACGCCGCACGATGTCGTCTATGCCCATCGGCACGCCTATGTCTACACGCGCGCCATGGGGTCCGATCCACAGCTACACGGCAAGGTCCAGCTAGAGTGGAGCCCCCCGCTTGGCCCCGTGCAAGCGGGCGATCAGCTCCTTGTCCTCTCTGTGGGGCTCTGGCGCGCGGTCACCCTGAGCAAGCTCACCGAGCTTCTGTCTTCGGCAAGAGGCTCGGCTCGGGATGTCGAGCAGGTCGTCCAGGCGCTGATCGGTGCCGCTCGATCACAGGGGGCTGTCGGCGATGTCGCGGCGATAGCCCTCGCGATCGACTAGGTTCGCGTCCCTGCTGAACGACACATCGCGGGGGAGGCGCGCCGAGGGGGGCAGGCAGGGCCTCCTGGTTCCAGACCCGCCGGCTATAGGTAGGCCAGGACGGCGTCGGCGGCGCGCAGGCCATCGATGGCGGCGCTGACGATGCCACCGGCAAAGCCCGCCCCCTCGCCTATCGGAAACAACCCAGGCAGCGTCGGCGACATCAGACCGGCGTCACGGACGATGCGCAGCGGCGACGAGGTCCGGGTCTCGACGCCGACCAGCTGGGCCTGGGGGCTGAGGAAGCCGGGGGCGGTGCGCTCAAACAGCCGGATGCCCTCGCGCAGCGCAGCGACGACGAACGGGGGCAAGAGCGCCCCCAGCTCGCCGGGGACGATGCCGGGGCGATAGGTGCTGCGCAGCACGGTCTCGCTGGGCCGCCCGGCCAAGAAATCAGCCAGGCGCTGGGCGGGAGCGACAAAGCCGCCGCCGCCCGCCGCAAAGGCGCGCTGTTCGACGGCGCGCTGAAAGGTGATGCCAGCCAGCGGACCGGCTTGGCCGATGCTGCGCTCGACATCGACGGGGTCGACGTTGACCACCAGCGCGGCGTTGGCCAGCGGCGAGTCGCGGCGCTTGAGGCTCATGCCGTTGGTGCACAGCCCGCTCGGCTCGGTCGCGGCCGGCACCACCCAGCCGCCGGGGCACATGCAGAAGCTATAGACGCCGCGTCCCCCAGCCTGCGCCGTCAGCTGATAGAACGCGGCGGGCAGCGCTGGATGCTCGCAGGCGCGGCCGTACTGCAGGCGGTCGATCAGCGGCTGCGGGTGCTCGATGCGGATGCCGATGGCAAAGGGCTTGGGTTCGAGGGCGATCTGTCGTCGCCAGCACAGCTCATAGATGCTGCGTGCGCTGTGTCCAACCGCCAGCACAACGGCATCGCCGAGCTCCTCGCGTCCCGAGGCGCAGCGCACGCCGGCCAGCCGGCCATCGGCGGTCAGCAGCAGGTCCTGCACGCGCTCGCTGAAGGCGTACTGAACGCCGAGGCGGCACAGGTGCTCGCGCAGCCCGAGCAAGACCTGCGGCAGGCGGTTGCTGCCGATGTGCGGCCGTGAATCGACGGCGATCTCGGGATCGGCACCGTGCTCGATCAGCGTCGAGAGCACGTCGGCCACGGCGCTCTTGTCTTTGCTGCGGGTGTACAGCTTGCCGTCGCTGTAGGTGCCGGCACCGCCCTCGCCGAAGCAGTAGTTCGAGTCGGCGACCAGGCTGCCGCGGGTGATCGCTGCCAGATCGCGTCGGCGCGGCTGCACCGGCTTGCCCTGCTCCAGCACCACCACCTGCGCACCGGCTTGGGCCAGGCGCAGCGCGGCAAAGGTTCCGGCCGGTCCGCTGCCCACCACCACCACGCGGCGGCCCGCCGGGGCTGGACTGGGCGGCGGCAGATGGGGCCGCGGCTGGTCAGCGGTCTCGCCGGGGGAAAAGAGCTCGACCTGCAGGCGATAGCCGACCGCGAAGCCCTTTCTGGCATCGAGGGCGCGACGCAGGATACGGCCGCCGGCCACGCCCGTCGCGGGCAGTCCGGCCATGCGCGCCGCTCGCTCGATGGCTAGCTCGCGCAGGGCCTGCTCCCAGGCGCCGCGCTCGGGTCGTGGCGGGCTCAGGTGCTCGGCGATGCTCTCATCCGGAGCGACCGAGTCCGCGGGCCGGGCCGCCGCGGCTGTGCGCAATCGCACGGGGCTAGGCGCCGCAGCGGGCGGATTCACGTCGGAAAGCGGCAAGAACAGCTCAACAGTGGCGGACACGGCGCCCATATACCACGCCCCCATGCGCAAAATATTGCGCAGTGCGTCTGGGGCGCTCCGGGCCGCGGCCGGCTTGTGCGCAGTCAGCTACGCACCGTCGGTGACAGTGGTTCAGCCGGCAACCGCGCTAGCCTGCCTGATGCCGTAGGGCTGGATATCAGGCCAGCCGCTCGACCGGCCCCATGCGCCGATTTCTCCGTCGGAGAATTTGTGCGTGTCGTGAATGTCGGACCCTGTCCCTAGAATGGCGGTGTCTTCGGCGCGCCCCGCGCCCCGTCCGCTAGGTCGGGATCCGAGGTGGCGCACCTTGTGCTAAGCCGCAGAGAAGGATTCCTCGTGAAGCTCGCCGACCCTAGTGCCAGCCGATCGGCAACTGAGCATGAGCGCGATGTCGTAGCGCCCGAAAACCCCGCACCCAAGGACCGCCCCGTCATGACGGACGCATCGCATGGAGAGCGTGACAAGGCCATCAAGATCCTGGCCAAGTCGATTTTTCGTGAGCTCAAGATGAACGGCTACGAGACCCGCCAGATCGTCGCCCTATCTTCCGAGCTGCTTGGCCTGGTGACCTCGAACATCAAGTCCGACGGCGACAACCACGGATAAGTAAGATCCCGAGCGCTGCCCGGCCCGATCAGGGGTTCTCCGGGGCGAGCGCTGCTTCCCCTCTATCTCCCGCCCATTCCGACGCACCTTCGTCCCCTGCGAGCTGCCGCGCGGCCCTGCCGCTCGCAGTCGCCTGCGGCCGCGGTCCCTGAGCCGCTCCTAGGTCGCGCTCGGCTCGCTGGGCGCTGCGGCTGGGCTGTCGCCGACCAAGCGCAGGCCGGTCGGCAGGGTGTCGCCGAAGGCAAAGCGCTCCTCGCGCTCCTCGCGCGGCACCACTTCGCGTACCACCAGCGCCAGGCGCTCGCCCTCTTCGCCAGGCACGGCGCTGCGCAGCCAGTCCGAGAGGCGGCTGCGCAGGCGGTCGTGATCGGCGAGGTCGCGCACCCGATCCCCGGTCAGGCGGGCTAGCTCAGCGGCGGCCTGCGCCACCGCGTAGGCCTCGTCGCCGCGCTCGCGGGCCGGCTCCCGGCCCTCCTTGGGCGTCCCACGGTCCGTCGATTTGTCAGCGGCGCGCTCGGCGGGCTTTTCGGGCGACAGCGGCAGCGCCAACAGCCGCGCCAGCCACTTGCTGGCAATTACCGGCGCGACGGTGTTGTCGATCGGTCCGTAAAGCGGCATGCGTCCGCCGAGCCGCCCCAGCGACCACAGCGCGGCTTCCGTGCGTCGCTTCTCGATGAGGCCGATCAGGACGTCGCCCAGCTCAGCTTTCTTTTTGGCGTCGATGCGCTCGCAAGCAGCCACCGCCCGCCAGATCTCGGCGGCTTCCTGCGGACTGGGCGGCTTCTTGTCGGGCTTGCGGGCCTGCGGCAGCAGCAGCGGCGCGACTCGCTTCCACAGCTCATCCTGCTGCGTTCGCGACAGCCCGCCCGCGATGCGGCGCCACAGGATCCACCACTCCAGCTTGCAGGTCTCGTCGCGTTCGTGGAGCAGTCCGGCGTTGAACACCCGCCAGGCTTCCTTGACGCGCCAGTCATCCAGCGGATAGCCAAACCCTGGGCGCAGGCAGAAGCCGGCCAGGTTGAGCCAGCGGGCCTCGTGCGCCGGGCTGCGGCCGCGGGCTTCGCGATGGCGCTTCAGCTCCTCCCACAGGCCGCGCAAGATGGCGGTGGACCAGCCCTCGCGCGGGCCGAGCACCGTCGATAGCTGGCGTGGCAGGGTGGCAGCGGCCGCGTCACCGACGAAGACCGCGCGCAGATGCTCGACGGCGGCGCTGATTAGCCCGGCCTGATCGGCGGACAGCCCATCGGCAGGCAGGGCGGCTGCCGCGTCACTGCTGCGACCGGCGGCTGGGATGGCAGGCAGGCCCTCGCTGCTGGTCGCGGCGCTGCGGCTGCCCCCGCCCTCGCTGCCGCGCAGATCGAACTGCAGCCGCCAGCGCAGCGGTGGCCCGCCGTCGGGAATCGCCAGCTCTCCTGAGGTGGAGAGAGACGCGGCCGGAGCCCCGGGACTGGCGACCGCGGCGACCGCCCACAGATCGAGCGTGCCGATCTCGGTCAGGCGGGCCCCCAGCGTGACGCGCAGCGGTCGCTCCTGCGAGGTCTTGGGATGGCGCAGCACGGTGTAAAGCGGCGGTAGCTCGCTCAGCTCATCGGCGGCCTCAGCGGTCAGCACATCTCCCGGGCGATCGCCCTGCCGACCGGCCGACGAGAACAGGCGGAAGCGCACCGGGCGATTGGTCAGGAGCTCAAACGGCCGACTGCTCAGGTCGACCTCGGCGCCTTCTTCCAGACCGCGCGGGGTCAGGCAGACGAAGCTGGTGCGGCGTCGATCGGTGCGGACATCGGCGGTGGTCTCGACCTCGATGTAGTAGGCGCGGGCGGCCCCGCCGCTGATGCGCAGGCCTTCGCCACCGCGGGACAGGGCGTAGTAGGCGGCGCCGCGCGCCACCGCCAGATCCGGCGCCTGGTTGGTCAGCACCCGCGGTCGCTGGCCCGTGATCGCGGTCAGGGTATCGAGGATGCGCTCGCGGATGCCGGCTGCGCAGAGCACACCGCCATTGAACAGCACCGTCGTCGGCCGCGCCTGATGCTGGCGCAGAAAGGCGGCGATGTAGCGCGTGACCCCGGGATCGCTGGCATAGGGCAGGCCGAACTCGGTCAGGCCACCGCGGCTGCGGGCTGGCTCGGCCTCGCGACCGACGCGGGGAAAGAAGCCATCGAGCAGGATCTGCTCGACCTCGGCGCGCTGTAGCTCGGCCTGCACACCCCCGCCGATCAGGCGACTGCCGCGTCCGGCGACGTGCACGCGATAGCGCTCGGGCGGCTCCTCGCCGAGGAGCTTTTCTTTGGCCACGCGGCAGGCCTGCACCAGGCCGCTAAAGACGTGCGCGCCCAGCTTGTTTGCGCCACCCCCTTGCAGCTGCGCCTCGACGCGCCGGGCCAAGGCGAGGTCCATGTTGTCGCCGCCGAGCAGGATGTGATCGCCGACCGCGGTGCGGCTAAAGCCCAGGCGGCGCTCGCCCTGCTTGCCCTCTTGGCTCTTCTGGACTTGGATGAGCGTGAAGTCGGTGGTGCCGCCGCCGATGTCGCAGACGAAGATCAGGTCACCGGCCTCGACCTCTTCGCCCAGGCGGGCATGCTCGGACAGCCAGTGGTAAAAGGCCGCCTGCGGCTCTTCGAGCAGGGTCAGCCGCGCCAGGTCCAGTCCGGCCCGCCGGGCCGCTTCCACCGTCAGCTCGCGCGCCACCTCATCGAACGAGGCCGGCACGGTGAGCACGACCTCCAGCTCAGCGAGCGTACAGCTCCGCTCGTGGCAGAAGGCCGACAGCATGTGCCGCAGGTAGCGGGCCGAGGCCTCGACCGGCGACAGGCGGGGCACATCGGCCGCCGCGCCCCAGGGCAGGATGTCCTGCAGGCGATCGACGCGCGGGTGACACAGCCAGCTCTTGGCCGAGGCGATCACCCGCCCGGGCACCGCCTGTGACTGCGTCCGCGCCAGCTCACCGACGACGTAGTCGGGGCTGGCGGCGCCGGCTGGGGTCCACGGCAGGCGGGTGGCACCGGCCGGCAGCTCGTGCTCGCCGACGTGATGATGCAGCGAGGGCAGCGTCGGGCGGGGCGCGACATCCCCCGGCCCCAAGAGCTGCGGCAGCGGGAAGTCGCGCAGCACGCGCGGCCGCTCGCTGGTATCGATGTAGGCCAGCGCCGAGTTGGTCGTGCCGAGGTCGATGCCGACGAGAAAGCGCGCGGCCACCGGCTACTCTCCCAGCTGGATCTCTAGCTCGGGCTCTTCTTCGACGCTGGACCCGTCGGGCTCAGCGCTGGTGCCCGGCACACCGGCCGGTCGCTCGCGCACGTTGTATTCGAGCTTCCAGCGGCGCTTGCCATCGCGCGACAGAGCCCATAGCTCCAGCACGCCGACCTCGGTGAGGTGGCTCGACAGATGCACCGGGACCAGGGCTCCGGCCGCCTCGCCGGCCCCGGCGTCCAGCGTTGTCTCGACGGGGGCTAGCTCGGCGATGCCGCTATCGGTGCTGATCTCCTCGACAAAGTCGCCAACCTCATCGCCCTTGCGGGTCGAGGAGTTGAGGAAGCGAAACACCACCGGCTCGCCGATGCGCAGGCCGAATTCGCGGCCGCGGATCTCGGCTGTGCTGCCCTCTTCCATGCCGCGCTTGGCGACGCACAGGCCGTGCAGCTCAGGCTCCATCCCGGGGATGGCGGGCATGGCCGCTTCGACCCCGACGAAGTAGGCGCGGGCCGTGCCGCCGCGGATGCGGATGCCTTTGCCGCGCCGCACGACGCCGTAATAGGCCGCGCCCAGCGCCACGGCCCGATCGTAGTCGGCGCCACCAAGTGAGCGCAGCTTGCCTTGGCTGGCCCAGGTGTCGACCACCTGCTCGATGCGTCGGCGCAAGACCGGGCTCTTCATCACGCCGCCATTGAACAGCACGGCCGAGGGCAGGCGGTGATCGCCGACAAACTTGGCGAGGTGACGGGTAATCGCCGGATCGGCGGCAAAGGGCAGGCCGATCTCTTGCAGACCGGCTCGTCGAGCCTGCTGCGGCCGGGCTTGGCGGTCGACGGTCGGGAAGAAGCCATCGAGCAGGAAGCGCTCGACGTCACTGCGCAAGAGCTGGGTCTTGACCGAGCCGCCGATGACCTTGCTGCCGCGACCGAGCACGACCACCGGCGCTGACTCGCGCGCCCCCTCGGCCGCCAGCAGGTCTTCTTTGGCTTGCCGACAGCTATGCAGCAGGGCCCGTCGCTGCCAGACCTCAAGCTTGTGGCCATCGCGCTCCAGTCGCTTGGCCAGGCCCATGGCCAGGGCCAGGTCCATGTTGTCGCCGCCGAGCAGGATGTGGTCGCCGACCGCGATCCGCTCTAGGACCAGGTTGCCCTCGGTCTCAGCGACGGAGATCAGCGAAAAATCCGTCGTACCGCCACCGATGTCGCAGACCAGGACGGTATCGCCCACCTGCAGCACTCGCCGCCAGTCGCGGCTGTGGCGGCCGAGCCAGTCGTAAAACGCCGCCTGTGGCTCCTCCAGCAGGGTGACCTTGGGCAGGCCAGCGGCTTGCGCGGCGCGTACCGTCAGCTCGCGGGCGACGGCGTCGAAGGAAGCCGGGACGGTGAGCAGGATCTCCTGCTCCGAGAGCCGAGCGCTGGGGTCGTTCGCCGCCAGCTGGGCATCCCAGGCATCGCGCAGGTGGCCCAGGTAGCGCGCCGAGGCCTCGACCGGGCTGACCTTCGGGACGGCATCCGGACCCTCGGCCGGGGCGGCATGCGGCAGGATGGCCGCGGTACGATCGACGCCGTCGTAGCACAGCCAGGACTTGGCGGAAGAGACGAGGCGCAGCGGCACCAGCGAGCCGTGCTGGCGAGCTAGCTCACCGACGACATAGCTGCGTCCTTTGCCGCCAGACCAGGGCAGGTCCATGGCCCCCGGCGGAAAGTCGTGTTCGCCCGCCAGGTACAGGAATGAGGGAAGCAGCGGCCGCGCCTCGACCTGGCCGGGCTGCACCACCTGCGGCACCGAAAACAGGCTGGGCGGAGGCGGCGCCTCCTCGGGATCGTAGCTCTGCGTGTCAAGGTAGGCAGCGACGGTATGGGTGGTGCCCAGATCGATGCCAACGATGTAACGGCTGTGTGCGCTCATGCCCCGATTTCAACCTCGGCTGGGCAGATGACGGTGGCGTCGTGGCCACTTGGGATATCGCTCAGCCGAATCTCCGTCGCCCGCCAGCCGTGGTGGCGCAGCGTGCCCTCGAAGGGCGGGCGGCCGGTAACGCGGCCAATCATCCGCACCTGCGACGGATCGTAGCCGGCCTCGACGCGCACCACCGACTCATCGGCTTCGCTGCGAATCGCCTTGGGCTTGATGTGCTCGGCCAGGGCCTTGCGGCAGCCCCGGTGAATATCGCGCACCGCAGCACCAATCTGGGCGTCGGCGTAGCCGTCGATGTTTTCCATCAGGAAGTCGAGCAGGCGACCTTCCCGCTGCAGGATGCCCAGGAACGCCACGGCGCCGCGATGGCAGGCGGCCAGCTTCTCGGCGTCGCTCAGCCCAGCTGAGGCTGGCGCAATCGCGGGGCGCGTCTCGGCTGCCGCGGCCGGCGGCTCCTTGGCGACGGGCTCGGGCTTCTTCTCGACGGGCGCCTCAAGCTTGGCTGGCGGCGGACTTGGCTCCTTCGCCACGGCCGGCAGCAGGGTCAGAGCCGCCTGCTGCGGCAAGGGACGACGCATGAGCACCGCCAAAAAGCAGCGCAGAGCGAGTAGAAATCGGCTCATGTGAGCGTTGATGTAGTTCTCTCGCAAGTCGCTGTCAAGTCTTTTTCCGTCGAGAACTGGGTACGGTAGCCCACATCTGAAGGCGGTCTGCTGTGGTGCCTGCTGTGGTGCTTGTTCTGGGCCCCGGCTGGCTTTAGTGTGTCGCCGGCCCAGCTTGCCGGATCTGGAAAGGACCTCCATGTTACGCGTCGGTGACCCCGCTCCTCACTTCACAGCGACGACCAGTCAGGGACAGAAGATTGCGCTCTCGGAGCTGCGCGGCCGCCGCGTGGTGCTGTTCTTTTTTCCCAAGGCCTTCACCACCGGCTGCACCATCGAGACGCGGCGGTTTCGCGATCACTACTCAGAGATCGCCGAGCTGGGCGCCGAGGTGATCGGCATCTCCGTCGATAAAGAGCAGGTTCAGTGCGACTTCGCCAGCCGCGAGGGCGTGCCGTTTCCGCTGATTGGCGACGAGAGCCGCGAGATCAATCGCAGCTATGATGTGCTGTGGCCACTGCTCAACGTCAGCCAGCGTGTCACCTATGTCATCGACCCCGACGGGCGCATTGAGCTCGTGCTACACCACGAGATCCTGGTGAACAAGCACATCGATGAAGTTCGTCGCTTCCTGGCGCAGAAGTCGGCGAGGGGCTAGGCGATGGCGGCGGAGCTAGGGCGCGCGTCGCGGCAGGTGCTGATCACCGCCGATGACTTCGGCTGGACCGAGAGCCAGAACCAGGCGGTGCGGCGGGGGGCTGAGGCGGGAACCCTGCACCGCGCCTCGTTGCTGTGCAACGGCCAGGGCTTTGCCGAGGCGGTGGCGATTGCCCGGGAGCAGCCCCAGCTGGGGGTTGGCGTGCACCTTACGCTCTGCGAGGGGGCGCCGCTCACCGACGAGCTGCGCGACTCGGAGCTCTGTGCTCGGGAGGCCGGCGGGGCGTTTCCCGATGGCTTGGCGCCGCTGCTTCGGCTGTATCTCCGACGGCGTCTGCCGCTGGCGGCGATCGCCGGCGAGTGGCGCGCGCAGATCGCCAGAGCCCAGGCGGCGGGCCTTAGGCTGTCGCATCTCGACGGACACAAGCACGTTCACCTGCTGCCGCCGCTGTTTGATCTGACGCTGCGCTTGGCGCAGGAGTGCGGCGTTCGCTACGTCCGCGTGCTGCACGAGTCGGCCAGCCTGCCGGCGCTGCGACGGGCTCCAGCCTGGGCTGTGCTGCGATCGCTCAGTCATCGGGCCCGCCAAAGACTGCAGCGGGCCGGCCTGCAGTCCGCCGATTACTTCGTCGGTTTCAGCGAGAGCGGCGGCATGTCGGCGCAGCGCTTGGCGGCGGTCATTCGCCAGGCGCGGCCAGGGCTGACCGAGATCATGCTGCATCCGGCCGAGGAGACGGCGGGGGTGCAGCAGCTGCGTCAGCGCTTTGCCTGGGCCCGTCGCTATCGCTTCGAGCAAGAGCTGACCGCGCTCTGCCATCCGGTGGTTCGCGAGGCGCTGGGTAGCCTAAAGTGAGCCGCTGTGCACAGCGTACCTAGCGCGGCGTCCACCACGGCGGGCAGGCCGGTGATTTCATTTTTCATCGCCATCCTGGCCCATCGTCCGGTCTACGGAAGTGCGATAAGCTAGCTCTGGTCTTCTAGATCGCAGCTCATAGAGAGCCCCCCTTTGGCGCAGAAAATCTCAGAGCGGACGCTGACCCTGCTCCTCGGAGCGATTCAGTTTGTCAACGTGCTCGACTTCATGATGGTGACGCCGCTGGGGCCGGACTTCTCGTCCGCTCTCGGCATCCCCACCTCGCGCCTGGGTCTGGTGACTGGTAGCTACGCTGCGGCGGCCTCGCTGGCCGGCATGCTGGGGACGCTGTTCATGGATCGCTTTGATCGGCGCAGTGCGCTCGGTGTCTCGCTGGCCGGGCTGGTCATCGGCACTGCGGCGGGCGGCTTTGCTACCGGCCTGTACTCGCTGCTGCTGGCTCGCATCGTCGCGGGCCTGTTTGGCGGTCCGGCGACGTCGCTGGCCATCTCGATTCTGACCGACCTGGTGCAGCCCGAGCGGCGCGGCCGAGCCTTCGGCGCGGTGATGGGCGCGTTCTCGGTGGCCTCGGTGCTGGGGGTGCCGGCCGGGCTCTGGCTGTCGCGGCATGGCGGCTGGCGCTTGCCGTTCTTTGCCGTCGCCGGACTGGGAGCCACGCTCGGAGCGGCCTGTGTGCTGCTCTTGCCGTCGGTGCGCGGCCACCTGGAGAAGCGCGATGCGGCGGCGTCTTCCGAGTTTAGCGTCGAGCGCC
Source organism: uncultured Myxococcales bacterium (assembly GCA_964628555.1). GTDB lineage: Bacteria > Myxococcota_A > Polyangia > Palsa-1104 > JAEUJZ01 > JAEUJZ01. The sequence goes on along the minus strand of CAZVMD010000017.1, from coordinate 8,932 downwards.
TGGTCCTGCGGCGCGAGGTGGTGCTGGCGCTTATGACCATCGCCGCCTCGATGCTGTCGAGCTTTCTCATCATCCCCAACATGGCGGCGTACTTCCAATACAACTGCGGCGTTCCCCGCCCGCATATGGAGCACATCTACGCCATCGGCGGGGTCTGCAGCTTCATTGCGCTGCGCATCATTGGCCGGCTGGTCGATCTGTACGGCAGCCTCAAGCTGTCGCTGTTTGGGACGGCGGCCCTGCTGGCGGTGATGGGCAGCGGCTTCTTGTTTAACCGCCTGCTGCTGCCGGCCGAGGCCATCGTCGCGCTGTTCATGGTGGCGCAGTCGGGGCGCAACATCGCCGCGACGACCCTGTCGGCCCGCGTGCCGAAAGAGCGCGAGCGGGCCCGCTACCAGTCCTTGCTGTCGGCGGTGCAGCACATTGCCTCGGCCCTGGGCGCGTTCTTGGGCACGCTGGTGCTGGTAGAGGTACCGGCGACGCGGCAGCTAGTCGGCATCCCGCAGCTTACGGTGCTGTCGATGATCTTGGCGAGTACGCAGCCGATCTTGGTGTGGCAGATCCAAGGGACGCTGGACGAGCGAGATCGGCGGCGTCAGGCGGGGAAGAACAACCCGGACTCGCTGCCCGGCAGCTAGTAGTCCCAGCCCCAGCCCGGCGGCGGGGTGGCGTAGGCGCGGTTGCTGGGGAAGGGCTGTGCGGTCCGGCGCAGGTCGCTATCGTTGTAGCGATAGCCGTGGCCATCGACATCGACGCCCATGGCGTACAAGCCGGCGCGGTCGTTGTAGCGCAGGCCGAGCAGGGTCGAGGGCTGGCTGCTGTTCTGTCGCACAAACGGGACTTCCTGCACCGCCGAGTCCATGCGCTCACCGAACGCCGTGCCCAGGCCGGGGCGCTGGTTGGCTCGCTCGCGCTCGGCGAGAGCGCCGCCACCATACCCACTCGGCGGCGGCGGCGAGGCGGGCCGGGCAGCCTTGGCTTCCGGGGCGGCGTCGGCGCTGCGCTGGGCCGCTTCGTCACGCGCCCCAGCCGACGGAGCATCGTCATAGTAGCGACGGGGATGGGGATACGGCCGCGGCACCAGCACCGGATAGGGCGGCTCCTGCCTCTCGGGGAACACCGCGACGCCGATCACGCCAACCTCGCGAGCCGAGCCGGTGCGTCCAGCGTACGAGTTGGCCACTGACGAGAAGCGAAACGCGGCTACCTCGGCCGAGGAGAGCCGCCAGCCGTCGATGTCGATCTGCGAGTAGGGCGCCACCAGATAGCCCCGCTTGCGCTGATAGTCGGCGCTCCGTCCATCGATGACATCGCGACCATCGACCGAGACCACGGCTTCGATGCGCTGGCCCGAGCGGTTGTAGACGCGCAGGGTGTAGTGCGCACCGCGCGAGCCGAGCACGTAGGACTCGCCGCTGTGGTGGTAGGTCTGCGAAGGCACGCCGTCGATCAGCACCTGCAGTTCGTACGGACCGACGTCGGCGCGCAGCGCGTTTCCGGAAGCGACTGCCGGCAGGCAGAGCAGAGCGAGGGTAGGGGCGAGAACCTTCATCATCGTCATCTCCTTGTCCCTGCCAAACGCGCCGGCGGCGGCTTCGATCTGCGGGTCCGCGATCGAAATCATCGCGGGCTGCCGGATCGGTGGCTCGGCCAGCCGCCAGCGCGGCAGTCCCGCGAGCAGGACCAAGGGCTAAAGCAGGCTAGGGCGCGCCGGCCGGTACCGCGACGACGCGAGGGGCAAACTCGTCGCCGGGCAGGTAGTAGGGAAGGGTGCGAGCATTGGCGAGAAGCCAGCTCAGCTGAAAGAGCAGGCCGCAGTCCTGCGCCGCACCGACGAAGCTATACGAGTCGCGCAGGGTGTCGCTGCTGCGCAGGTGGTCGGTGCTCAGGTACTGCTCGATGTCGCGCGGGGCCAGAAACAGCACGGGAATCGCTGCGCGGGCAAACACCAGCGACTCGCTGCGGTAGAGCAGGCCGCGCTCGGGGCGGGGCTCGGGCAGGACCGTCCGCCCGGTCGCCAGGGCGACGCTGTTTAGCAGCTCGTCGAGCGTCGACTTGCCGCGACCGATCTGGATGAGCTCTGGACTGGCATCGCCCACGCTCAGTCCGTCGAGGTTGAGCTGCGCCACGACGCGCTGGGCCGGGGCCGGCAGCCGCTTGAGCAGGCGCTGCGCCCCGACGAAGGCCTCGCTGTGACCCGTCAGGGCGGCAAAGATCAGCGAGCGGCGCGGGGGAGCCTGCTGGCGCGTGGCTTGCGCGATGGCCAAAAGACCAGCGACCCCCACCAGCCGATCGCGCACACCCGGCAGCGGCTGCTGCACCCCGCTGCTATCGGCCATGGCGCTGAGGTGATCGAAGTGCGTGCTGATGACCACGGCCTCGGCCCGCGCGGCTTCGTCAGCTCCTTGCAGGATGCCGACGAGGTTGGCGCTCTCGATGCTGCGGGTCTGATTCTGCAGCTGCACGCTCATGCGCACGCGCAGCGACAGCGGGGTAAAGTCGCGCGACTCGGCCGCCGCCTGCTGCCCCTCTAGATCCACGCCGCCAGCCAGCAAGATCCGGCGGGCTGCCTCGTCGTGCACATAGCCCGCGACCTGCAGGATGTTGCCCTCGCGCGGGGCGGGCGCCAGCAGGCGCTCGCTGCCGAAGTAGGCCCGCAGCCTGTCCAGCGGCTGCTCGGCCTGAGCGGGGTTGTGCACCAAGAGCGCGCCGCTCGCTCCGCGCCGCTGCGCCTCGGCCAGCTTCTGCGGATAGCGCCCAGCACCGCGATAGGCCGCTCCGGCTGCGGCCAGCTCACGCGGGGCGCCATCGAGCATGAGCACGGTCTTGCCCCGCACATCGATGCCCTTGTAGTCGTCCCAGGCGCGCTCGGCGGCGGTGATGCCGTAGCCGACGAAGACCAGCTCGCTGTCCTGCAGGCTGACCTCGGGCTGCGGCAGCGTGCTGAACAGCACTAGCTCGCGCGGTGCCACCGTGATCTGCACTGGGATCGTCGTCCGGGTGCCCAGGAAGCGCGGACGACCGCGCAGCCCTGAGCTCTGTCCCTGCAGGGTCACGGCTTGCACCAGGCCAGCCACGCCGTGCTCGCCGTCGCCGCCCGGGGCCAGCCCGGTCTCGTAGAGCTGCTCGGCGATGTACAGGCGCGTGCGCGCCGCTCGATCGTTTTCAGACAGCGCCGCGTCCTGCGCGATCGCTGCCAGGGCGCGGGTATGGCGGCGTAGATCCTCGGCGGCCAGGCTTACGCTGGGCAGGACGAGGGCGGGCTGTGGCTTCTCGACGCGCTCTGGCTTGGCCGGCTTCTCGGGGGCCGCGGTCGCCGCTTTGGCGGGCTTGCGGCTGGGCTGGCCGCGCTTGCCGAGCGCACTGTGCGGCGGCAGGCCCGGTAGCCAGAGCACCCCGCAGGCGAGCGCGATCCTCGCCCAGCGACCTCGCCAGCCAGCCTCTTTTCGACTCCGGTCTTGACGACTCCGGTCCACGGCTTGTGCGCGCATGTTTGGCACCTTGGCATTGTGAGCCGCTTGCCTCGCCCTGTGAACCCCTCTGGGAGCCGGCGGCGCGTGGTCGTGAAACGAGCTGACCGGGCGCGATCTCGAGGCGGCGCGGTGAAGGCTTGGGTGTGTGAAATGGCGACAGCCCAAGACCCTTGTGACATACTCCTCAGCGATGGCCGCATTGATGTCGAGTAGCCGACTGGCCGAGGCAGCGGGACTGGGTTCCCGGATGCGCGGGCGCATGACCACCGGGCTTACGGTGGCCGTGCTGCTGCATAGCGGTCTGTTGCTCGCCGCCTATCTGCGACCGCTGCCGATGAAGAATCGCCGCTCGCAGCCGATTCGCATGGAGGTCCTGCAGCGCCCCAAGCCGCCGCCGCCGGAGCCGGAGAAGCCGCCCGAGCCGGTCAAGCCACCCGAGCCGGCGAAGCCGCTGCCGCCGACCCCGCAGCCGGTGGCTCGGCCGCTGCCCCGTCAGCTGCTGCCGGTCGATCGTCCCAAGGATACCGTCGATCCGCAGAGCCCGGCGCTGATCGTTCCGCCGCAGCCGCCCACGCCTCCCGATGCGCCCCCGGTGCCGCTGCCGAAAGGGCCGATCAACCTGTTTCCCAAGAGCCTGGCGACGATCGTAGGTGCCCCCGCCGCCGGCGCGCCGATTCCCAAGGCCCCCGATCGCCTGCTGAAAGACGAGCGCCTGGAAGAGAAGAAAGAGCCGCCGTTTGAGCTGATTCCCGAGAAGGATGGCGGCTTCCGCGCCGAGACGCGCAACTTCATCGCCCGCATCAAGAAAGACGGCACGCTGAGCTTCGATAATCGCTTCCCGATTGGCTTCCAGAAGGGCGGGACGTTTTCGTTCGATCTCACCGACCTGCTGTCGCGCGGCAAGAACCAAGACCCCTACTATTCCGAGAAGCGGCGCTTCGCCGATTTTTCCGAGCAGAAGCGGGCCGAGCTGCGCAAAAAGTGGCTGCAAGAATCGACCGAAAAGGGCATGGCCACCCTCGGCGACCAGCTGGCTTCGATCTGGGGCAGCAGCCGGTCGGCAGCGCTGCGCCGGCGCGAGATCTACGAAAAATGGGCCGACTGCTCCGACGGCAGCGCGGGCGAGGATCGCATGGGACGCAAGGGGCGCCGGGCCATCGAGGACTTCATCCGCACGCACCTGCCCGAAGGCAGCAGCGAGGCCTACACGGCCGATGAGCTCTCGCGCATTGCCAGCGAGCGCGGCAGCCTGCCGCCGTTTGACCCCTATCGCAGTGGCGCACGCGACTAAGAGCGAAGCGGCTGCGCCAGAGGCGCCCCGGCTGTTGCCCACCGCGGTCGCGGCGCTGCTGACGCGCGGCGTGCTCTTGCCCGTCGCTCTGTTGCAGGGAGCGCTGCTGGCCCGCGGCCTGGGACCGGCCGGGCTGGGCGAGTACACGGCGACCCTGGTCGATGTGAACCTGCTAGTGGCGCTGCTGTCGTTCGGGCTGCCAGGTGGGCTGGCGATTGCAGCGGGTGAGCTGCGGCGGCAGAGTGGGGACGCGCTGCTCCCCCTGCGTCAGCTGAGCTTCCGACATGGCCTGGGCATGGCCATCGTGCTGCTGCTGGCGCTGCCGCTGTATAGCTTCCTTGCCCCGCGGCTGGCGCTGCCGCCGCGCCTGCCCCCGGTCTTGCTGGTCACTGGCGGGCTGGTGCTGCTGCAGTTTGCCCGCGATGTCGATAACGCTCTGCTGTGGGGCGGGCAGCGCTTCGCGGCGCAGAACCGCATCAACCTGGGAGTGCAGCTGGCGCTTTCGCTCGGCTTGCTCGGGCTGTGGGGGCTGGGCTTGCTGCGACCGCTGACGGCGCTTGGGCTGCAGCTGGGCGCGCACGGCCTGTGGATCGTGGCCGCCCGGCGCGCTGCAGCGGATCTAGCGCGCTCTTCGGTGTCGCCCATGCCGGTCGCAAGCGCCGATCAGGTCACGCCAGCGGCCGATGATCCGGCAGCCCGCGTGCGGGCCATTGGCCGTCGCAGCTACGTCGGTGTGCTGCTCGATCTCCTGCTCCTGCGCATCGACATCTACCTGATCGAAAAGCTGCTGCCGGCCGCGGCTATGGCACAGCAGCTGGGCCTGTACCAAGCCGGGGTGCGCGTCGCTGAGCTGGTGCTGTTCGTGCCAAGCACGCTCAACGCGGTGCTGTTCGCCAAGGCCGCCGCGCGCGAGCCGGTAGCGCTGACCACGCTGCGCAGCGCCAAGCTCTCACTGTGGCTGGGGCTCTTGGCTTTATTGGGGATGTGGCTCGTTGGACAGCCGCTCTTGGTGCTGTTCTTTGGCGCGCGCTTTGCCGGTTCCTTTACCCCCTGTCTGTGGGTGCTCGCCGGCTGCGTCATGACCTGCTTTGCTAGCCCATTAGCAGGAACTCTATCCGGTGAGCACGGCTATCCGCGCAGTGTGCTGCTGGTGCAGGCGCTATCGCTCTTGGCCAATATCGGCGCCAACCAGTACCTGCTGCCGCGCTTTGGCATCGTCGGGGCGGCGATGGCCAGTGCGCTGTCCTACGGGCTGTCGGCGCTGCTTTTTGCCTGGGCCTTCGCGCGGCGCTACGGCATGGCGCTTTCGACGGTGCTTTCGCCCGAGCTGCCGTGGCGGCTGTGGCGGGCGCTACGCGCGGCGTAGATCGGCGGGGTGCTACTGCTCGTTGCCGCGCATGCCGCCGAGCGTGAAGTCGATCGGCGACAGCTCGATGGCGTTTTCGTGCGCCACGGCGACGTGGGTGAAGGCACCGACCCGCACCTTGATCGCTTCGATGGGGCGCTTGCCCTGCGGCCCGAAGCGGAACAGCACGGCTTTGGGCCCGACCGGCAGGGTGATCGAGCGCAGCGGCCGGCGATGATGATCGAGCGCCGTCAGCGTCACCGGACCGAGAGCCCGGCTGCTGTACACCGCGAAGTCATCGCCGCGCTGCTCGACGACCAGCGGTGGCTCGGCCAGGCCGGCGACGCGATAGCTCTGGGTCCAGGGCTCGATTTTGGGCGCGCGCTCGACATCGGCATCGCGGAAGCGCTGGGCAGAAGTGCCGACCGACTCGAAGGCGCGGGCCAGCGGGCCGACAAGGAGCCGCGGTGGGCCGCCGGTATCGACGACGAAGAAGCCAAGCTGCGGCGCGCTGACCCCGAGATGGGCCGCCTGCTGCGTCTCGGCCGAGACATAGTAGTCGGCGATCAGCGCGGCATCGGCCAGACCATCGTCGCGGCGTGAGCGGAACAGGTCGAAGTACCAGCCGCTGTAGGTCGCGGGCCCGCCGGTGCTTGGCGGATGGAACTCGGCGACCATCGAGATGAAGCGGCGCTGCTCGGGCGAGAGGGCGCGGCCGGCCAGCTCGTCTGCGACGATGGCGGCGAGCACCCGCAGCGTCCGCGAGAGGCGATCGAAGTAGGCCCGCGTGCCCAGAGCATCGCTGGGGTCGAGGGTGGCCATGACCGCTGCGCCGCGCCGACTGTATTCGAGCAGCGCATCGTAGACCGCTGGGACCGGATCGACGTAGCCGTCGGGGATCTCGCAGCCGGCGGCGCCGATCTCCTGCCCGGCCAGAAGGACGTTGTTGTGGCGCAGCTGGGCAAAGCCGGCCAGCGTCGAGTTGATGCGCAGATCGGCAAAGGCCTCGCCGGCCATGAAGCTCGGCACGACGCCGGTGGTCGGGGTGGCCAGCTTGGTCAGCGCCCCCAGCCAGACCGAGTACAGATCCGGCCCACCGAGGCTGCCGAGCAGGCGAGTGCGGGCGGCGGCGAGCGCCGACGGCAAGCTGGGGAAGGCGGCCAGATCGGCGCGGAGATAGCTCTGACCGCGATCATGGCCAAGCACATAGGCGATGTCGCCAGCGTGCAGCAGATGGCGATTGGGGACGGCGTCGTTGACCAGGAGGTGAATCGCCGAGGTATCGGGGACGACGCGCGGTCCGAGCAGGGTGGCGATGACTGGCAGCTCGGCGTCTTTGACCCCCGGCGGCATGGGATGCAGACGGGCGCTGCGGCGAAACTCCGAGCCGATCGCCGCGCGCAGCTTGGCCGTGTCCTGCAGCGACGGGGGGCCAGCGATACCCGCCCGCTTGCGCAGGGCGGCTAGATCGGCAAAAGACACGTCTTCGCGCTTGCCGGCAAACAGGCTAAAGGCGCGATCGAAAAGGGCGATGGCGCTCTGCGCGCCCGTCCGCTCGGCCAGGTCCAGCAAGCCCAGCGCCAGGGCGGCTTCGCGCGGCGTCTCGCTGGGGTCGCGCTGCAGACCCGGCTGCGAGCTCCGGCAGCCCCGCGACAGCAGGTTCAGCTCCAGCCGCGACAGCCACATCACAGCCAGGAAGTAGGGGGCCAGCTTGCCGTCGTAGTGACCGCGCGGCTGATAGGCCCCAAGATCGATCGCCCGGCGGCGGCCAAACAGCTCTAGCTCGGCGAGGCCTTCGTGCTTGGCGATCGCTGCCAGCAGCGCCTGCGCCTCGGCATCGCTGCCCAGCACGCTAGACACCGGCGCTGCGGCAAGCAGGCTGCGGGCCACGGTGAGATACAGATCGGCATCGCGCGCTTGCTCGGGCGGCCAGCTCGCCGCCTGGTCGGCCAGCCCGCAGTGCAGCGCCTGCAGCACGCCTTGCAGGAGCGGTGCGAGCCGCTCGCTCTCGACGAGGGCCAGGAGCTTGTCGTTCGATGCATAGATGGCGTGCAGGATGGCATCGACCGAGACATACAGCGGGAGCTGCGACTGATACAGCTCGTGGTAGGCCCAGCCGTAGGTGCTGTAGGTCAGGCGCTCGGCGACGACAAAGCCGTTTTTTTGCAGCTGCGCCCGCTCGCTCGGCAACAGCGGATAGCGAGCGCTGATCAGCTCTTCGTAGCGCAGCCGGCTCTTGCCATCCCACGGTCCGCGCGGCAGCGCTGGCAGGCTGCGGCGACGCTCGACCTCGGACAGGATGGCACGGCCGGCGCTAGCCAGGTTGTCGTCGGCGATCTGACAGCTCTTGCCGGCTTCGGCCTGCTGCACAGTATCGGGGCCGCTGTCGTAGCCCTCCTCGCGCACCGGGCCTCCGCTCGCCGGCTTAAGCTCGATGCCCGAGCAGTCGGGCTTGTGGATGACTACTTTTGTTGCCGTCGCTGTCGCCGGGGGGACGACGGGCGCCGCGGCCGAGGGATGCGAACAGCTGGCACAGCACCAGAGCCCCAGCCCAGCGAGCGTCTGTGAGGTGCGCATGGCGGTCTAGCGTGGGTACGGCTTAAGCGCCGAGTTGAGCGGACGACCGGCGGCCGCGGCTGGCGGGGTGGTGCGCAGGACGTAGCTTAGCGTCGCGGCGAAATCGACCATATCGACGACGCCATAGTCACCGGGCACAAACCACGGCCCGTTGAAGATGATCGGCACGTCGGTGTCGTAGCGATAAAACGATCCGTGCGAGGTGCCGAGCTCTTTGTCGCCGTACTTGCCCCAGAAGCAGAACGG
>CAZVMD010000016.1:0-50750 GCA_964628555.1 uncultured Myxococcales bacterium | reverse complement strand
CCCGCTGAGCCGCCCCGCGCGGCGCGACATTGGGGGCAAAGCGGCGACTGCGGTCATCGGTATCGCCGAGCCACAGGCCGGTCAGCACCGCGGTCTCGGGCAGGCTGAAGTAGTAGAACACCTCCTGCTGCTCGACCGTCTGGTTCTCGTAGACCTCGTGCAGCTCGACGGAGGCCAGGTCGCCTTGCTCTTTGACCGCGAGCTCTTGCCGCGCCAGCCAGACCTTGCGCTGCCCAATGTTGATCAGGCCGGCCTGACGCTGATCGCGGTCATAGGTCGCGGCCAGTGAGGCCTGCAGCACCTCGCGCTCGGCCTTCTGCAGCGGCACATCGAAGAACGACTCGTACAGCGCCTCGGCCCGCGACTGATCGCCGAGCAGCGACTCGCCGCGGTACAGGAAGGGATCAACAAAGACGTTGTAGGCCGCTTGCACCTGCCCCGCCGCGCCCTCGGGCAGGTGGCAGAGATCGCGCCACAGGTACTTGACGGAGTTGCTCGATCCCGTCGCCCCCAGGTAGCGGTACGGCGCCAGGTAGGCGTTGAGCAGGCCGCGGCGAAGCTCGCCCTGCTTGGCCAAGAGCTGCTGGCGCTCGCCGTCGCTGCGCCGCAGCTGGGTGCTGTTGCCATCGCCCGCCGGATCGAGCAGCGCAAAGACCTGGCCCTGGCTCTGAGCCGAGACCAGCTCGTAGCTGACCTCGGCCCCGATCGGCGGGGCCAGCGCCAGGATCAGCACCGGCCACAGCCCTAGCTCCGCTCGCGCCTGCCGCAGGACAGAGAGCCCTTGGCGGGCATACAGCGTGATCAGCACCACCGGCAGCGCCACAAACAGCGACGCGGCGTAAAAGAACGTGAACAGCCCCATCGGCAGCCAGATCAGCGCCGCCCCGTGCGTGCGGGCGATGATCTCGGCTAGCTCGCTCAGCCAGCGAAAGCGGAAGAAGCCCGCCACCAGCCAGGCCCCCGTCGGCAGCGCGTGGAAGGCCAGCACAAGCCCAAGGTATAGCGCCGTGCTCAGGCTGATTCCCGCCCCCAGCGCCCGCACCACCGACGCCGCGCGCCCCGACGAGCGCGGCCCAAACGCAAAGCCATAACCATAGGCGACAATGCCCAGCCCCAAGAACACCAGCAAGAGCGCCGCGCCGGGCGTCAGCTCACGCAGGACGAACAGGCGAAACAGCGCGATGCACATAAGCGGCGCTTCCAGCCCGTAAAGCAGCGTCAGCCAGCGCTCGGGCTGCCGCCGCAGCGGCCAGGCCGCGACCAGCGAGGCGACGGCGGGAATCACCAGCACAAACAGCGCGCTGACAAGCAGGCTGAGGGGCAGGAGGCCGTCGGCGACCTCCAAGATCAGCTGCCACAGCACATACGGAGCGAGGACGAAGCCGACCAGCAGCAGAAAGACCAGGTTCCACGACCAGAACAGCCCATAGCGGGTCAGGCTCAGCGCCAGGCTGCGCACGCGAGGAGAGAACCAGTTGGCAAGACGCTCACGAATCATCGACACACTCCACTTCTGGCAGGCTGGCGCGGCGCCACTTAGGGCCGACTGCCCTCGGTGGCGGGCTGGGGCTGGGGCCGCAGCGGCTCCCCCATCGTACTGCATCGCTCGGGCGGCATGGCGCAGCTTGTCGTCGCTGCCCCGGCACTCGCAGCGGCCGTCAGGCTGGCCGACAGGGCGGCGTGGATCTGGCGGGCCAGCGGGATCAGAGCCTCCTCGGCGGGGCGGGGACTCTCGCCCGCGGGCGCGTCGCTGAGCAGGGTCACCATCAGCCAGGGCTCGGGCCGAAGGAGCTGGCGAAAGATGCGGCTGACGATGTCCGGCGTGGTCGCGCTGGCCGACTGAAACCAGTACAATCCCTGACGGCCGCCGGGCCTATCGGGTGAATCCCTTAACTCCGAGGACGCGCGCTCGCTCAGCAGCAGGTGCCGCGCCACCGCACCGGGGGCCAGGGTCAGCGGCAGGGTCTGCACAACCTTGAGGCCGGCAGCCAGCAGACAGACCTCCGGCGGGTGGTGGGCGCGGAAGGCGGTCAGCCCGGGCGCCCGCACGACGATCAGCGAGCCACCCGGCAGCCGCCACTTGCCCGCCTGGGCCCCGAAGCGGCCGAAGATCTCCTGCTCGCCGGCCGACAGCGGCACCGGCACCGCGGCCAGGCTGGCCGGCAGGCTGGGCGGAGGTCGCGGCGCCTCGCGGGCTGGTCGCGGCAGCAGCCGATCGGCCAGGGCCAGCAGGCTCAGGAAGCCGGCCACCGTCAGCGCAAGATAACGCCGCGGCAGCGACGGCAGCTGCCAGGCCCAGGTCTGTAGGACCGGACGCTCAGGGCGGGGACGCGCGGGCGGCGGGCCGGCGACCGACGAGGGGGACGCAGCCAGGCTAGGCACGGCGTAGCGCAAATAGAAGAAGGCGGCAGTCAGCACGACGGCAAAGCCAAACAGCCCCAGCGGCACATGCAGCGCTTCGGCCAGACGCGGGGCGGCGACGACGTGGCCGACATAGACCAGCCCGAACACGCGCAGCAGGTTGGCGGCCAGAAGTAGCCCCTGCAGACCGAGCAAGCCCAGCAGGAAGCGCCCGCCGATCCGTCGCTGCTCCAGCCAGGCAAGCAGCAGATAGCCCAGCAGCCCGGACCACAGGCTGCGCAGTCCGCTGCACGGGATATCGACGTGGGCGATGCCGCGCTCCAGCACCAAGATGGTATGGGCGGGCAGGACCGCGATGTGCAGCGTCGACAGCACCTGCTGCACCACCTCGGCCGTGAGCAGCCGCGCGCCCAGCCCGACATAGCCCTCGGCCAGCGCGGCAAAGGGCAGCGAGGCGGCCAGCAACAGCAGGCCCGAGCGCCCGGCGGCGAAGCGAGCCGGCGACACCAGACAGCCCCAAAACCCATAGCCCGCAAACAGCGCCAGCAGCGCCGTCAGCGAGCTAGCCTGCAGCGTGTGCTCGATAACCGCGTGGCCAGTCGTCGCGAGCAGAAACAGCAGCAGCGGGGCGGCGGCGACCGTGGTCGGGCTCGGCTCGACGGGCGGCTCAGCGCCTGCCGGCCCGCGGGACCGTAGCCGCCGCAGGGCTCGTCCGCCCAGCAACCCCAGCAGCCCGACGAGCAGCAGGAGGTTTAGGCGCCGCTCCTCGCCGCTGTACGGCACACGCCACAGCCAGCGCAAGGTATCGCCAAACAGCGCCCCCGCCGCCACCACCGCCACCCCCCAGGCCAAAGCCAGCCAGCGACGAGCGCCTTTCACTTGGTCACATCTCGAAATTTCTGCGGTAGTTCAAGGCGAGGGCCGACCAGAGACCTTTTTGGCGGACAGCATCTGTGCCTGGGGGCCACAAGAGAGTGTCGTCGGGATGGGCCCCCAACTTTGGGCCCAAAGTTGGGGAGGCGCCCCACGCCGGGCAGCTTGTCCCTTGTGACCATGGCAATGGTCCCTGACTCTCGCTAGCTGCGGCCACAGATCCGCATCCGCATGCCGTAGCGCGGGCGCAGGGTGAGAAGCGGCTCGGGCTCGATGCTCTGCCCCGGGGCGAGCCGGAACTGAACGCGCTGCAGCAGCCCGGCTAGGATCAGCACCGCCTCCATCCAGGCGAAGTGCTCGCCGATGCAGTTGCGCGGCCCGTGCGAAAACGGCAGGTAGGCAAAGCGCGGCCGACTGGCGCGCGCCGCTGCGGTAAACCGCTCGGGATCGAAGCGCTCGGGATCGGGATAAAAGCGCGGCAGGCGATGGATGGCCCGCACCGGCACAATCGCTAGGCAGCCCGGCTGCAGCCGCCGCCCCTGGTTAAGCTCAATCGGCTCCAGCACGCGACGGGCAAAGGCATAGGCCGGGGGATACATGCGCAGCGACTCGGCCACCACCTGCTCGCAGTAGGCAAGCTGCGGCAGGTCATCGACAGTCGGCAGGCGGCCGGCCAGGACGCGATCGATCTCGGCCAAGAGGCGCGCCTCAACCGCTGGGTGTTGCGACAGCAGGTACAGCGTCCAGGTCAGGGCGTTCGCCGTGGTCTCGTGCCCGGCCAGGATCAGCGTGATGCACTCATCGCGTAGCTGGACATCGGACAGCGAGGTCTGCCCCTCCCCTTCGCCCTCGGAGGCGGCGATCAGCATCGACAGCAGATCGCCGTGATCACGGCCGCTGCGCCGTCGCTCGTCGATCATGCGGTAGATCAGCGCGTCGAGCGAGGCCCGCGTCGCGGCAATCTTGCGCACCTGCGGCAAGGGCAGTCGCTTGAGCAGCGGATAAAACGGCAGCATCGTGAAGTTGAAGCTCTGCATAAAGTCATGCAGGGCCTGCCCGATCTGATCCGCGTCGGCGCTGGTATCGACGTCGAACAGCGTGCGGCCGACGATGGCCAGGGTCAGGCGCATCATCTCTTGGTGCATATCGCGGAACTGCCCGTCGGCGATGGTCTCGCGATAGCGGGCCACGCAGTCGACCATGGCCGTGCCGTAGCCGCGCAGGCGCTGCTTGTGGAAGGCCGGCTGCACCAGGCGACGCTGCCGCAGATGCGCCTCGCCCTCGGCGGTCAGCAGGCCCTCGCCGAGCACCTCTTTGGCGCGCTCTAGGCCCAGCCCCTTGTGTACCTTGCGGCTCTGGTTGACCAGGATCTCTTTTATGTCGTCGGGGTCAAACAGGACGCTGACGTGATAGTTGGCCAGCGTCAGCTCGACGAGGGGCTCGCCGCGCGCCGCCAGCCCCTCCATAAACGCCAGGCGATTCTTTCGCATCGCAAAGAACTTCTGCCAAGCAATCGCCTGCTCACGCACAGACGCCGGCAACAGCCGCAAGGCTACCTCTGACATCATGGGCTCATGCTAACGGAAGCGCCCCCGCGAAGCGACCCTGCCCTGCCAGCGCTTTACCGACCGCGACGCCGATGCGACGATGATCGGATGAGCCACTCGCCACACCGCAGCCTGGGCCTGCTGCTGCTCGCTGTCCTCTGCGGTTCGGCGCAGGCCGAGCCACCTCCGCCCCCGCGCCCGCAGCCACCAACGGCGCCCCCCGCACAGTGGCAGCGGTCCCGCACCGTGCATCCGGCCATGCTGCAGCGCGCCTGTCAGAGCGACGGTCCAGCCACCTACACCGTGCTGGTCTTTAAGGATCGCAGCGGTGACATCGGCGGCTATCAGGTCTCGACCTCGATCATGGACAGCCCGGTCCACTACTTCGATGCCCTCGCGGCGCCGCTGACCATGTTCCACATCTTCGGCAACGATGCCGAGCGAGCCACGGCCCAGCGCATCATCAAAGCCCTGCGCGCCACCTTTCCCCAGCAAGAGCGCCTGCCCTGCCCACAAGCCCGCAAGCCGCCCTCGGGCCGGTAGGCCCGCGAGGCGCGTGCCGCCCCGCCGCCAGCCTGGGGCGGTCGTCGCGCCCGGGGCACAGCGACGCCGGCTAGCCGCCGCGCTGTTCGACGGTGATGTTGTCGGGGGCGAGCATACGCAGGGCGCTGAGGCTGCGCACCTGCCAGTAGTACTTGGGGTTGGAGTGGATGACGAGCTTGTACGAGGCGTCGCGCTCCAGGATCAGGCGGGCCCAGGTGCACAGGCACTTGAAGCAGCCAGAGCTTAGAAATTCGAGCTCGCCCATGTCGATGATGACCGTGCCGACGTGCAGCTGACGAGCCTTGTCGTGCACCTGATAGACGAGGGTGTTGAACTCGGCCTGCACGCGCAGGTCGGCGCAGCCAGACAGGCTGACGATAAGCCCGCTTGGCGGATTGCGCGTGGTGGTGACCGAGAAGGTCTCACGTTGGAACGTCAGCTCCTTGATCGTCATAGCAAAGCTCCCGTCATCACTTCGGCTCGCACCGACAGCATATCGCCGCGGAAGGTGCAGTACAGCTTCATGTCGGCCTCGGCCCGAATTCGGGCCAGTCCCAGCCCCGAGCCGCGGTTTCTAGCCACGCTCTTTTCAATCAGCGTTTGATACAGCGCGCCGATGTCGCGGCAGCGGTTCAGCTCGTGCAGTCGCCGGTGCATGCGGCGAAAGATGGCCGGGCTGGAGACATTGCTGACCGTGACCCGCGCTTTGTTGCCGGTCACGATCGACAGGCGCAACAGCACCTGGCGCTGCTCATCGAGCGTGTACTTCACCGCGTTTTCGAGGAGCTCGTGGGCAGCTAGCGCCAGGCGCGCGGCGACCTCATCACGCAGGCCAATCGAGCGGGCGATGTCGGCGATCACGCGGCGAGCCGGCGTGATGTGCTTGGCCTCCAGCTGCACGACGATGCGAAAGCTGGCAAACGCGGGCTTCCCCGTCGTGGCAGATGGTGGCAGCTCCTCAGTCATGGCGACTCCTCAGGTCCGTCCGGCCCGCTGTGGCGCAGGACCAGCAGCGTGATGTCATCCTCTGGCTGCTGCGACCAGTTTCGCACGACGCTCATGAGGTTTTCGTGGATCTGTCGAGTGCTCGGCACGGCCCTCAAGGTAGGAGCTTGGGCCGGCAGCGAAGCGTCGGGCGCAGCCTGCTCAGGCGCTGGCACGGCAGCCGACGGTGTCGCCGAACTGCGCAGCAGAGCCGCCTGCAGTCGCTCCATCCCAAGCTGCTCGCCACCCGGGCCCATCGCTTCCAGCACGCCGTCGGAGTACAGGACGACCACATCGCCCGGCTGCAGCCGGACGAGGGTGTCGACCGTCGCCCGGCTGATATCGGGGATCACCCCCAGCCAGGTGCCTGGCGTCTCGATCAGCTCGCAGCTGGCCGTGGCCTGACGGCGGATCAGGATCGGCTCATGCGCACCGGCAAACAGCAGCCGCCCGTCGGCGAAATAGCGCAGCGCGGTGAACGTGACGTGCTCATCGGCCTGCAGGCGGTTGCGCACGTTGTCATAGATCAGCTGGTTAAGGGCAATCACGAGCTGGCGCGGCGTTGCATCCGGCAAAGTACGCACCAGGGCGGCAAATGCACTCTGCACCATCAGCATGACCAGCCCGGCCGACAGACCATGGCCCGCCACATCGCCGATGCCGATCCAGCAGCCATCGGCGCCTGGCAGCACGTCGTAGTAGTCGCCGCCAACCTCGCTAGCCGGCACCATCTGGGCGGTCAAGGACAGGCCCGGCACGCGCAGCTGGCGCGGCAGGATCGAGGTCTGGATGCGCTGCGCGATCTCAAGCTCGCGAGCCAGGCGCGTCTTTTCCGCGATCTGGGCTCGCGAGGTCAGGAGCTCTTGCACCATGTCGTTCATCGCCACGCCCAGCGTCTGCGTCTCTCTGAGGCCGGTCAGGCGGGTGGGCTGCAGGTCGCCGCGGCCGATGCGCCCGGCGAAGGCCACCAGATCGTCGATCGGCTGCGACAAGCGACGGGACAACCGCCAGCCCGCGGCCATGGCCAAGGCCAGCGCCAAGACCGTGATGGAAAGGAGGACGCCGACCAAGCGCCGCGCCGAGGCCATCGCGGCATCGAGCGAGCGCAGGAGCACGAGCTGCAGGCTCCCCTTGCCGCTGTAGTCAGGCAGCGCTGCGGCGCTGAGCAGATAGCGCTGGCCAGCCAGCCGCACTTCGCTTGGCCCCGGCCCAGCCGCTGCGAGCGCCGGGCCCAGGGCTGCGGCCAGAGCGTCGCGTGGCAGGGCAGCCGCGCCGGCCGTCGTCGATGCCGCCGCCACCTGACCATCTAGCAGCACCACGACGCCGGCCCCGACGTGGCGCCCGACCAGATCGGCAAAGCTGTCGTCGATGCGATAGCCGATGATCACCGCGCCGACCACCAGCGTGCCGAACGACAGCCGGCGACCGTGCACTTGCAGCACCTGCGAGCCGTCGATCCACACGCCCTCCGACTCGCCGCTCTTGAGCGCGGCCGCGACCTCGGGTACGTCGCTCAGCGGGCTGCCGCTCTCGTCGGGATGCGCGGCATCGGCGACCAGCTTGCCCTGCGGATCGGTCAACAGCAGGAGCTCGCAGCGCAGGGCCCGCCGCAGATCGGCGAGCACGCCCAGCACCGTGGCCGGCGTGACATCGTCGGTGGCCACCACCGCCTTGAGGCGCGGCTCGTCGCCAAGCAGCCGGCTCTTCGAGCGATGCAGCGAGTTGCGATACTCCAGCATGTCGGCGACCGCCTGCCGATCGCGCAGCAGATCGGCGCCTAGCTCGCGACGCGCGCTGCGCTCCAGCACCACCGCCACCACTGCCACCACCAATAAGAGGGTCAGGGACAGCGACAGCAGCAGGGTCAGGCTGACCGCGGTGCGAAACCTCATGGCTGCAGCCTCAGCAGCAGGGGCTCCGTCGTGGTGGACAGGCCAGACAGCTCAAGCTCGGCCTGCAGCATCGGCTCATCGGCGAGCGGCGAGCCCCCCAGGCGCTGCCAGAGAGCGATCGGAAGCGGTCGCCGGCGCACGAAGATCTGCAGCTTGCTCGCCCCGGCCAGCGGCAGGAAGAAGTCCTCGCTCTCGCTCTTGCCGGGATGGATGCGAGTGTCGCGCTCGACGCGGCTGGCGGCAAAAAACGGCGCCTCTTGGCCGGCCGCATCGACCAGCACGCGCCCCCGGCTGTGCTCGTCGCGGGCGATCACCTGACCGCGGGCATCAAGCAGCTCGACGCCGACCTGCAGCCGCCGCTCGGGCAGGCCGCTGGGGACGGCATGACCGGCGCCGTGATTGCTCAGGGTGATGACGATGTGCAGGCCCTTGCTATCGCGCCCGACGCGCGCCTGGCCGCTCAGCGCACGCGACAGCAGGCGCTCGCGCACAGCAAAGCCGTGCTCGCGGATGCCGCTGCGCTCACCTGAGCCGACCGCGACCTCGGCACGACTGGCGGGCATGTGGCAGACCTGACAGTCCTGCGAGCCAAGCGCCGAGTATTCGTCGCGCCACTCCTCGTACTCGGGGAACAGGCTGCGGGCGGCCGCGGTTGCGCCGGGCAGGTGGCGCGGACCATCGTGACAGGTGGCGCAGAAGCTGGACTCGCGCAGCCAGGGCGAGCAGCCCATGCGATGGAAATAGTGCGGCTGCGTATCACACAGCGGGCCGTAGCGCAGGTTGTCGGCCGGCGCAAAGACCGCGGTCGCAGCGCCGCTGCCCGGTGATCCTGCGCTTGCCAGCGTATGACAGCCATCGCAGGACACGCCTTCGCTCGCCACCGGATCCGCCGGGGCATAGCGGCGCAGTGGCGAGTGACAGGCATCGCAGCTGCTCGCGTCAGCCACCGCCCGCATGCGCTGATAGATCGGCGAGGCAGCGGCCTTGGCGTGCGCGGAGCGTCGCCACTCGCTCTCGATGCGACCGTGACACTCGCCGCAGCGCGCCGCCGGCACCAAGGCCAGCCCCTCAGGCTCGACGCTTCGCAGGCTGGCCGAGGGCTGCGCAGCTGCTCCGGCAGGGCCAGACAGCGACGGCGAGTGGCCCGGTGAGTGGCGCTGACAGCCCAGCAGTAGAGCGGCCATCGCCATGGCTACTTGTAGCGTCCGTATGGCGTGCCGTCCTTCCTGGTATGGCGCAGCTCGGGGCGGCCCTGGGTCAGCGTGATATCGACCTGGGTCGTGCCGGCAGCGCTGATCGTCACCTGGCTGCGAAACTCGCTGCCGTAGGCCTGCCAAGCCAAAAGTGGGTAGCTGCCCGGCGGGACCTTTTCGATGCGGTATCCGCCATCTGCCCCCACGACGGCGAAGTAGGTCGAGTCGAGGACCTTGATCTTGCTGATCATCTCGGGGTGGATGTTGCAGTAGACGTTGACCACGCCGGCCTTGTGCAGCGTCACCGACTTGCTGCTGCCGCTCTTGTACAGGCCAAGGTCGAACTTGGCGGCCTCGGAAAACGAAAAGACGTTGTGAAAGACCTTGTCGTCGTTGGGAAAGTCCACGGTGGTGCCCTGCACGACGATGGACAGCGACGGGACGAACTGCAGATCGCGCTGACGCACCTGGGGATGCGGGCGGCTGGCCTCGCTGGCCTCGCTGGCCTCACTGGCCTCCTTGGCCATCAGGCCTTCGAGATACACCACTACGCCGCTCGGATCGCCGGGCTCGCCGCTGGGCTTGTTTAGTCGAACGCGACCGCTGACCACGCCGCCCGCGGCGCTGCCTTTGCCCTCGCTGCGCTGGCCGGGCTCGGCGGCCTGAAGCGGGCGCACTACCCCGCGCTGTCGCCCCAGCGGCGCCAGGCTGGCGAGGGCGAACAGCGCCAGCCCGCCTCCGATCAGCAGCCAACGTTGTATGCCTCTGCGCATGCCTGCCTCGCCTCGTCTTTAGTACTTGATGATCAGGGAGCTGGTCGCGACGTCGTCGGGGAAGTCGGGCAGCGGCTCCAGCTCGCGCACGTGCGTGTACTCGGCCTTCAGCACCACGACGCTGCCTAGCTCGAAGCGCAGGCCGCCGGTGAAGCGCACGGCGTTCGAGTGGTAGACGAAGCTAGCGCCGCTTTGATGCAGCGCCTGCCGCCAATCGACGCGCAGATACGGCATCAGCCAGTTGGTCACGCGATAGGCAATCAGGCCGTAGGCGCCCCTGTAGTCCAGGCACTGCGCTTCATCGCAGGGCACGGTCGTCGAGGTGGTCTTGCCCGAGGCCCGCCCCTGCACGAACTCGGCCTGCACGTCCAGGCCGCGCACATCGAGGTGCAGGTCAAAGCCGAAGTGCCACTGCAGGACCTTGGGATCGCTCTGCTGATCCTGCACCCCCAGCGCGCCCGAGGCGCCGATCTCCAGGCCCGCCCCGACCGGCAGCTTGACGCCGATGCGGGTGCTGCCGGTCTGGAAGTAGTTGCTGTCGGTCTCGTCGTACAGCGGGAACTGCTCGACGAAGTTGCTGCCGTTGGTCAGCGCCGCGTTGAGGCTGAGCCGGTTGTTGAGGAACGTGAAGCGGGCCTTAAGCCCAATCGGCCGCCCGCAGGTGTAGCGACAGATCAAAGACGGCGTCACGGTGATGCGATCCGGCGCCTCCTGCACGCGGTACTCGTAGCCCAGCACCGAGTCAAACTTGCCGGCCGACAGGCTCAGGCCAAAGCGCTCGGTCGGCACGGTGTACTCGACATAGCCGAGCTTGACGTCGATGTAGTCGCCGAGGAACAGGCCATCGGGGTTCGAGACATTGCGGCCGCGCGGCACGAAGTCGATGAGCGCGTTGACCTGCAGGTTCTCGCTCAGCCCGACGAACAGCGCCAGGTTGACGTTGTTGACCAGGAAGCTCGGCGTGCCCTTGCTGGCGATCGGGTTTAGCGTCACGGCCCGCGACTCGCCGGTGTTGGCCGGATCGCCGCGCGAGTTGATCGCCGTCGCCAGCGGGTCCCCCAGAAACACCCAGGAGTCGGGCACTACGCCACGATACTGAGGCAGGACGGCATAGCCCGTATCTGTGCGTATGCCGGTGCCATCGCCGCCGACGTAGAAGAAGCCGACGTCGAGATAGCCGGTAAAGCGGTTCTGCAGCGGCAAGAGCGAGCGCACCTGCGCGCTGGTGCTGCTGTGCTCATCGCGCAGGCTCGACAGCTCTTGCCGGAGCTGGGCTAGCTCGCGCTGCAGGCGCTCGTTCTGCGCCACAAGCTCGCTGCGCCGGACCGGCGGATCGCTGGCAGGGGTGACGGCGCCGTCGCTGGGCGCGGCGGCTGGGGCCGTGGCCTGCGCCGGGCTGGCGCTGCCCGCAGTCGTCGTGACAGCAGCTCCCGCGGCAGCGGCAACCCCCTCGGGCTGGGCTTGCGCCGAGGCGGTGGTGGCTAGCAGCATGCTGACGAACCATGCAGCGAGTCGTCCCCCCATCTTTTTGAGGATAGCCAAATTTGTCAGCCAGTTGGGGGCCTGTTGCGAGGCAGCTGGGCGGCCAGTTCGTGGGGCTGTTAGCGGGGCGGTCAGCGGGGCGGTGAGAGTGCCAAGAGGCAGGTCCGGCGCTACATGCCGGCCGGTGGGGTCAGCAGCGCCTGCGGGATGGTGTCGCCGGTCAGCGACTCGAGGAAAGCCACCAGATCGTCGATCTCGGCGCTGCTGAGGTTCAGCGGCTTGAGCAGTGGATCCTTGGTGCCGGCAAAGTCGCCGCTACCGCCGCCCATGTTGTAGAACTGCACGACGTCGCGCAGCGTCGCCAGATGGCCGGTGTGCATGAACGGCCCGGTAAACGAGATGCTGCGGATGCCCTTGGTGCGGAAGGCGCCGCGCAGCTCGGCCGGGATCGCGCCAGCCGCCGGCAGCGGATCGCGCTCGACGCTGGGATCGTCGCTGTAGGGACCGTTGGCGCGGAAGTCCCAGCCGCGCTGAATCTCGACTGCACCGAAGCGGCCGGGATCGAAGTCCGGCCCTTTTAGGACGTGCTCGCCGATCTGCGGCACGCCGGTGTTGTGGAACTTTTCGTCGGAAAAGATCGGCCCGTTGTGGCAGGCATCGCAGGCCGCCTTGCCGATGAACAGCTTCAGGCCGCGCTTGGCCGAGGCGGTAAGCGCGCTCCTGTCGCCGGCGGCGTAGCGATCGAACTGCGAGTTGCGGCTGACTAGCTGTCGCTCATAAGCGGCGATGGCCTTGCCAAAGTTGGCGTAGGCGCGGTTGATGGCGTCCTGATCTTCGGCCCGCATGCCACGCCAGGCCTGACCCGCTGGCCCGTCGCCACCTATCGGTGTGGCCAGAGGCGGGAAGCGCGCCGCTTCAGGATGACTCGGGTCGAGCTGATCCGGCAGGGGCGGCGAGAACAGCGCGTTGTACTGCGCCTTGTAGGTCTTGTAGAGGTAGTGAACGATCCCCGAGCGGTCGGTGCCCATGACGAACTCGGCCGGGATCAGGTTCTTGCCCCACAGGTCGTTGTTGAAGCCCACCCAGCCGAACTGTCGCTCGTAGTAGCCGACGTTAACCAGCGACGGCGCGTTGCGGAAAAACCAGTCGATGCCCAGCGAGGTGTTGCTGGGATTCGAGCGAGTGTCAACCAGCCACAGGCCGAGGTGGCAGCTGCGGCACGACACCCGGCCAGTCTGCCCCACCGCCCCCAAGCCGCCGTTGCGCCCATCGTCGCCGACCACCAGCGGCCCCGAGTAGCCCGGATCAAAAAACAGCAGCTTGCCCAAGGCCGCGGCCTGCGGGTTGTCGGCGTACTTGTTGGTCGGATCCGGCTTGACCGGCCCAAGCGGACCCATCTTGCTGATCTTGGCCATCTCAGCCTCGGTAAAGACCCCGTCGATCAGACCCGAGGTGCCGTCGCAGCCAGCCGCTACGCTGCTCGCCAGGGCGAGGCAGACCATCCCAAAAAGACGCCGCATCTGCATGTGGACCCCCAATCTTTGGCAGCGAGGTGACGACGACGCGCAACCGACGGGCCGACCTGATGCTGTGAAGGCCGCTGCCCCCTCCCGTCAGGCCCGCTGGGGCTGCCTTGGCCCTCCCTTGGACCGCAGCGGGAGCCCCACCAGCCCTGCCATTGTCGCAGCTTTCGCAGCCGCCGGCACAGCTCCTTGCTGGCCTGCCGCAAGCGCCGCGAGCCGCGCCGCCGGGTCGCTGTCAGCGGGTCGGTAGATTAATTAGGCGCCTTATTATATGCTGCCTGATTATCGATGCGGAAGCCGCCTGAGCCCCCGATCAGCCTGCGCACCATGCCAAACTACGAGACGCTGCAGCGCTTCGCCGAGCGCTACCCCGAGCTCGATCCCGAGGCGCTGGGCGCCAGCTTGACGCTGCTCTGCGTCGGCACGCAGCTACAGGAAGCGTTCTGCGCCCACTTCGCGCGCCATGGCCTCTCGCATGGCCGCTTCCGCGTCCTGGTGATGCTGCTGCGGGCCGACGAGCAGGGCCTGTCGCCAGCTGAGCTCGCCGAGCGCACCGGCGTCACCCGCGCCACCATGACCGGACTTCTCGACGGCCTGCACGGCGACGGGCTGATCCGCCGCCGCGAGAACCGCGCCGATCGGCGACAAAAGCAGATCGAGCTGACCGGCCCCGGCCGTCGCCTGATCGAGCGCCTGCTGCCCGAGCACTTCCGGCGCGTCACGGCGCTGATGGCGGGCCTCAAGCTGAGCGAGCTGCACACGCTGGTGCAGCTACTCAACAAAGTCGCACCGGGCCTGCCCGCGCTGCGTGACCCCTAATCCCCCGACGAGCAGCGAGCCCTGCGCTCGCTGACCCGCGCCGCGCGTGCGGACCGAATGCTCGGCGCAGCTGCGACGCTTGGAGATCGCTCATGAATACCGAACCAACTACACCCAGTCCCCGGCCGGCCGCCGCCCTGCCGCAGCCCGCTGCGGGGCCGGCGGTGGCAGGCTCTGGCTCGTCGGGAGCCAGCGCCGCCATCACTGCCGCCGCAACGCCGCTGCCCGGCCAGGCAAAAGCCCCGCGCCGCGCGCCGCTGTTCTTCGTCCTCTTGCTGATCGTCGCTGCGGTGGGCGGCACGCTGCTTTATCGCTCGCGCCTGGGCAAGCAGAGCACCGATGATGCGCAGGTCGAGGGCCGCGTGGTCAGCGTCGCGGCGCGCGTCCCCGGCCAGGTAACCCGTGTGCTGGTGCAGGACAATCAGCTGGTGCAGGCCGGCGATGTGCTGATCGAGCTTGATGCCCGCGAGCTTGAGGCGCGACTGGCCGCGGCGCGAGCCGACCAGGCCTCGATGCGGGCCCAGCTGGCAGCTGCGCAGGCCCAGCTAGAGCTGACCGAGCGCAACATCGCCGCCACGCTGAAGCAGGCCCGCGGCGGTCTGCGACAGGCGACCAGCGGTACGCTCTCAGCGACGGCTAGCGTCAAGCAGTCGAAGGCCGATGTGATCGCCGCCCGCTCGCGCCTGCAGCTCGCCAAGCAGGAGCTCGAACGAGCCCGCCAGCTCAGTGCCAATGGCGCCGCCTCACCGGCCGAGCTAGAAGCGCGGCAAGCCAACTTCGATCAGGCGCAGGCCAGCCTGGAGCAGGCGGAAGCGCGGCTGCTCAACGCCACCGCCAACACCAGCGGCTCACAAGCCGCGATTAGCGTCGCGCAGGGCCGCATGGTGGCCGCCGAGACCGGGCCGCAGCAGGTCGCCGCCGCCCATGCCGCCGTCGATCTGGCCCAGGCCCGCCTCGATCAAGCCAGCGCCGCCCTGCGCCTGGCCGAGCTCAATGTCTCGTACACCAAGATCAGCGCGCCGATCCGCGGCCAGGTGTCGCGCCGCAACGTCGAGCTGGGTCAGCTGGTCTCGCCCGAGCGGGCCCTGCTGGCGCTGGTGCCGACCGACGACATCTGGGTGGTCGCCAACTACAAAGAAGATCAGGTCGCCGACATGCGTCCGGGGCAGCGTGCCGATGTGCAGATCGACGCCTATCCGCGCCGCATCTTCGCCGCCCGCATCGAGAGCATTGCCGGCGCCACTGGGGCTCGCTTCTCGCTGCTGCCGCCCGACAATGCCTCGGGCAACTTCGTCAAGGTGGCGCAGCGCATCCCGGTTCTGATCCGCCTGCTGGCCCTGCCCGAGGTGCCACTGCGTCCCGGCATGAGCGCCAACCTGACCGTCTACACGGAGTAAGTCGTGAGCGCTGACGCCCGCCTAACCGGCTCCAAGCTTGGCATCACGCTCGCGGCGATGAGCGGCGCGCTGATGGCGATCCTCGATATCTCGATCGTCAACGTCGCGCTCTCCGATATCCGCGCCAGCTTCGGCACGCCGCTCGATCAGATCGCCTGGGTGTCGACCGGCTACATGATGGCCAACATCGTCATCATCCCGCTGACCGGCTGGTTTCAGCGCCGCTTTGGCTTCAAGCGCTACTTCGCGTTTTCCATCCTGCTTTTCACCTTGGCCAGCGCCCTGTGCGGCCTGGCCTGGAATCTGCCGTCGCTGGTGGTGTTTCGCATCATCCAGGGCATGGGCGGCGGAGCGATCATTCCCACCGCCCAGAGCATCCTGTTTGCGCGCTATCCGCGCGAAGAGCACGGCATGGCCGGCGCCCTCTTCGGCCTCGGCGCGGTCACCGGACCCCTGCTTGGCCCGACGGTCGGCGGCTACCTGATCCAGATCGCCAGCTGGCACTGGATCTTTCTTATCAACGTTCCGGTCGGCATCCTCGCCGCTTACCTGGCCTGGCGCCACCTCGACCAGCCCGGCTACAGCGCCCCGCGCGAGAGCATTGATATCACCGGCATCGTGCTCCTGGGCATCGGCATGGCCACGCTGCAGTACGTGCTCGAAGAGGGCAACCGCGACGACTGGTGGGAGAGCCGCCTGATCTGCATCCTGGCCATCGTCGCCGCCATCGCGCTCCTGACCTTCATCGTCCACGAGCTAGAGACGCCGCACCCGGTCGTCGATCTGCGCGTCTTTGCCAACGTCAGCTACACCGCCAGCACGATCATCAACTTCCTCATCGGCATGACGCTGTTTTCCAGCAGCTATCTGTTCTCGCTCTACTGCGGCGTCGTCATGCGCTACAGCGCGCTCGACATCGGCACGGTGTTCCTGTGCGCCGGCTTCATCCAGATCTTCCTGATGCCGCTCATCGGCAAGTTCAGCGGCCGCTTCGATCCGCGCAAGCTCATGCTGATCGGCATCGTCGGCGTCAGCCTCAGCATGTGGATGATTAGCCACCTTACCAACCAGGCCAGCTTCTGGGATCTGGTGCGGCCGCGCATGGTGATGTCGGTCGGGCTTGGCTTTCTGTTCGTGCCGCTGAGCATGGTGGCGCTGTCGGATCTGCCGCTCGAAAAACGCGGCAACGCCACCGGCCTGTTTAACCTCACGCGCGAGCTTGGCGGCTCGATGGGCACCGCCTATATGTCGGTGGCGCTCGATCGCAGCACCAAGCTCTATGCGCTGCATCTGCGCGAAAACATCAGCGCCTATAACCCCATCGCCAGCGAGCAGCTAAGTGCCCTGCGGGCCCGCCTGGCCGGCGCCGCCGATCCGCTGACCGCCGCCTATGGCCTGATGCAGGGTCGCATCGCCGTGCAGGCGCTGATCCGCTCGTTTAACGACGGCTTTCTGACCGCCGCCCTCGTCTTTTTCTGCAGCGCCGGCCTGCTGCTGCTGCTGCGCCGCCCCGGCCTCGGCCAAAAGGTCGAGGGCGCGCACTAGCTTGAAGCGACGATGACCTAGAGGCTGCCGACGTACGAGATCTTGGGCTCGCCGCCGCCCTCGGGGAAGAAGATCTTCACCGGCGCCGGCATGCCGTTTACGCCCTCTTTTTTGCCGACGAAGTAGTCGGTCACTTTGCCCTTCTCGGCCGTCTCGCGGAAGCCGATGGCGCTGGTGCCGGTCTTGCGCACGCGGGTGATCTTGACCGGCTGAGCGTAGAACTTGGCGTTGCTCCACGCCTTCTTGAAGCTGAAGTTGCGCAGGTCGTTGGTGACGTCGCCACCGCCCGGCGCCAGCAGCGACTTGTGCAGGTGGGGTAGCGCCGCCTTCACCGCCGCGTCGAAGTTGTCCGGATTCGCGGTCAGCGCCGCCAGGAAGTCATTGAGCAGCTTCTCGGCCCGCGGATCCACCGGCTCGTCCATCTGCGCCTGGGCTGGCGTCGGATGAAGCAGTGGTGCTGCCGTCGAGAGCGTCAAGAACAAAGCCAACCCCGCACGAATGAGCGTCTTCATAGACCCAGCCTCCCCAAGCTGCCGTGATCTGGTTGCAGCGCGGTCATTATACGCCGCCGCCGATCGCCCCCCCAGGCTGTTCGCCGAGTGCCCCCGCACCTGCACTGCCGGCCCTGCGCTGCGCTTGCCGGCAAGATTCTCCGATCGCTTATGTACCCAGCGATGCATAGGAGAATATTGAGGCAAATTGCCAATCATTCGATATTAACATATAAATATTAATCATAACATCCACATTCGCCAGTTCATTTATTTGAAAACAATTTATTTCCTGTTCCAGGCTCGATTGCCCCTGATTCCAGCAAGCTGCTAGTGCGGCGCGGGGGGGATGGGCCAGCCTCGGCGGCGGGCGACTTCCCGACGACAGCGCCAGGTGTTGTTCTGCGCGGTCGTCGCATCTTCGGAAAACAGGGCCTGGCGGCGCGCTTCCGAAAGACAGTGGCTGCTGGCGCCCCACAGCGTGTCGAGCAGCGCCTCGGTGGTCACCGGAAACGCCCACACTGTGTCGTCGCTAGCGGCATAGAGCAGCTGGCCGTCAGGACTGAAGCGGAGCCACACCACATCGGAGGGAAAGACGGTAAGCCGGAGCGGCGTGCCTGAGCCATCGCGGTTCCAGATCCGCACCGTGTTGTCCTCCCCGCCGGTGGCGAGCTGCTTGCCGTCAGGGCTGAAGGCCACAGAGAGGACCGAGGACTTGTGCCCCGAAAGGATCGTGGGCGGACCGGAGCCGTCCAGCGCCACGAGGTCAGCGCTGTGCTGCAGGCCGCCGACGGCAAGCTGCCCACCGTCGGGGCTGAAGGCCAGCGCATGCGTCCGCGTGGCAGCCTGGGGAAAGGTTTGCAGGGGCCCGCTGGCATCTGCCTTCCAGATCTGCAGACCTTCCTTGTCCGTGCTGGTGACCAGCTTCGTCCCGTCCGGACTGAAGCGCGCGGCGCTCACATGGCCGAGGTGAGAGATCGTAGCCACCGCAGCGGCAGGCTGATCGAGCCGAAAGAGCTTGGTGCGCCGGTCCTGGCTGCCAACCAAGAGCGTCCGTCCATCGGGGCTGAAGTCGACAGCGGTGCTGCGGTCAGCAGCGTCTCTGCCCTTGGTGGCTCCACGCAGCACAAGCGGCGTCCCTGTGCCATCGCTGTTCCAGACCCAGACCGTGCTGTCCCAGCCGCCTGCAGCCAGCTTCTTCCCGTCCCGGCTAAAGCTCATCGCAAAAATGAGACCTGGGTACCCCTTTAGCTCGACGGGGGGGGCCGAGCCATCGACATTCCAGATGCGGACGGTCCGGTCGCCGTGGGCGGTCGCTAACCGCCGCCCGTCGGGGCTGAGGGCCCGCTCAAAGATGGGGTTGTTGAACGCTTGCCGCAGCCGCTTGGGACCGGTCGATCCGGCGTGCCAGATGCGCACCGTGCCGTCGCTGCTGCCCCCGACAAGGCTGCGTCCGGCGACGCCAATCGCCAGCGCATCGACATTCAGACCGTCGGCAAGCACGATGGGCGCTGGGATGCTCTGATCGT
Source organism: uncultured Myxococcales bacterium (assembly GCA_964628555.1). Taxonomy (GTDB): domain Bacteria; phylum Myxococcota_A; class Polyangia; order Palsa-1104; family JAEUJZ01; genus JAEUJZ01. Next base: position 31,798 of record CAZVMD010000016.1, on the reverse strand, counting down.
CGTTCCGGTCTTCCTCTTGGGGGTAGCTCGGCCGATATCCGACCGCCGCGAGCTGCCAGACCTGGGCCGGCTGCCCCGGGCTCCCGACGAAGAGGCTCTTGCCATCGGCGCTCCAGACGAGATCGGTGACAGAGCGCTGGCGCGACTCTAGCTGTTCTGGAGGGTCCGTGGTGCCTAGCTTGCTGAGCTGCACCTTGCCATCTTGACTACCTGTCGCCAGGGTTTTTCCGTCGGGGCTGAAGGCCAGCGCCCCTACCGGCGCCGTGTGCCCTGCAATCACCAGGGCCTGGCCGGATCGCGAGACATTCCAGATGCGGGCCAGGTTGTCATTGCTACCGACGGCCAGCTTCTTCCCGTCCGGGCTGTAGGCGATCGCGCCCACGAAGCTCCCCACCTGGCCGAGCTCGAGAGCCGAGCCGGAGCCGTCTGCACTCCAGAGCTTCACCGCCCCCTCCCTGCTCCCTGTCGCTATCTGCTTGCCGTCGGGACTGAACGCCGCAGCAGTGATCCGCTCTCCGAGCCCCGCCAGCTCTATCGGTGTCCCCGTACCATCGGCGTTCCAGATCTGAAGTTCGTCGTGCTGGCTGAAGGAGAGAAACCGCTTGCTGTCCGCGCGAAAGGCCAGCCGCGGCGAATACGACATCGTCTTCAAGACCGCCAGCACCGAGCCGGCCCCCTCGGTACTCAGGATGCGCAGGTGGCCTTGGCTACTGGCTGAGACTAGGCGTTTCCCGTCGGGACTAAGCGCCACATCGCTGATGGACTCGCTCGGCCCCGGCAACACCTGGGCCGCGATCCCGGTCTGCACCGCGTTGAGCGCAAGCTGGCGCCAGCGCAGCGAGTCGTGAGGTCCCGGCTCGCGCAGCACGGCGGCCGCCTCGGTGGGATCGGCGCTCACAAGCTGCGCCACCGCCAAGACCAGAGCCTCGCGCGTCGCCTCAAGCTGCTGCTGCAGGCTCGGCTCACCCGCCGGGACGAGGGCTGGGGCAATCGGCCGCCCGCCGCTGTAGTCGCGCTGATCGGCAAGCGCCCCGGCCACCAGAGCCAAGAGGCTCAGCCCGACGATGGGCGCAGTCGCTCGCCGCCCCCCAAACAAGCTAAGAGTGCTCCGCCCCATCGTCCGGCCCCAAGCGGCATCCCGGCTCCGTACTTCCAGGTCGCGGCTGTCAAAGCTCATCGTTTCTCCTGATGTGAATCGCCCGCCCCGCAGCCGGCGCTTCGGGTCAGCGGCGCTCCTCTGGTTCGCCTGCAAGGCGCCGCACTCGACGGGGCCCCTGTCGTCGAGCAAAGAGTCGAGACTTTCGGAACAGAGAAGCCAGCTGCAGGCGCAAGAATCTCGCTCGCTGCCGTCCGGACGCGGGCTGTCGTCGATCAGCGGTGCCGACTATCAAGCTTCCCATTTTTGCGGCGCGATGTCGTCGACAGTGCGCTTCGCGAAGGCCTTATAGGGCTTAGAGCAGTCGGGCCAGCGGCGTCTTACTGCGTGCCGCCCGCGAAGTCGCGCAGTGCGGCGATGAGCACGTCGGGCCGTTCCTCGGCGACAAAGTGCCCGGCATCGGCGACAGAGATCAGCCGCGCCGCGGGAAATGCCTGCAGCCAGCGATCGCGCTGCGCCCGCGTCAGCACGGGATCGCGTTCGCCCCAGATCAGCGTCAGGGGCAGCGCCGCTAGGGCGTCACGTCGCTGCCACAGGCGGTCGTAGTACGCATCGCTGCCGCGCAGCGCACAGGCCAGTGCATAGGTTCCTTCGCGCGTACGCCGACTGGACAGCGGCTGCAGATAGTGCCGGTGCAGTGCGCGGGTCAGGCGTCGTCGCTCGCCGAAGGTGTGCGGCAGAATGAACCGCGCCGAGACGCCCAGCCAGCGATACAGGAAGCGGCCCAGAGCGCTGCGCACCAATCGATCGATGCGCGCAATTTCCCGATCCCCTGCGCTCGCCCACATCCACGAGTTGATCACCACCACGCGCCGAACGCGACGAGGCGGATCCAGCGCCAGGGGCAGAGCAATCGGCCCGCCGAAGTCATGGACCACAAGCGAGAGGTCTTTCAGATCCATCGCATCGACCAGCGCCCGCAAGCGTCGGGCATGATCCTCGGGGCGCAGCGCCGACATCGGCTTGTCCGACAGACCGAACCCCAGGTGATCGGGCGCAATCACGCGATGGGAGGAGGCCAAGGCGCGCACCACCTCACGAAACTCAAAAGACCAGCTGGGTGTTCCGTGAACCAGCAGCACGACGGGGCCCGCGCCTTCATCGAGATACGACATCTCGCCTTCGGGGGTGGCGAAGCGGCGCGGTGAAAACGGATACAGCGCAGGGTCAAGCCAGGTGGGGCGGGCCGGCATGGTGGTCTGGGTCATGGCTTCCTCCAGCATCGACCCCTCTGAAGCTATGCCGCTTGGCTCGACGGGGATGTAGTACATTCGTACCTATGGCGAACGCCGTTGATCTGGGCCCATTCGCGGCTGCAGCGGCCCACGCAGTCACGCTGCGCGACTATCGCGAGCAGGTGATCAACCTGCTGGCCCAGGTGGTGCGCTTTGATGTCGCGCTGATCCACGCGCTGTCGCCCCGGGTGCCGCTGGAAACGGCAGTGCTGCGCGGGCTGGATGCCCGTGTCCTGGCGCGCTCGCGTGCGCACTGGGACGAACTAGGCGATGTTCTGAGCCCGCTGCGAAAGCTCGCCAATCGCCGCTTGGTCGCCACCGATGCCGAGGCGATCCCGCCTCGGGGCCCGACGCGGCGGCGCTTGGACGCGCTGGTGCTGCGTCCGTTTGGCCAGCGCTCTGTGTGCATCATGCACTTGGTGGTACGCAGCCGCGTCGTGGGCGCGGTGGTGCTGATGTCCCGTCGAGTCGATGCGTTCTCGCCGCGGCAGGTTGCCCAGCTGCGCCGCATCGCTTCGATCATCGCCATTGGCGATGCCCTGCATCAGCGGCTAGATGATGCGCCGACCGCATCGACACCGATCGGCCTGGTCTGCGACGATCAGCGGCTATCGCCCCGTCAGCGCGAGATCACCGAACACGTTGCGCTGGGCCTGACCAACCGTGAGATCGCGGCCGCGCTGGGCCTCAGTCCGCACTCGGTGCGCAACCACTTGGCTCGCATCTTTGAAGCGACTGGTGCCGCCAACCGCGCCGATGTGGTCCGTCGCGCCGTCTTAGTCCCCAACCGCTGATAGGGTAGCCTGGCTCGGCGGCAGACCCAGCCCAGCGGCAGAACCAGCCCAGAAAAGAATTCAAAATGAGATGCGCCCACTGTAAGCAGAAAATGCCACTTGCGCTTAAAGCCGTATTCCACGTTAAGTGCTGGGCAGCCGGCTGCAAGAATGGACCGCTCACCGTTCACACCCGCTGCGCAGGCAACCCGGCGTACTGCGAGCAGCACGCCCAGGCGCGGGACGGCAAAGAGACTACGCCGCCCACCAGTGCCCCGACCGCCGCCCCGCAGTCAGCTGACAAGCCGACGGGGCCGTCGCTCAGCAGGGTCGCAGGCCCAGCGCCCCTGCCGCCGCCCAGCTTGACGACAGCGACGAATCAGCAGCTCAGCAAGCAGGACGAAAAATCGCCGCTGCCAGTTCCCGCCCCACCGGTGGCAGACCGACACCGCTGCGGGGCTTGCGGAAAACTAGTGAAAGACCCCAAAGACCTTAAGCAGAATACCCTCGGATACTGCATAGTCAACGGCTGCGGGACTTCTTTCTATAAGCATAAAGACTGCGGTCAAACCGTCTGCGAACGCCATTGCCGCTGCAATACTTGTGGCAAACTCATTGAAGTCATTGCTTTCTCAATCGCCGAAGAGCGGCGAGCCTTTGAGTTATATCATTGCTCGCCAAATATGGGTTTCTTTTCTTGTTCATATGTTCTGGTGCGGCATAAGGATTGCGAAAAAATCAAATGTTCACAGCATGGACAATATTTACAGCCACTGCCGCCCAAGACGATGCTCTTGTCGCAAGCTCAAGATAAGAAGGCAGAAATCCCGATAAGCGCCTCCAGCTCGTCGAGCAGCTCCAGCTCGTCGAGCAGCTCCAGCTCGTCGAGCAGCTCCAGCTCGTCGAGCAGCTCCAGCTCAGCTGGCCCCCTAGGCGCGAAAAACGCCGTTCCGCTGCCCGAGCTTGTGTGCAGCAAAGACGGCGTCTCGTTTTGGCGTGCCTTCGACGGCGATGAGCAGCGCGTCCGGGCTCTGGTCGGCGAGTGTCTCGCCGAACGCCCCTATGAGATGAGCGCCAGTGAGGCCAAGCGCTTGCTTGAAGTTCACAACACGGCCAATCCGAAAAACAAGATCGTCTGGAAAGCCAGTCTGCGTCCGATCATCAACGCCAAGACGGTCCGCGTCACGCGAGTCGAGAGGATTACTAATCAAGCGCTGCAGAAGGAATTCGAGAGCTATGTTGGAAAGACGGCCTGGAACAACCTCCAAACTGTGCAGTTCATCGCCCCCAAGGCGCGGAAGCTGCTGCAGGACTCAATCGCCGCCAACCAGGGTCACTTCCTATTTCATGGGACGAGCATCCAGGGGGTCTGGGGAATCGCCAAGGGCGGCTTCGACCCGATGCGCTGCAATGTCACGGTAGACTCGTTCGGCCGTCGCTTCGGGAGCCTGGGCCAGGGTGCGTACCTCAGCGACAACTTCGCCAAGTGCGCGGCCTACTCCCGCTGCGATCGCTGCGGCTCCGTCGCCTGCGAATGTGACGGTGAGCGGCCGGTGCTGGTGTCTCTAGTCCGCTATACGAGCCATGATCGCGTAAAAGACTGGAAGACGTATCGCAGGCGATACCGCAGCGTTGAGACGCTCATGGCGAACCTCAAAAAGGGGCCGGCCACCACCGTGGCGCGCGGCAACGAGAACCGCAATGCGCTCTCCAAGCTGCTCGATCTGGAGTTTGGCAACAACGACTTCCTCGTCTACCGCAAGGACATGGCCCTGCCCATGTTTGTCGTCTGGTACAAGCGCGTCTGAACGGCAAGACCTCGCCCCGCGCCCGGCTGCTAGAAGCGTGCTGGCGTAATCGGTCTACTGCGGCTGCGCACTGCGCCGAGCCTACGGGCTCGACTGCCGCATACCCCGCAGGCCATCAGCCACCGAGATAACCGGGGCGTAGCCTAGCTCGGCGCGGGCCTTGGCGTCGGTCAGGGTGCAGTCGCGCGACATGACCATGGCGGCGTGGCGGGTCAGCGGGGGCTCGCCCGGCCGCTTTAGCCGTCGCCAGAGGCCCTCGCAGACATAGCCGACCGCATCGGCCAGCCAGGCCGGCACCGAGCGCGACGGGGGAGTCAGGCCCTGCGAAGCGAGCATGCCGGTGACGATTTCGTTCAGCGTGACCGTGCCGTCGTCGAGGATGAAGTAGGCCTCGCCGCCCCGACCGCGCGTCAGGGCTAGCTCGATGGCATGCACCAGGTTGTCGATGTGGGTCGTCGAGGTCCGAGCGCGGCCGTGATCGATCCACGCCCACTGCCCGGCCCGCACCTTGGCCGCCATCTTGGGCAGCAGCGTGGTGTCGTCGGGACCCCAGATAAAGCGCGGCCGCAGCACAATCGTCTCGAAGCGGCCGGGCTGGTTGGCGGCGCGGACCCGCTGCTCGGCCTGGGCCTTGGTGGCGCAGTAGGGATAGGGCGAGTCGGGGGCGAGCGGATAGCTCTCGTCGGCGTCGCGGACGTGCTGGCCGTAGACGATGGCGGCCTCGGTACCGATGTGGATGAAGCGCCGCACGCCCGCCGCCTGCGCCGCCGCAAGGACGTTCTGCGTGCCGGTGACGTTGCCGTGAAACCAGGCCTCCTTGGGTCCCCAGTCCTCGACATAGGCGGCGCTATGAACCACCGCCTCGGCCCCCTGCAGCAGCGTCGCCGTAACGCTGTCGAGGTCGCAGCGCACCGGCATCGCCCCCAGCGCTGAAATCGTCGCATCCGACTTCGCCGAGCGCGACATCGCGGTGACCGCGTGCCCCGCTGCGACCAGCCGGCGCAGCGCCGCGCGCCCGACGAACCCCGAGGCTCCGGTGACAAAGATCTTCATCGCTTCTCCTTCCCGTGGAAGGCCCGAGTGTACGCGACGCCGGGTGCGCTGCGGCTCAGCGAAACACATAGATGGCGCCGCTGGCCGAGGCGCTGTTGCTCAGCGGGCTGGCGCTGCTGCCGCGACCGCCGCCGTCCTCGTCAATCGCGCCGACCACCAGCGTTCGTCCGGACAGCGCAAGGCTCCAGCCAAACAGGTCATCGGCGTCGGGGTTACCGGCCTTGAGGTAGGCGGTCTGGGTCCACTGCCCGGCCCGCCGCTCATAGACCACGACTGAGCCGGTGTTGCGCAGCGAGTTGTCCAGCGCCGAGCCATTGATGCCGGCGGCGCCGCTGTCATCGTTCTGCACCGCCACGGCCAGCGTGTCCCCCGACAGCGCCAGGCAGAAGCCGAACTCATCGTTGTCGTCGGCGGCCGGGCCCTTTAGGTAGGCTTGCTGGGCCCAGGCCCCCGCCGTCCGCACAAAAACGTAGGCAGCGCCGGTGTTGCTGGCGCCGTTGCCCGGATCGCCGTTGATGCCGGTGGCCGCGCTGTCCTCGTACGGCGCGCCGACCGCCAGGCTGTCCCCCGACAGCGAGAGCCAGGCGCCGAACCAGTCGTTGGCCTCGCTGTTGGACGCCTTGAGGTACGCCTGCTGCGTCCACAGGCTGCCGCTGCGCACGTAGACATAGACCGCCCCGCTCTCGGCCGCGTTGTTGTTGCCGCCCGTGCCGCTGACGCCGGTCTCGTCGCTGCTCTCGCCGATGGCGCTGACCGCCACGGTATCGCCGGCCACCGCCACAGCATGCCCGAAGTAGTCCTGGGGATCGGTGTTCGAGGCCTTGAGGTACGCCTCCTGCGCCCACGTCCCCGCCGTGCGCCGGAAGACATAGGCGGCGCCACTGACTGCCGCGCCATTGTCGGCCGCGTTGCCGTTGACTCCCGTCGCGCGGCTCGCCTCGCGCGGAGCGCCGACGACCAGGGTGTCGCCGGCCAGCGCCAAGCTCCAGCCAAAGTAGTCAAACGGGTCGGGGTTCGACGCCTTGAGGTACGCCTGCTGCGTCCAGGTCGTGCCGCTGCGGGCAAAGATGTAGACGGCTCCGCTGTCGGTGCTGCTGTTGTCGGCCGGGTTGCCATTTACGCCGCTGGCGCTGCTGTCTTCGCGGATCGCGCTGACCGCGATGGTGTCGCCGTCCATCGCCACACTGAGCCCAAAGCGATCGCCGGGGTCGGCGTTTTCGGCCTTCAGATACGCCTGCTGCACCCAGCCGGTGCCGTTCCACTGATAGACATAGGCCGCGCCCGAGCCCGTCGCCGCGTCGTTGTTGCCGTCGCCGTTTACGCCGCGGGCGGCGCTGTCTTCTTCCATCGCCCCGACCACCAGCGTGTCCCCCGACAGCGCCACGCTGTGACCAAACACGTCGCCGCTGCCGGTGTTGCTGGCCTTGAGGTACTGCGAGGGGCGCAGCAGCACCGAGACCTGATACTCGGCACTGGCGCCGTTTTCACCGTCGAGCCGGACGCGCAGAAGCGGGCTCTCGCGCAGATCCCAGGGCAGCTTGAGCGTGCCATCCGGGCTGGTCACCGAAAGCCCGCGGATCGACACCCGCGTCGTCGGCTCACTGGCCACCGCGGTCACCGTTAGCTGCGCCAGCAGCGCCGAAGCCGACGCGGTATAGCTCAGCCGATCGGCGGCAAAGGCCGGGCTCAGCGTGGCCTCGGCGATGGCCAGCGTGGTCAGGCGCGGCACCTTCAGGATGCGGACGCCATACTCGCGACGATTCCCGAGGTCGTCCTCGACCCGCACGACAAGCTGCGTGTCGGCAGCCGCGCTCTGCGCCACCGCCACCGGCTGCTGCTCGTTGTCGAGCCGCGCGTCCTGCACATAGATCTGCGCTCGCCGATCCAGCGCCCGCGCCGCAACCTCGACCGTGCTGCTCAGCGCCTGCGGCACGATCTGGTACTGCGTCTGGTCCGGCTGGAAGCTCGGCGACAGCGTCCCCGGACTGACGGCGAGCCAGGCCAGCCGCAGATCGACGTCGGTATAGGGCGCCATCACCACCCGCGTCGTCAGGTGCGCACCAAGCGGCCAGGCCAGCTCGACAAAGCCCTCGCTCTGCGGCCGGCCCTGCTCGTCGACCGCCGTCACCCGTAGACCGCGCACCGCAGCCTCGCTGACGTCGGGCGGCGGTGACAGCAGCAGGTGGGCCGGTAGCTCGACACGGGCCAGCCCGCGGGCCCGCCACAGCCGCTGCGGCGCCTGCTGCGGATCCAGCTCTAGCGTGACGCGAAGCTCGGCATAGGAGCCGGCCCCTTGCACCGCGACATCCAGGCAGGCGGCGGACTGCGCGGCGCAGGGGTTTTCCGCCTGACACGAGCCGATGATTCCAACATAAATCACCAACATAAATATCATCACAAATCGACTAATTGCGCACTTATACATCATAATTTACCTACTACCATTCAACGGTGTAGTACCGCGTCGACGGCGACAGGCCCAGGCCCAGCCCAAGGCCCAGCGCCAGCCCGGCCACGCCAGCCCCGACCCCAAGCCACAGCCACGGGGACCGCTGCCAGGCTCGCCGCTGAGCGTCCGATTCCTTTTTGGTCGCCGATTCCTTTTTGGTCGCCGATTCCTTTTTGGTCGCGTCCTCGGCGCCGCTCACCCCGCCACCTGGGGGCCTAGGTTCCGAGCTGGCCCCAGCGGCTATGAGGCTAGGCGCAGCCGCCTCCTGCCGAGCTTCAGACGATCCAGGCGGCGCTAGCGGGGCCGGCGGCGGCTCGATCTCCGACACGGCTGCAGGCGCAGAAGGCGGACTGGGGACCGCGACAGCCGAGGGGTCCGCCGGAGCGGGGGGCGCCCTGCCCTCCCACGACGAGGACGGTGCCCCCCTGGCCTGCTGCAGGTATCGCTGCACGCGCTCGCGCTCCGCCGGATCGCGCACCGGGTCTTCGACCAAAAAGCGCTCGTAGGCGGCGATCGCGTCGCTGAGCAGGCCCAGCTTTTCCAGGCAGCGCCCCAGGTTGACCAGCAAGCGCGGCTCAGCGCTCAGCGACAGCGCTTCTTTCAGCAGGCGCCAGGCGTTGTAGTAGCGCTGCTCGCGATACTCGATCCCCGCCCGCTCCGACAGCTGGCGACAGGCTGGATCGCGCAGGCAGCGGTCGCGTCCGTCGTCGGCCACGGCCAGGCGCCCGAGGAGCAAGAGGCCGCACAAGAGCAGGCCACGGCCCCACCGCGGGCAGGTCTGGCTATTCAAAAAGGGGTGTCCGCTGAACCTCTGCACCACGCTCTCGCTTCGCCTTGCGGCCCCGCTTGCCCGGCTTTTCCGTCGCGGCCGAGCCCACCGGCTGCAGCACCACCGACTGCTCACTGGCCGCTTGGCTGTCGAAGGTCTGGTCGTGGTCGCGATAGCCGGCCCGCTGGAAGCGCACCGTCAGCTTGGCAACCGCCGGCGCCGCTTCCCAGACGAACGGCGTCGTCCCTAACAGGGCACCATCCGGCAGGCGCAGCACCTTGGCCCCGGCGGGATCGCTGTGAAAGCGGATGCCGGCGCGCTGTCCAGCCGAACTCGTCGCAGCAGGTGCGACGGCGGGCGGGCCAAGCTGGCTACCGACGGTAGGCGGCGACGCCACCGCAGCCGGAGGGACCGCGCTTGGAGCCGACCGCGGCCGCAGCAGCCAGCCCACGCCCCCTAGCGCCGCAAGTGCGACAGCCCCAAGCAGCGGCAGCGACCAGCGCCGCCGCAGACGCTCAGCCGTCAGGTTCGCTGTGGTGTGGCCCCCCGCAGCGACCGCCGGGGCCGCCGCGCCCGCCAACGAGGGCAGCCCGGCTCCAGCCAGCGTCCCCGAAAACGGATCGATCGCCTCCTTGCGATCGGTATCCGCCGACACCGTGGCCGACAGCGGATTGACCGGCCCGCCCCCCGCCTGGCTGACCCGCCGCGATAGCACCCCGAGCTTTTGGACCTCTGGATTTTGGGCAAGCTGGCGCAGCGTGCGCAGCACTTCATCGATCGCCGGCCGCTGCTCACGCGCTTTGTGCAGCAGGCGGTGAATCAAGCTCGAAAGAGCCGGCGGCACATCGGGAACTCGATCACTGAGCGGCGGCGGCGGCTTGGTCAGATGCGCCGTCAGCAGCTTCACATCGATGGTCGCGTCTTCACAAAAAGGAATGTGCCCCGCGCAGAGCTCGTACAGCATGATGCCGAAGCTATAGACATCCGCCGCCGCATCCACACTCGCCGCCCCCAAGCACTGCTCCGGCGCCATATAGGCTGGCGTGCCCATAATGCGGTGGTCCGGCGTCTTGGTCAGCGTCACCAGCTCCGGCGAATTCTGCAGCCGCTTCGCCACACCAAAGTCGAGGATCTTGGTCATCACCCCGCTTACTCGCGACGCATCCTCGATCAATAGGACGTTCTCGGGCTTGAGATCCCGATGCACGATTCCTTTTTGGTGTACGGACAGGAGGGTGCTGGCGATCTGCGTGGCGATGTCGAGGATTTCGGACAGTGGCATGGGAGGGCCGGAGAGGCGCTCGCGCAGCGTCGGTCCGGAGAGGAACTCCATCACCAGGTACGGAGTCCCTTCCGGAGTCTGTCCGAATTCCGAGATGATCACCATGCCGGGATGCGCGATCTGATTGGCGGCACGCGCTTCGTTGAACATGCGGCGCGTGATCTCGGGATCTTGGACAAACTGCTCGTGCAGGACCTTGATGGCAACGCGGCGGTTCAGGCGATCGTCGATGGCCTCGTAGACCGTACCCATGCCCCCTCGCCCAAGCTGGCGCACGACGCGGTAGGGACCGATGACAGACGGCAGACCGGCCATGACGGCCTAATTATACTTGAAGCTCCGAGCGTTCTTGACAGCGGCCCCGGCGACGCTGTCTGTTCTGGCGGAAAGGAGCCCCCATGTCCGACACCCTGACCTTTTACACCAACCCCATGTCGCGCGGTCGCATCGTCCGCTGGATGCTGGAGGAGCTTGGCCAGCCGTACCAGACCGTCCTGCTCGACTATGGCACGACGATGAAGGCCCCCGAGTATCTGGCGATAAACCCCATGGGCAAGGTCCCGGCGATCAAGCACGGCGACACCGTGGTGACCGAGGGCGCCGCGATCTGCGCCTATCTGGCCGATGCCTTTCCGGCCTCTGGCCTGGCCCCGCCGCCGGGTGACAGGCTGCGCGGCCCGTACTATCGCTGGCTGTTCTTCGGCGCCGGCCCCGTCGAGTCGATGTCTTCGATCAAAGCGCTCGGCGTGCAGGTCCCCCCCGAGAAGAAGGTAATGGTCGGCTTCGGCTCCGCGGAAGACGTGCGCAGCGTGCTGGAGCAAGCCGTTTCGCAGGGCGAGTATCTGCTCGGTGACCGCTTCTCGGCCGCGGACGTTTATCTAGGCTCGCAGATTGTCTGGGGCATGCAGTTTGGCACCTTTGAAAAGAGCCCCGCCTTCGCTGCTTACGCCGCTCGCCTCGTCGGCCGCCCGGCCGCGCAGCGAGCCCGCGAGATCGACGACGGACTCGCCGCCAAGGCCCAGCGAGCGGGATCCTAGACCGCAGGATGATCGATTGATGCGCGTGCGCCCGCTAGGCAGATCGTGGGGCTCCGTGCTGGGCTTTGTGCTGGGCTTGGCGGCGGTCTTTTCGCGTCCGTCCGCTGCCTTCGCTGACGCTCCGGACGCTGGCTCAGCTAGGCCGCCGTCCGCCGCAGCGGCAGAGCAGGCAGTGTCGACGCAGCTTGAGCTGCGCATTGAGTTCGTGCTGCCGATCTCGCGCTATTCCGGCTCGGCTCTGGTGACCGCTGCCGATCCGCGCTTCGTCGTGGGCGGCAAGGTGGTATGGGTGCAGCGCCCCGAGGTCATCGCACTGCACTCGCAGCCTGCTTTCGCGATCCATAGCCCGGCCCGCCTGGGCATCCGCGGACAGGAACGCGGCGCGACCGTCTGCCTGCTGCTGACGCGCAACATCCGCAACGAAAAGCAGCACTGGGAGCTACGCGCCGTAAAGCCCGACGCAGGCTGTCGCGGCGGCGGCTAGGTCACATGGCGAGTTGTGCTATGGGCCGACCGCGCTGAGATAAGCCGCACCACTCTGAGCCAGCAGGCGCGCTGTCCTTGGGCCGTTGATGCCCGTGCTGCCCCCACTTTCGCTGGGCGCCCCGACCGCGAGGCTTCCCGCTACCAGCGCCACCGCGCTACCGAATGCACTCTGCGCGGCCGTGTTGGTGGCTTTCAGGTAGGTCGCCTGCGCCCAGCTTGTACCGCTGCGCTGGAACAGGTAGACCGCGCCTGCTCCTGGGGCACGGTTGTCGGCCTGATCACCGCCCGCGCCCTGGGCGAAGCTCGCCTCACCCGGGGCACCGACAGCGAGCCAGTCAGCGGCCAGGGAGACGCTGCTGCCGAACTGATCGCTGGCTCCAGTGTTGGAGGCTTTGACGTAGGCCTGCTGGGTCCAGAGCGCTGCGCTGCGGCTAAAGACATAGACCGCGCCGCTGAACAGCGCGCTGTCGTCTAGCCCGTTGCCGTTGATCCCCACTGCGCTGCTCGCTTCTGCGGGAGCGCCGACGGCCAGGCTATCGGCCGACAGCGCCACGCTGCTGCCGAAGCGATCTTTGGCGCCCGTGTTTCCCGCCTTCACATAGGCCTGCTGCGCCCAGCTAGGGCCGCTGCGCGCAAAGACATAGACCGCCCCGGCCGACGATGCGCTGTTGTCCGCTTGGTTGCCGTTGACGCCGGCTGCGCTGCTCGCTTCGCCGGGTGCGCCGACCGCCAGCGTATCGCCGTCCAACGTGACGCTGACACCAAAGCCATCGGAGGCTTCGCTGTTCGACGCCTTCACATAGGCCTGCTGCGTCCAGCTTGTGCCGCTGCGAACGAAGACATAGACCGCGCCGCTGGCCGGCGCACCGTTGTCGAGCTCGTTGCCACCGATGCCAGTCGCTCGGCTGGCCTCGCCGGGGGCACCGACCGCCAGTGTGTCGCCCGCCAGCGACAGGCTGGTGCCGAACGCATCTCCGGCATCGGGGCTGGAGGCTTTCAGATAGGCCTGCTGCGTCCACGCTCCGCCGACGCGCACAAAGACATAGGCCGCGCCGCTGCCGGCGCGGCTGTTGTCCGCGGGGTTGGCGGCGCTGTCACTGTCTTCATCGCTCGCTCCGACGACCAAGGTGTCCCCCGACAGCGCAACTGCAGAGCCAAAGCGATCCCCCAGGTCGGCGTTTTGCGCTTTGAGATAGGCCTGCAGCGCCCAGCTCGTCGAGGTGCGCACGAAGACATAGACCGCGCCACTATCGGGAGCCAGATCGTCACTGCCCGTGCCGTTGATGCCGCGGGCGCTGCTGTCCTCCTGCGGCGCGGCCACCACCAGCGTATCGCCCGAGAGCGCGACGGCAGAGCCGAACCGATCTCCGACCCCGGTATTGGAGGCCTTGGCATAGGTGGCGCGCTGCACCACGACTTGATATGAGCCGCCACTTTCGCCTGCGCTACCCAGCGAGATGGTGAGCGTCATCACGCCCAGGCCCACCGCGATCGGCGGCGAGGCCGTTCCCGACGGCACTGGGCTGCCGTTGATGTAGACAAGGCTGGCTGGCGGGGCCGCGGTCGGCGTCACCTGCAGGCTGGTGGGCAAGCTGCCGGGAATCACCAGCGTGTAGGCCGTGGTCGCGGGATTGAAGTCGGGGCTCAGGCTGCCCGCCGAGAACGCCAAGCTCGCCAGCAAGCTGCTCGTACCGCTGCCGAGATCTGCGCTGGCGCAGGCGACGCCTTCCGGAATGCACACCGGTCCGCAGGGCAGCGAGCCCAGCGGACAGCCCGCTGGAAGTCGAATCACGGGCTGGCCTCCGCTTCCTCCAGTTTCACTGCCGCCACAGCTGAGCAGCCGCACCACACACACCAACAGCAGCCCGAGCCCGACAGCGAGCGGAGCGCGGACTCGCAGCGACGCAAGACGGCCTCGGCTCGCCTGACTTATCGCAGCTCCGTCGGGCTGGTGCGCCGGGGCCGACGAATCATCCTTCCGCTGAGTACGCAAAGAGGACTCCTTTTTTGTGCGAGCTCCGCCGCGCGTTCCTAGCCTTGCCACAGCTGTCGATCCAGCTGATCGAGCAAGCGCAGGGACGCTGACTGATCGGGCAGCCCCGCCAGCGTGACGAGCTCAGGCTTCGGGGCACTCTGCTGCAGCGCCTGCCGCAGCGCGGTCTTGGTGTGCAGCAGGGTGCGCCGCACCTCGGCTCGCTGCGCTGCCGTCAAGCGCGGGCCGGCCCAGCGCGCGACCTCCCACGACAGTGCGGCATGCTCGGTCTCGTCGCGGGCTATGCGGACCATGGTCTGTCGCACCTTGCGATCGCGGGCGTGGCGGGCTTGCCACAGCGCGACCAGCGCACCATAGGTCTCGCGCACGCAGCCTTCGCCGGCGTTTTCGATCGCGATCGCCGACAGCGATCGCTGGGCGGCGGGCTGAACCACAGCGGGCAGGACCTCGCCACCGAAGCGTCGCGAAAGGTGTGCGGTCAGCTGGGCATGTCGAATCTCTTGTCGCGCGGCTCGCGCTGCTGCCCGCTGCAAGCGCAGCGGCGCGCCCTGCGCCATTAGCTCCGCGCCCAGGATGCGGAATGCGATCACGGCCGCGGCTTCCAGGCGGGCGTTGTCGGCGAAGTACTGTCCCAGCGTCGGTGCCAAGGCCACAGCTGGCCGCGGCGCACACTGCAGCCGGGCCGGCCGACGCCCGACTACGCAGCTGGGATCGCCAGCCATCAGCAGGGCGGTGTCGACCTGCCTGACCTCGCCTTGTGGGGCGACGAAAAACAGCGTCTGGTACAGGCCACCGGCGCCGCAGGTCGAGCCGCTCACCGTCAGGACTTCGAAGCCTCCCGGCACCGCTCGGCTGGCGCCCTGCCGCGTGCTGTCACAGCCAATGCGCTGGCTGCGCTGCGTCGCCAGGACTTTGTACATCGCTTCCTGCCCCGTCTCGTAGGGCGCAAGCAAGGCATCCAGCGCAGCGACATCGCGAATGAGGCTGACCTCGGCCGCTCGGGTAGTGATCAGGACGTCCCAGCCGCAGCCCGCAGGCAGACAGCTCCGCGCCAGTATCCCCGTGGGCGCCGTGGTGGCATCGATGCGCGCGAGCTCGGCCTTGCAGGTCAGCGGATCGGGCGCGGTGCGGCAGGGGATGCCGCTGGCCGACAGCGTCCGCACGGGATAGGTCGAGGCCGGGTTGAGCTCGCGCAGCTCGATGTAGTCGACGGGAATCGCCGGGCGCAGGCCGTCTACGGCCAGTACCGACTCGGCCGTGCAGACCGGTGGATCAAACTGCGCGAGATCGATCGCCAGCCCCCCTGACTGACAGCCGGTCGCGGTCGCCGCAGACCCGGCCAGGGCAGCCTGTAGCACCTGGGAAAAGACTCGCTTTAGGGTCCGCCGCGCCATGCCTGCTCCTCTGCACCGGGCCCGCCTCTGCGCTACCGCGGCGTCCCCGATGTTTGAAAAGCAACGGACATGCCGCAGCGCAGCAACCCCGGCCGGCGCCAATTGCTTAGGAATGTCGGAGCTTGGCGGCTGGCTCAGCGTCTGTGCCCGGTGCCCCGTCGGCACTTCTTGCTGCACGCCGCGCAATTCCTGCCGATATTCCGATTTCCCCTCCCCGTTCCCAGACCGGACTTGCGGGCACCGGCCGACCCCGGAGACCCCGGCTCAGGTTGGGCAGCGCGCAGCCCAACCGCCGTGCTGCGACGAGCCAGCGAAGCAAGAGGCAGCCCGTGCGCCGCCCTCTGACTTCCCAGCGCAGGCTCGGCAGGGCCAGCGGATGGCGCTTGGCACGGCGCATGCGAAAGAGCCAGCCAGCGCTGCTCGCCGGCGAGCCCCGTCGGACTCTGCCCTGGCGCAGCGCTCTCTTTCCCGGCCCGGAGCCCCCGATGCCCCGCACCTCGCTCCTTCTGCTGTTTGGGCTGCTTGCGGCCTGTCACGTGCCCAGCCCCGGCGCGCCCTGCGATACCGTCGGCGAGGGCTGGTGCGACGAGGCCGGCGTGCCGCGCTACTACTGCTCGGCTCCCGCTGCAACGCCCAGCCCGTCGCCGCAGTGGGTGGCTGTCAACCTCGACGGTCTCTCGGCCCGGGCCAGCCTGCAGCAGATCTGTCAGTGCCTTCCCGATGCCGACAGCGGCCGCACGCGCCTGGCCTGCCTGGCCACGTTTCACAACCAGGGTGGCCTGTGCGTAAACGGCGACAGCCGCGTCGACAGCGTCGACCCGGTGGCGGCCGGGGCCCGCCTGTACATCCACATTCCCGCCCCCAGCTGCATCTCCAGTAGCTGCACACCGGTCGCCGATCGGGTCCGCACCCACTGCCGCGTGCAGGCCATAGGCCGCCTGCTCACCGTCGAGAGCGACTTTGTCTTTGAGCACCCGTTCGAGGGCCTCTGCACCTCGGACTGTCGCATCACCTATGCCGAGTGCCAGTCCGATCCCTTGCCAGCCGGCGACTACACCATCGTCCATGGCAGCCGCAGCCAGTCGATCACGCTGCCCAGCCCCGGCCCGCTACCACCCTGTCGCAAGCTCTAGATGAGAGCTGGCGGAAGCCATCCCCGCTCCGGCATTAAATATCAACATAATATTATCGTTATTTATTATATTGATTTATAAACCAGCCGCCGACCTCAGCGCACGCTGCGCCACCACGGCGTCGGGCCGTCGATCTGAGTGGGGACAAAGACCTGGCCGATGCGCGGGGTCAGGACGCGCAGCGACTTCGCCGCCGCTAGGCGCAGCAGCGTCTCGGCTGGCTCGTCCCAGGCGTGCAGCGCCAGGTTGAACGTCCCCCAGTGCACCGGCAGCAGCGTGCCGCCGCCCAGCATCTCAAAGACCGTCAGCGCGTTCTCGGGTCCAAGGTGGATGTCGCCCCAGCTCTCGTGGAAGGCGCCGATCTCCAGCATCACCAGATCAAACGGCCCGTAGCGGCGACCGGTGTCGCGGAACTGCTCGCTCAGGCCGGTATCGCCCGAGAAGAAGACCCGGTGCCGCTCGCTCTGCACCACCCACGAGGACCACAGGGTGTGGTTGCGGTCGCCGGTGCTGCGTCCGGAGAAGTGCTGACAGGGGGTCGCGGTGATACGCAGTCCTCCCAGGTCGATATGCTCGTGCCAGTCCAGCTCGTGGATGCGCTCGCTCGCCACGCCCATCGCCTCCAGCCGCGCCCCGACGCCCAGCGAGGTGACGATTGGCATGCTCTGCGTCGCCAGGGCCAGCATCGTCGTTCGGCACAGGTGGTCATAGTGGTCGTGCGAGAGCAGAACGACATCGATCGGCGGCAGCTCGGACAGCGCGGCCGGCACGGGGTGAAAGCGCTTGGGCCCGGCGAAGCGCACCGGCGAGGCCCGCTCACCAAACACCGGATCGGTCAGCACCGTATAGCCGTCGATCTCGATCAGCACCGTCGAGTGTCCGAGCCAGGTGACGCGCAGCGCTCGCCCGGCCCGCTCGGCCCAGGCGGCGTGCGGACGGTCCAGCGGCAGCGGCCCCGGGGGCAGGCGCTGGCCACCGCCGAAGAAGAACTCGCCGATCACCGGCAGCGGGTTGCCCTTCAGTCCGGCCCCTTTGCCCGTCGGGTTGACGAAGGTCTCGCCGTCATGCTGCTTCGAGGCCCGCACCCGCTCCAGCCGCAGGCCGTCATACCGTGTCTGCTTGCACCCCATCGGCTCACTCCTTGACCGCAGCCGACCGCAGGAGGCAGTCGGGCTTGCCAGGTCAGCCTGAGCGTGTCCTCCCTACCCCATCCCTGTCAACGTGGCTGTTGGGCGGCTGTTGGGCCTGGGGCTGCGGCGTAGCGCCGGTGCGCTGGGCAGCTGCGACCGCGCTATGATGGACCGTCCCCGTCCGTCTTCCGCCACGCTGGCCAGCCCACAGCAAGCGGATCCCCCCAAGCTTCGGCGTCGACAGCGACGCATCGACAAGGAGAACGTATGCACAAGCAAGGCTCGGTCTTGGTCACAGGAGCAACCGGAAAGCAGGGCGGCGCCGTCGCCGATGCCCTCTTGCGCGCTGGACAGCGCGTGCGCGTCATGACGCGGCGACCGGACTCGCCCGCTGCGCAGGCCCTGGCCAGTCGCGGGGCCAGCCTAGCGGTCGGCAGCTTCGACGATGCCGCCAGCCTGCGGGCTGCCATGGCCGACCAAGACGCGGTGTTCGCCATCAGCACCTTCCTCGAAGGCGGCGTAGAGGCCGAGGTGCGGCAAGGCCAGGCGCTGATCCAGGCGGCCCAGGACAGCGGCATCGGCCACTTCGTCTTTACCTCGGTGGCCAGCGCCGACCAGCACACCGGCATCCCGCACTTTGAGAGCAAGGCGATGCTGGAGCAAAAGCTTCGCGCCTCCGGCCTGCCGTTTACCATCCTGGCCCCGGTGTACTTCTACGAGAACCTGTTCTTCCCGCAGGTCATCGAGGGCCTAAAGGGCGGAGTCTATGCCGCAGCGCTGCCCGCCGATCGCAAGCTGGCGCAGATTGCCATCAGCGACATCGGGGCCTTCGGCGCGCTGGTGCTGTCGCGCCGCGACGCCTTCCTTGGCCGCCGCATCGAGCTAGCCGGCGACAGCCTGTCCGGAGCGGAGACCGCCGCCGCCCTGTCGCGCGTCCTGGGCCGGCCTATCGGCTACTTCGAGGTGCCCCTCGCCGCCATCAAAGCCCAGAGCGAAGACCTGGCCAGCATGTACGACTGGTTCGCGCGCGTTGGCTTCCAGATCGACACCGCCGCCCTGGCCCGCGACTACCCCGAGGTCCCCTGGCTGACCTTCGAGAGGTGGGCTGCCCAGCAAGACCTCGCCGCCCTCGGCCTGAGCAGCCAGCCGGCAAGCTAAGCGCCTGCACTGTCCCCAGCCAGCACTGCCTAGTTCGCTTCGAGCACGTCGCTTGCCGACTTGGCAAAGGCTGCCCGCCGGAGCCACTGGTCAAGCAGAGCGGAATCGGTGCAGCCTAGGATCTTGTCGCGAAGTCGCTTGGCGACGCGGATGCCGCGGGCGTCGAGGACCATCACGACGCTCTTGGCCTTGCCCGTGGCTTCGCCTTCGGCTTTGCCTTCGGCTTTGCCTTCGCGGTAGACGCTCTTGGCGTAGGGCAGATCTCGAAGGTTCAACATGATGGGGCCTCGACGCAGGGCGGTCTGTACGATCCCATCGACGCGGGCACGGGGCAAGTGCAGCGTCGCCAGGTGGGCGGTTTGTTCCCGCATCATGGCCTGCTGTTCCTTGTTGAGCCCCAGTGACACGATGCGCTCGACGATCCGCGACAGCAGCCCGGCATGGCTGCCAGCTTGGGGCTGCATCGTCGCGACGAGCGGCAGGATCTCGGCGATGCCGGTGGCCAGCGCTCGCTCCGCCGACTCGCGGAAGACCTCTCGCACCGTGACCTGATGCGAGAGCGCACGGCCCTGCGGTCACTTGCTGCGGGCCTTCATCCCCGTCGCGTGGGGGCGCTGCTGCGGACCGTGCGCAGGCAGCGTGTCGGTAGACGTCGAATCAGCTTCTGCGGGTTGGGCAAGCGTCGGTATGGCGGCAGAGCCTTAGCAAAGCCCCGCCAGGCCTGCCAGTCGCTGCGCTCCGCTGCGCCTGCCTAGAGTCAGCCCGGCACCGTCGGAGGCACCGGCTTTGGGGGGACTGGCCAGGCCGCTTAGTTGGCAGCCCGAGGCGAATCGCCCGGCCAGCAGCCCGCCCCACCAGGAGCGCACTCCCACTGTGCGGCGCGGGCCGGCTCAGCGGCGGGCTGGGGTGGCGACGAGCTGGGTGGCGAGGCTGATGCCGGTGCGGAGGTTGGCGCAGGTGTGGATGGACGAGAGGTCGGCGCCCATGCTGACCATGGCGCGCGCGACGTCGGGACGCATGCCGGTCAGGATGGCCTGCGAGCCGAGCAGGCGCAGGGCCCGCGGCGCCCGCAGGAGCAGCGAGACGGCGACATCGTCGACGCGACGCAGGCCGGTGATGTCGATGATGACAACGCGCGCCCGCGAGGTCTGCGCCTCGTGCAGCACGGCCTCGACAATGTCCGCCGCCCGCTTGGGATCGATGGTGCCGAGCAGCGGCATGACCATGATCGACTCGGCCACCGGCACCAGCGGCGTCGACAGCTCGGCGAGCTGCTGGCTCTGCATGCGGATGACCTCCTCTTGCAGCGCCGCGCGGGCCTGCTCGGTCTCGCTGCGCCGCGCCAGCTCCTGGGCCAGCTGTTGGTTGCTGCGCGACAGCTCTAGCGTGCGCTGCTCAACCTCGCGCTCCAGGCGCTCGTTGGCCCGTCGCAGCTCGGCGCTGGCCTCGGACAGGCGGCTGTACAGCTGGGCGTTCTCGATGGCGGTGGCGGCCTGGGCACACAGGCTGGACAGGACCTCCATGCGCTCGCCGTGGAACAGGTCGGGCGACAGGCTGTTCTCCAGGTACAGGACGCCGCTGACCGCACTGCGATAGAGCAGCGGCAGCGCCACCACGCTGCGGCTGTGGTAGCGCAGCACGCAGGGGTCGCCGGCCAGTCCGGCATCGCGGCTGGCATCGGCGACGACACGCAGGCTGCCGCTCTGCGCTACCTGTTGCACCAGCCCGCTCGGCACCTCCTGCGCCGGCTCCGCTCCCGGCAGGCGGCCACCGACGATCAGCACCTCACCCGACGGCGACTGCTGGCTGTGCGCCAACAGCTGCAGCTGACCGCCCTGCTGCAGGAGCAGCGCCCCCCGGGTCGCGCCCGCGTGATGCAGAGCGACGCGCAACAGCTGCTCGACCAGCTGATCCAAGCGCAGCTCAGCCGCCAGGGCCTGGCCGATGCGCACCACGGCGGCGACATCCAGCGCCTCGCGCAGCCGCGGTGCCGCCCCCGCCGCGCCGCCCTCGATGCCCCCGAGCTCGGGGTGCAGGGTCGCGAGCTGCGTCGCCTTGCTCTGGCCGCCCCACAGGGCATAGCCGACGTAGGCTGCCCGCAGATACGTCGGAGCGGTAAGGCGCCGCCCGCGCGCCGCATAGAAGCGTGCGGCGAGCTCGTTGGCCAGCGCCGCATAGTGGGCAAAGCCACCCCGTCGGGCTCCCTCGATCGCTTGGTCGTACAGCTCCTCGGCCGCCAGCGGATCATTACGTAGGCGAGCCACTTCAGCACGGAGCAATGCGTAAAGGGGCGCGTAGTTGTCGGCACAGGCCGCCGCCCAGCGCGCCAGCTTGTCGAGATCCTGAGTCAGCAGCGCCGCCAGCCCAGCATCTTCGCCCTGCTCGGCGATGCGCTGCACCACCGTCAGGCCGCGGAACAGGTGCAGCGCGACCTCGATCGGCAGCGACTGCACCTGGCGCAGGATCGGCGCCACCGCCTGCGCCGCGGCGAAGGCCTCGCGGTACTGGCCGAACAGGTAGCGCAGGATCAGCTGCAGGATGTGATAGGTGCCGATGCCCGGCCCGAACGAGGCGGCGGTCAGACGGGCCAGGGCCGGCGCGGTCTCGCGCAGGAAGCGCTCGCCGGGAAGCTCACCCTCGCTCGCCCCCTCGCCGCGCAGGCAGCGCACGAAGCTCTGGCAGGCAACGACGGCGCTGCGGATGGCTTCGTTGCGGATCTGCGCCGCCAGATCCAGGGCCTGGCCAGCGTAGCGCTCGACCTCTTCCAGACGATCGCCGCGCTCGTACAGCAGCCAGATCATCTCGAAGACGCCGTTGCCGATGTGGTTCAGATCGCCGACCGCCATGCTGACCTGGATCGACTGCGCAAGGATCGGCACGCTGGTGCTAAGCGGTCGCGCCCAGTGATTGATATGGCCGCCGTGGACGTGCAGGGCCATGCCGGCCGTGCGATGCACATTGAGCCGCTCGTACAGGCGCACCGCGAGCTCAGAGTAGGCCATGCCGCGCTCGATGTCCGAGGTGGTGACCAGGAGCAGGCCGTAGCTGAAAAAGACGATGCACGACTCTTCGGTGTTGCCGTGCTGCAGCACCGCCGACAGCGCATGCGCCACCAGCGCGCTAAACAGCGACGGACGGCTAGCGAATGAGGGCGGCAGGAGCAGGCCGACGAGGCCCATGCGCAGGCGCTGCGCCGGATCCTGGCTGACCGGCAAGGTCAAAAGCGCCTCCGGCCCCAGCGCCGCCAGCTTGGGGCCCAGCTCGGTAAGCTGCGCCGTCGCCCAGCGCTGGAGCTCGTCATCGTCGCTGGGAAACTCGATGCCCAGGCGTGACAGGGCCGAAAGGCCGAGCTGCACTGCGTCCTTGTAGCGCGCCGCCGGCAGATAGTGGCGGGCCCGCAGCGCCAAGAGCTGGGCCTGCTCCAGCGACGACGACAGGCGCGCCAGCAGGGCCTGAGCCCGGGCATCGGCAGCCGCCAGGCGACCGCACAGGAACTCGCTCTCGGTCAGCTCACGCTGCAGCGCCAAGTCCAGGCCGGCCAGCGCCGCAGCATCGACCGCTGCCGCATCCCCTTCCGTCGCTGCCGGGAGCACGGCCAGGCCGGCGTGAAACAGCTCGGCGGCGGCTTCGTAAGCGGCGGCCGCCTTGGCGCGCCGACCGGCCAGCAGGTTCAGCTCGGCAAGGTGGCGTCGGGCCGCGTCATCGTGGAGCTGCGACACGCCCTGGTTTAGCTGCTGCACCGCGAAGAGCAGCACTGGCTCGGGCAACGCCGTCTCGTCGCCGCGCAGCAAGCCATAGCCGATGCGCAGATGGGTCTGGGCCTCGCCCTCCCCTCCCAAAAGCGCCGCAGCCGCCTGCCGCACGCTGCTGTGCAGGAAGCGATAGCGCTCGCTCTCGCCCCCCGCTGCCATCGCTGGCTCGCTCGCGACAACGCGATGGATCAGGCCCGAGGCAACTAGCTCGTCGAGCACCGCCGCCGTCGCGGTCAGATCACCGCTCGCCAGCTCGGCCAGCCCGGCCTGCGAGAACTCTGGCCCAAGGCAGGCAGCCAGCGCCAGGCTCTGCCGCGCCGCCGCCGACAGTCGGAACAGGCGCTGCAGCAAGACCGGCTGGGCCGCCGCTCCGACGGAATGGCCGACGATGCGCTCCAGATCGTAGACCCAGCGCTCGCTCGCCGGGTCGCGGCGCAGCAGCCCATCGTCCTGCAGCGTGCGCAGGATCTGGCCAAGCAAGAGCAGGTTGCCCTGCGACTTGACCTGCAGCGCGTCGGCCAGCGGCCCGGCCTCGGCCTCGCCCAAGCCCAGCGAGCGGCACAGCAGATCGCGCAGCTGCGGTGGCGAAAGCGGCAGGAGCTCGCGCTCTGAAACGGTGATGCCCGCGCTGCGCAGCGCCGAAAGGGCCATGCTGAGCGGCTGCGTCGCATCGGCCTCGCCACTGCGCAGTCCCAAGATCCACAGCAGCGGCAGCCGCGGCGCCGCGGTCATGGTGTCGGAGAGGAGGCGCAGCGAGCCGGCGTCCAGCCACTGCGCATCGTCGAAGAACAGCACCAGCGGCCGCTCCGGGCGGGCCACCGTGCGCAGAAACTGGCTCAAAAGGAAGCGCAGGCGGTTGTAGGCCGGTCCGCCCTCCAGCGGTGGCGCTGCGGCCAGACCCGGCAGCAGGTGATCGATGTCGGCAGCCAGGCGTGACAGCGCCCGCCCGCCTGGCCCCAGGCTGTGTACCAGCTCGCGCTGCAGCGTCGCCAGCTGCGCGCTGTCTTTTTGCAGAAGCGTCTGTGTCAGCTCACGCAGGGCGCGGGCCAGCGCGGCGTGCGGTGTGCGATCGGCCGGCTCGCAGCGCACCTCGACAAACAGGCCGCCTTGGGCGCGGGCCGGCTCGCGCAGGCGCTGCGGCACCAGCGTCTTGCCGCTGCCCGACTCACCGCGCAGGACGACAATCTGGCTCTGCTCGCTCTGCGCCCGCCGCAGCGCGTCCAATAGCGCCATGAGCTCTTCGGGGCGGGCATCGAGCGGCAGCGACAGCGACAGGCTGGGACCGCGGTCGTCGGTGCCGAGCTCGAAGTCGGCGCTCGCACCGGCCTGCAGCATGGCGCTTAGGCGCTGCAGATCAGCGGCAAGCCCACGGGCGCTGCGATAGCGCGCCGCCGGGTTCTTCTGCAGCAGCTTGTCGACGATGCGCAAGAGCACGCTGGGCAGGCCGCTCCTGCGCTCGCCAAGCGGCGGCGGCCGCCGCGCCAGGTGGGCGTGCACGAGCTCTGCCAGATCGACGCTGTCGTAGGGCAGCGCCCCACCCAGCAGCTGATACAGCAGCA
This sequence comes from uncultured Myxococcales bacterium, assembly GCA_964628555.1. Classification (GTDB taxonomy): domain Bacteria; phylum Myxococcota_A; class Polyangia; order Palsa-1104; family JAEUJZ01; genus JAEUJZ01. Next base: position 7,631 of record CAZVMD010000016.1, on the reverse strand, counting down.
CGCCCAGCGAATACAGATCGGCGCCCTCGCTCAGGGTGCCACCGCTGAGCTGCTCGGGTGCGGCATAGGACAGCTCGGCGGCTTGCAGCTCACTCGACGCGCTGTATCCGCTGCTGCCGATGCGACGGGCATGGATCAGGCTCAGCAAGAGCGCCGGCCGAGCGGCTCCCCCTGCCGCGCTGTCGTCGCCAGCCGGTGGCACAAGGAGGTGCTGCGGGCTGACCCGACCGAGCAGCCAGCCGCGCCGGTGTAGCTCCGTCAAGACCGCGCATTGCGAGAGCGCGATGGCCACAGCTTGCGCCGGCGGCAGCGGTCCCGCGCGCAGCAGCGAGGCCAGGAGCTCACCCGCCGCATCGGGCAGCGCCAGACCGACCCGCAGCTCTCCCTGCACGACGGCAAGGGGGGGCGAAAGGGCCGGGGCCGACGCCGCGGCCACGGCTTCGGCGACGGTCGCCTGGAGCTCAAAGGCCTGCTGCAGCTGCGCTAGCTCATCCGGCCCGGGCGGCTCGCGATGCAGCAGGAACAGGATGCGCGGCTCGCCACCGGGCGAGAGCGCGCGATAGTAGCTGCCGACCAGGGCTTGGCTGGCGGCGGCTGTGCCGGAACGCTCGCCCAGCGACGACTCAGCCGCCCCCGAGCGCGGAGCGGAGCCTAAGCGAGACAGCAGGGTGTAGGTAGCTAGGGCTTCCATGGGACCTCAGCGCCGTGGACCGCCTGCTAGATGGCCTGCCCCCAAGGCAGCCTCTGCCACAGCTTGAAACCCCAGACTATATCCGCTTTTGCCCAGCACCGCCCAAAGATCGTCTGCCGCCTGCCGCCCCCCGCAGCCTCGGAGCGGTCGCGCAGCCCGCGCAGGCGGGCAATCGGCCAGGGCGGGCATCAGTAGTCCGTGAAGGAGGGCCCGAGGCCCAACTTTGCGCGATTCCATGCCCACCCCTTTCACGCAGCCAACAGGCCCGCCTCATTGGGGCGGTATATACGCATTATCCTCCTAGTGATTTCAAGCACAGACAGCTCTCCAGATGGCCGACAGTTGTGGCAAGAAAGGCCGATAAACAGGTATTCGCCTACCCACATACCGATACTCATCGGTCTTCTCATTCTTAGGCGCAAACGCAAAGAAGGCTGGTCGACGAAGAATCTGCGCGTCTGCGGTTTGTGCTCAACGCTTCGGCGGCTGCGTATTCCCCTGCGGCGCTAAGCGGCCAATACTGGCTGCACGCGGAGGCAGGCGATGGCAGGCAGCGAGGAGCAGACCCGCCCAGCTGGGGCGGCAGTGCAGCTTTCGGCGGCGTGGACGGCGCTCGGCACCCATCGCTGGCGCTTTGCCGATCAGCTCTTGCAGGTCGAGCTGCATGGCGACTTCGACCTCGCCGAGTTTGTCGTCTATGTCGCGACCTTCCACCGGCTGATCGACGAGGGACAGAACTTCGGCGTGCTGGCCGATGCCCGCGACCTGCGCCAGACCTCGCCCGAGGTCCGCAAGCGCGCCGCCCACGAGCTGGGCCACGAAGGGCCGCCCATCCCCATCGCGGTGCACGGGGCCAGCGTCTATGTCCGCACGCTGCTTGCGCTCTTTAACAACGCGCTGCGCCTGCTTCTGCGTCGGGAAGCGACCACCGGCTTCTTCAGCACGGCGACCGACGCGCAGGCCTGGCTGCGGCTGCGCATCAGCGAGCGCGCGCGCAAGCTGCAGGCCCCGGCGGCGACGCACTAGGACGCCGGCGGCAGGCTGCGAGTCTGGGATACTGAAGCCATGTGGCGCCGCTCCTTCAAGCTCCGATCTCTGTGGCCCTCGGCATCGCCGTCCCAGTCGCCGTCCCAGTCGCCGTCCCAGTCGCCGGCGGGAGAGCAGGCCGGCTTCCCCTGCATGCCCGGCGAGCTGCCGCTTTTGGGCCATGTGCCGCGTCTGCATATCGACGCCGTCGCTGCGCTGCGCGACGCGCAGCGGGTCTGCGGGCCGGTCTTCTGGGTCAACCTGGGCCTTGGTCAGCGCTTCCTGTTCTGCACCGGCGAGGGAGCCTTCGAGCTGCTCAAGGATCCCCGCCTGGGCACGCAGGGCTCGCGCGATGGCATTCACTACCTGGTCGGCGACAGCGTCATCGCCCAGGATGGTCCGACGCATCGCCGCATGCGCTCGGCGCTAAACCCGCCGTTTTCGCCGCGCGGCCTGGCCGAGACCGCGGCCGGCGGCTGCATCGCCGAGGCGGTCAGCGAGCGAGCCGAGCGCTTCTTGCGTCAGCCCAGGGTCGCGCTGCATGCCGAGCTACAAGAGCTGGCGCTAGATCTAGTGCTGCGCATCGCCGGTGTGCCCAGTCACGAGCTGCCGGCCTTCCGGGCGCAGTATCGCGAGGCGCTGCTTGGCCTGCTGCCGCTGCCCTGGGACTTCCCGCTGTCGCCGCGCTGGCGAGCCCGACGGGCCGTGGCCTGGCTGGATGCAGCGCTGCGGCGTCAGCTGCAGCAGGCGCGGACACAGCCGCAGGCTAGCGGCGTTCTGCCGGCCCTGCTAGCGACGCGCGACGAGGCAGGGCAGCCGCTGCCCGAGTCCGAGCTGATCGACAACATCCGCACCCTGTTCCTGGCCGGACACGAGACGACGGCGACGGTCACCGCCTGGGCCGTCATCCACCTGGCCCAGGATGCCGGGCTGTGGCAGCGCCTGCTGCAGGAGGCGGCGGCGGGCGCTGCGGTGCCGCGCAGCCCGACTGAGGCGCGGCAGTTTCCCTTCGCCGAGGCCCTGTTTCGCGAGAGCGTGCGGCTGTACGGACCGGCCTGGTTTCTCACCCGACGGACCACGGCACCGCTGCCACACGCCGGCTACACCCTGCCGGCCGGCTGCCTGGTCGCGCTGGCGCCGTCGCTGTGGGCGCGGGACGCGACGCTGTATCCCGAGCCCGAGCGCTTTCTGCCCGAGCGCTTCCTGCAGCGCCCGCCGCCGACCGCGCTGGAGCTGTCGCAGTTTGGCGGGGGCCCGCACTTCTGCCTCGGCTATCACCTGGCCTGGCTGGAGGTGGTCGCCTTCCTCGTCGCGCTCGGCCGGACTGCGGCGCGCGAGCAGCCGGCCCGCCTGCCGCAGCTGGACCGTCCCCCGCCGCTGGTCCCCCGCTATTTCCCAACCCCCCATCCGCCCGCCGTCCACCTGTCCTTCGTACCGCCGATGGCTCGTTAATCGTTCAATAATAAACAGAGCATAATTTTATCTGCATTTAATTAAATGTCACTTAAAAGCATCATCTGTGCTGCGCTATATTTCATTCTAAGCGGGGTGCTATGCGAATCGCCGGTTACGCGGGCCGGCCGGCGCTGCCCCCGGCGGGTCGCGTCCACACCGTCCAGGTATGCAGCGACTGCGCCAAGCGGACAAAGTAGCGAAAGGTGGCCTCGTCGAGCTCTTGATCGGCGTCGGTCTGCGAGTCAAAGCGCAGGCGTAGCTGGCTGACGTGAACGCGCGGCAGCGGGGCTGAGCCGTCGATCACCGCTTCGAGCGAACAGAGCAGCACGCGCTCGCTGCGCGGCACCGGCAGCAGCAGCAGATCTTCGTCGACCTCGCCGGTACGACGAGTGCGAAAGATCGACAGCTCGCTCTGCGCCGAGGTGACCAGCTCGCTCCAGGCGGCGGGGCTCTGCAGCTCGGGCGGAAAGCCGGCGCCCGGCTTCTGGCTGCGGATCGCCTCGACGAAGGCGTCAAACAGCCGGCCGGTGATCAGAAAGTCAGGCGGAGACAAGGCCAGCTCGACGGCCAGGCCGGTGGCAGCCCGCCGCACCGCGAGCCGCAGCCCCAGAACCACCGCCTCGCCCTCGCTGTGGATGAGACCGTCGGCCGACAGCCGCAGCTGGACCTCGGCGCGATAGCTGGCGATCTCATAGCCGGGCAGCAAGCCAGCGCTGCGCAGCTCGGCATCGCGCTCCGAGCGCGCCAGCTCGGCAGAGAGGGTTCCAGGCGGCGGCGGCAGCGGCAGCGCGCTCTCGGTCTGCAGATAGGCCGCAACCAGGGTCTTGATCACGCGACCGGCGTCGTTGTCCGGGGTCATCGCGGACAGGTCTAGATCGAGCATGTTCTCCGACGGCAGCGGTCCGTCCTCGGTCTGCGCTTCGAGCGCAAAGCGGCGTATCGCGCGCGCCAGATCCAAAAAGGGGCGAGCCGGCCAGCCGGACAGCAGCTCGTGCCGGACGCCGTCGAAGTAGACGATGCGCGACTGCTCTAGGGCCGGCGCCAGTGCGATGGCCAGCCGATGCTGCGCCGCTGGGCCGATGCGAAACAGCACCAGCGACTCGGGTGCAGCGCCCGCCGGCGCGTAGCGCACGCGCTCTTCCAGAGACGGAGAAAGGTCGACAAAAGCCGGCAGGCGGAGGCGAAAGCGGACCGACTCGGCTGGCTCGGAAGTCCGCGGCAGCGGCGCGGCCTCGGCATCAAACGGCGGCGGCGCCAGGCGCTCATCCCGGGCCACAAGCTGCAGGCGCAGGGTGCCGGACAGCGGACGGACCTCGGTCTTTTGCTTGTGGAAAAACAGCAGCACCTGACTGGCCTTGCGCACGAACAGAAAGCGGAACTCCAGCCGGGTGGCAGCGACGGCGTAGTAGTGCTCTGCAGCCGACGTGCTGCCCGCGGCGGATGGCAGCGAGGCATGCACCACGCGGGCCGCCGCCACCGCCGTCGCCTGCCCTAGCTGCGCGACGATGCCCGGCAGGCCGTCAAGGCCCAGCGTCTCTGGATCAGCGGCCATGGCGGGAGCGCAGCGCCGCTTGCTCGCTGCCCAGCCGCTCGACGAACTGGCAGACGTGGCTCAGGCCCGGCTCGGCCTGCGGGTCGATGCGCAGGCGCACGATCTGCTGCAGCTGCGGCGGCGACAGCGAAAACTGCCAGATGCGCAGAAGCGGCTGCGGCTGACCGCGCGCCAAGAGCAGGAAGTAGCGATGCTGCTCATCTTCCAAGATGACGGTGCGCGCCTGCACCGACTTGCTGAGCAAGCGACCGTGGAGGAAGCCGGCCGCACCCATTGCCTGAATGCTCGGCACCAGGCGTGCGAACAGATCGCGACGCGAGCCCTCATCAAGCACGCGGCGAGCAAAGATCTGCACGAAGGGATCGGTGAGCGCCGCCCCCGCGAGCTCGACCGAAGGGCCGGTGGCCAGCGACTGCGACATCGGCGCCCCCTGCCCCGCCGGCTCGACGGCCCGGGTGAGCGGCAGCAGACGAGCCGGAGCCCCCTTTTGCGACGTGGCGGCGGCGGCGTCCGGGCTGGAAGCGTCCTCGTCTCCACCGTCGCTGGTAAAGATCACCGGCTTGGGCGGGCTGCTACTCGCTGGCTTTACCCCCTTGGGGGGCCCGGCCGGCGGCGTCGCAGTCGCCGGGGGGGTGGCCGGCGGGGTCGCAGCCGGCGACGTCCCACTCGCCCGGCCATCGATTCCGCGCACTTTCTCGAACAGCACCTCTTCCGCCGGTCGGCTGGGGGAAAGCGGCGGGCTGGCCGCTGGCTTGTCCTCGGCTAGACGCACCGGCGCGGCGTCCGGCGGCGGCGGGCGATAGTTCGGCGGCAGCGGCACCGAGACCACTTCAATCGTCGCCGTCTGCTGCTGCAGCGACTGGCTCTCGACCTTATTGCTATAAAAAATTACATTGATTCCTTTGGTTAAGGTCTGTTCGACGGCAAACTTGAACTCAGCCGTAACCTTGGGAATGCGAAACATTGCGGCATTCGGAGGCAGCGCGAGAGTATTCCACTCTTCCGCCCCGCCGTGCTGGCCTTCATGCTTAAGCTGCGCCCCTAGCGCCGCGCCTGCCGCCTTATCGCCCTTGGGCGTAAGCGCCTGGGCCTGCTGCAGCATGGCGTCTTGGATATAGGCCAGCGAGTGCTGGTCAAGCTCGCGCTGGGCGCTGATCACCCCGGCCCCGACCGCGCTAAAGAACGACTCCAGCGACGAGGTGCTGCGCTCTTCCAGGACATCGCCGAACACCGAAAGGCAGCGCTGCGCATCGGCGCAGGCCTTGGCAAGCAGGCTCTTATCGAGCGGCTCATTGCTAAAGCGGCGGATGGCAGCAACGGCCTGTTCAAGATCGCGGAGCGTCGATTCAAAGCGATTGGTCGGGCTTGGCATGGCTCAGTGCAGGTGACGGGTCAGGAGGCGACGGATAAGCAGGCGACAGCCGAGGGGACGCGCCTAGCTGGTAGGAGCGGAGGCCGGCTTGCTGCCGCCCAGAGCCTTCATCAGCTCACTGGTCGCCGACAGCGTGTCCTTGGTCTGCGGCCGCTCGGGCAGCGCCGCGCTGGGCTGATCCTTGGCCCGCTGCAGGAGCGTGTCCATCACGCCACGATCGGCGGGAATGGCGTGAATCACCGTCTTGATCTCGGCGGCCGAGCGCTGGTCGGTGCCATAGGCCACGCTCATCGAGGCGTTGACCGCCACCGCGCCCACGCCGACCGAGACGCCGAGCCCAGCCGACACCGACAGGGTCTGCGCCAGATCCATCTTTACGGTCAGCGTCGTCTCGGTAAATTGATAATGAGACGGCGCCAGTTTCATCAAGATTTCCCGCACCGCGGTGCCATTATCCTGGCCGGCAATCGTCAGCATCGAATTGGCAATCTTTACGAAATCAGTCATGCGATTGATGTAGTTCACATCAAATTCTCGCTGCGCATCCGCGACGCTAAGTCCAAGCTGTCCGACAATCTTTGCTACCGTAATGAGCTGATCAGTTTGTGCCATTGTGCTGCCTCAAGATCACAGGGGTTTTTGATGAACAAGCGGGACTCGTTCGACGGTTATGTCGATAGTCACCGTCTTTGACGCCGAGACCGGCTGCAGCGCCGAGGCGCCATGGCTGGCCGGAACGAAGCGCACCGACCAGGGCGCGCTGCGACGGATGCAGTGCTCTAGCCGGCAGTGGACCTGATGTCGCGCGACGACTAGCTGGGGCGGCGAAAGCGGCGCGAGCAGCGGTGCCAGCAGCGGCGAGACGGCGGGCGGCAGGCTCGACATGAGCTGCGCGAAGGCCTGCTGCTGGGCCTGCGTATTTCGATCCAGCTCGCGCTGAATCTCGCTGGCGTCCTGCGCCAGCCGGGCCGCGACCGCCGCTAGATCCATGGGAGCCGGAGCCGTCACCGCTCTATTAGACGGTGCGGCCTAACCCGCTGTCAACCACGACGAAAACGACGGCTGCTGTGGGTGCCGGCGAAGGCTGCTACCGACATGCTCACTTGCAAGCGGCCGCCGCGCTCGGGGCTGGGCCGCCGATGGTCTGCAGCCGGTCACAGCCGGCCAGCAGGGGCTTGGGCGGGGGGCCTGCCGTGCGCTGACTCCAGCATCGTGTCAACCCCCGAGAGCAGCCACCCGGTTGGGAGAACGCCTGTAAGCAATCAGCAGAAGTACACGGCAATCCGGTATTGACTTAGGGACAATGACGAAAAATCTCACTACCCATTGATCGAGTATTGCCGGGAAGCACAAGTGCCTGCAAACCGCTGCGTGCGGCGACCAGGATTCTACGTTTATTCCGCAATAAGGCGGCGCACTTATCCTCGACCCGAGCGTAGAAAGTTCACAATTGCAGCATGAGTGAAGATTAATATTTAGTAATGGACAAAGCAGCCGCGATTTCGGTAACCCGAAATATCTTCTGGGTGGGTTTT
>CAZVMD010000015.1:40845-51338 GCA_964628555.1 uncultured Myxococcales bacterium | reverse complement strand
CCAGTCGGCCGGGTGGGGATTGGCACCGCCGGGGACGCGCGAATCGGGCAGTGTGCTGTGGCAGGCCAGGCAGGTGTCCTCGCGATGGCAGGAGGTACAGCTACGCTGACTGCGGCGCGCCTCAGCGGCATGCAGGTTGTTTGCCGCTCCGCCCGTCGCCTGCGCCCAGCCGCTGGGGTGGAACTGGCGCGGCCGGGCCGGGAAGAAGGCCGAGGTCGGCGGCTGCCCCGGCAGGGTCGCATGATCGCTGACGGCGAGCCGCTGGTGACAGCCCAGACAGAAGGTCTGCTGGCGATGACAGGCGCTGCAGTCGGGCTGGTTGCGCCGGGCATCGACGGCGTGGCGAGCGATGTAGTTGCCGCCATGCAGATCAAAGGGCTTGGCCGCGGCGTTGTGGCAGCGCAGGCAGTAGCTCTCGCGATGACAGCTACCGCAGTAGTCGGGAGCGCTCTGGGCGATGCGCCCATGGCTGCGGGGGAAGTCGGGGGCGCTGTGGTCGTCGCCGCGTAGCGCGCCGCTGGGACGCAGCAGGCCGCCCGCCAGGTTCACTTGCAGCAAGCCACCCGGCTGGGCCGGATGACAGGTGGCGCAACGCTCGGAAGCTCGCCCGGCGGACCGCCGCCCACCGTCGTGACAGCGCAGACACAGGCTCATGCTGGGAAGCTGCTCGCGGGTAGCCAGATCGACCTGCGACAGATCGCCGTGACAGGTGGCGCAGGCAATCTGTTTCTCGGCGTGCAGGCGGTGATTGAACAGCAGCGCCGCGGCCGGGACTTCGACGCGCGCAATCAGCGTCGCGGGATCGACGCCCGCCGCGATCGTCGGCTGACCAGCGGTGACCGGCTCGCGCGGGAAGCCGGGGTGGCAGCTAGCGCAGGCGCTCGGCGGCGCGGCGTTTTCGGTAAAGAGCGGACCGAACGGCCGACTGCGGTCGATGGGGTGACAGCCGCGGCACTGCGCCTCGGTCGGCAGCAGGTTGTCGCGGGCCGACAGCGAGGTCACGGCCGCCGCGTGACAGCTCAGGCAGTCACTGCCGCGAGCCAGATGGCGACGATGCGAAAACGTAAGCGGTAGCCGCTGTGGTGGATAGACCACCGGCGACGGGCCCGACAGCGACGGGGCCGGCGGGGGCGCAGACTCACGACGCAGCGGACCGAAGAGATCGAGGGCGGGCGGCGGGCCGGCCGCGGGCGAGGCGGACTGGGCCAGCGCGACGAGCGGCAGCAGCGCCGCGAGCCCGAGCAGCCAGGCCACAAGTGCTGGCCGGCGCAGGGTTCGCAAGCGAGTCGGAGAGTGGGGGCAGCTCGACATAGACGTCCTCAAAACAGCAGCCCAGGCAGCGGCTGCGCAGACGGGGCGGCCCCAAAGCCGGCCGGCAGCAGGCCAGTGACCGCCTGCGGTCCGCCATGCGGTCCCAGGAGCGCCGACAGATCCAAGCTGGCCAGCAGGCGCACCTGCGAGCTGCTGTAGCGATCGACGCTGTCCTCAACAAAGACGTGCAGCAGGGCTCCGCGTATGAATGCCCAGCGCACGCCGAGCTGCAGGGCCAGCCCATGGCTGCGACTGCTGTCGCGCAGCGCATCCGCGTAGTAGGTATAGAGCACGCGGCTCTCGATTGACACGGTGTCGCGCAGCAGAGCCCAGCGTCCCGCGACATCGCCGCCGGCCTGGGTGCCGCCATAGCCACCGCCGTAGAAGCCGTCGAGACGCAGGTGGCTGCTGCCGCGCCGATAAAGCAGCGAGGCATCGCCCCCAGCTGCCGGATGCAGGCTCTGCACGGTGGCCGCCTCAGCGCCGGGCTCGGTGGCGCGGGCGGTGTCGACGAATAGCCGGCTGTAGCCGCCCAGCGTCCAAGTCAGCTCGCTGCGCACCACGCGCGACGAGGCCCGCGCCGACGTAGAGAGCGCCCGCCGGCCGTGATAGCGCAGGCCGGCATGGTGATAGGGATCGCTGGCGAAGACATTCCAGATCGAGTCGCCGTCCCAGGTTGGGACGTCATAGCGGTAGTCGGCGCTCAGCGAATGCTGCCCGCGGCCCGTCGCGGCGGCACTGCCGGCCAGCACCCCGCGCAGGCTGGCCTGGGCCTCGTCAAGGCGGCCACTGAGCAGGTCGTAGCGCAGTGCGGCCAAGCCCTGCAGGCGCCCATCGAGCAGTCGGCCGTGCGCGCTGGCCGCCAGGCGATCCTCGATGCTGCCCCAGGCTGGAGCGCAGCCCTGCCCGAGCGCACAGCCTGGGGCCTGCGTCTGGGCCGTCGGCGAAAATGTATGGCGATAGCTGATCCGAACCTGCAGATCCGGAACCCCGGTCAGGCGGGCCGACACGCCCAGCGTTGGCTGCGGCGCCAGCCACTGCTGCCCACGATCGTCGGCAGCGCGGGTCGCCGAGAGGGCCGGTCGGCGGCTGGTGCCATCGAGGACGTACAGGCTGGGATCGATGGCCAGCCCGCCATTTTGCGACAGGCCGCCCCAGGCATCGATGGCCACATAAAGCGGCGTCTGCGCCGAGATCTGCAGGCCATCCAGGCCGCGCAGGTCGAGCAGATCCCAGGTCAGCTGTCGGCCCAGGCGCAGCGTCAGCCAGCCGCCCAGGCGTCGGCCCTCGATGTAGGCGAACAGCAGCTCGGGGCGGTGGTTGCCCAGCTCGGGGTCAGTGCGCACGCCGCCGGCTGCGCGGTCCAGACAGGTCAGCGCGCTCGATGCCGTCAGGCGGCCGATGCTGCACAGATAGTCGCCGAAGTCGGAGTCGATCCGCAGCTCGATGACCGCAGCGAGCTCATTTTGCGACAGCGGCTCGTCGTTCCGCAGGCGCCGCCCGAGCGCGATGTCTTCGATGCGCAGCCCGAGGTAGTTGGTCACCCGCCGTCGCGCCACCTGGGCTGGCTGCACATCGGCCGTCCCCAGATCGTAGGCCTGCGCGATCGAGGTCACGTCAGTCGACACCGCATAACCCTGGGCTCGCTCGCTGCTCAGCCCAGCGACGAAGAGGACACCTGCCGTCAGCCAGCCCGGCGCAGCGCGCTGCCCGGCCCGTGCCGCGGGGGCGGATTGTCGGCGGCAGTGGACCGGGGCTGGCACGGCCGCGCATCGTAGCGTGCCCCCCTCCCCTGTCAACGAGGCTGCGCAGAGCCGCTCGATTTGCCGGCTGCGCCGTAGCGCAGCTTAATAGTGGCCGCCGCTTGGCTCGTCGCTGTCGTCGCTATCGCCGCTGCCGTCGTCATCGGCGGTGTAGCCGGCCAGTCGGTCGGCCGCCAGCTCCGCATCGAGCTCGGCGGCGGTCAGCTCGGCCCGCTTGCGGGACAGCTTCATCTTGTCCGGGCTCTGCGCGGCGCGTCCCCCCTTCTGCGCCTTGCTGCGCCGCCCCGGCCGCTCGTCCGTGCCCTTGAGCGACGACAGCGGCCACAGCTCGTGCTCGATCTGGGCCAGACCGGCATCCAGCACCGCCTGCACCACCTCGCGCGAGGACTTGTAGCAGGGCGCGGCTTCGTCGAGCGGCACGCGCCCATCGAGGTTGACCAGGATGCCAGCCCGGCGATAGTCGGCATCGACCTGGCTCTGCGACAGCGAGCGCGCCGCTTCACCCCGCGACATCTGTCGCCCCGCCCCGTGGTTCACCGAGAAGCCTGAGGCGGCGGCCCCGGGCAGCGGGCGCAGGATGTAGCTGAAGTCCTTGTTGCTGCCCGGAATCAGCACCGGATGCCCGGTCTCGGCCCACTGCGTGCCGGCCAGCGCCGGATGTCCGGCCGGAAAGGCCCGCGTCGCGCCCTTGCGATGCACCAGCACCTCGCCAAACTCGGGATGCGTCTCGCGCTGCACCAGGTTGTGGCTGATCTCGTAGACCAGCTCCAGCGGTCGCCGGAACACCTTCTGGAAGGCCTCGGCGATCGCTTCGAAGATCACCAGGCGGTTCAAGATGGCGTAGTTGCCGCCGGCCGCCACCGCGTTGAGGTAGCTGCGGTAGTGCTTCGAGCCGCCCATGAAGAAGCCCAGATCGATGTCGCGCACGTCGGCGCGCTCGGCCCGCGCCAGCTCAAAGTAGTTGGTCGCCAGGCCGTGCCCAAAGCCGCGGCTGCCCGTGTGTACCTGCACGAACAGTGTGCCGGTCTGCGTCGAGCGCTGCAGCTCGATGAAGTGGTTGCCGCCGCCCAGCGAGCCGATCTGCGCCAGGCCGCGCTCGGGCCGGCCCGGACCGCCCCAGGGGATGTCCCAGCTGTCGTCGACCGGGATGCGATGCCGCTCGGCGTGGCTGCGCTCGAACGAGGCACCGTAGCGATCGACGTAGTACTCGGCACCGCCGCGGACAAGCTCGTTGAACTCGCGCTTGTCGACGCCGGCGAAGCGCCGGCTGACGCCGCCCATGCCCATCTCGACGCGCTCCATGACCGCGGCGTTGAAGGCGCGGCGACGGTCGGGTGTGGCCTCTTCGGCCTCGACGTCCGAGCGGGCGCTCATCATGCCGCAGCCGATGTCGAAGCCCACCGGGCCCATCGCTACGGCCCCCCAGCTGGCATCGGTGAGGATGACGCAGCCGACCGGCACGCCGTAGCCGTAGTGAGCATCCGGAGTGATCGCGACGAGCTTGGCGCCGGGGAAGCGGGTGGCGTTGACGATCTGGCGATACAGCGTCAGCTCGGCGGACTTGAGCAGGGCTTCGGTGAAGAACAGCCGGACGGGGACGTCGGCGGTGTCTTCGGTCTTGAGGTCGTAGTAGCCGGCCGGGGTGCGGACAGCGAAGGACTTCCAGGTGTCTTGCGCGACAAGGCGGTCAGGCTTGGGCATGGGGGGATCGTTTCGTGGGTCGGGGGGTTGTGCAAGAGGGTGTTGCTGGACCCAGGCTGCCGGTCCACCGTCCGGGCGGTCCCAGCCGCGGCGCTAGGTCTCGCTGAGCCAGAGCAGCAAGCCGCGCAGGAGGCCCGGCAGGATCCCAAACCAGACCAGCGCCTGCTTGCGGTTCGCGCCGAAGCCGTAGACCGCGCCGAAATAGCCGAGCAGCAGATCCCAGCCGTTGCAGGCCAGCCAATACCAGGCATAGCCCTGGTCGTGCCCCAGGCGGGTTCGCCACAGCGACAGGACCGTCGAGAGGATCGCGCCAGCCGAGGTCAGAGCACCGGTCAGGCCAGCCACTGCGCGGGCCAGGACCGGGTCGGGGCTGGGCACGCCACAGAAGCGGAGCCGCAAGCGATACAGCGCGCCACCGACGAACCAGGTGGCGGCCGGTAGCACGCTCATCACGGCCCAGCGAGCGCCCCTCCAGGTGCCGATCGGGCCCAGCCCAGCCAGCCAGTCGAGGTCGCGCGAAAACGCCAGCAGCAGCCAGATGCAAGCGATGCTGCGTCGGCGCAGCGGCCGCAGCCGGGCAAAGAAGCGATCCGGGCGGAGCCAGAAATCGACCCAGGCCGGGGCTGTGGCTGTGGCGACGAGCGCGCTCGCCGCGGGGGCCAGATGCTCAGCCAGCGGGGCCGGGTCCGCTGCGATCGCGGCCACCTCTTCGGCTTGTGCGGCGCTCTCTACCGCACTCATGGCTGCGCGCTCCGCGTGACGCTGAGCCAGTGGTCGGCTTGGCCGACGACGCGATCGATGAAGCGATTGAACCTAGGCAGCTCTGGCGCCGGAACCGTGGTCGGTGGCATGGTCAGCAGGGTCGAGACCGAGACGCGGTTGGCCGAGCTTCGCGCCTCCCGCTGCAGCGTGCCGTAGGGACTCTGCAGCCGCAGCGTGGGGCCCGTAAAGCGCGGCCGCAGCTTGGGACAGAGGACGAAGTGGGTCGTCGATTGAAAGCGAATGCCGCGAAACCCCAGCGGGAACACGCGGTTTTGCGAGCGAAAGCTGCCGATAAAGCGGGTCAGCCACACATCGGAGTCCCGCCACTCGATCCACCCTTCCTGTCCGCTCTGGGCGGGGAAGCTGGCGGTGCTCTCGATGGCCACTGGCTGGTTCGGCTGGTCGATGCCGCTGAGCTTGAAGCTCGGCTTTACCTTGTCGCTGCGGACCTCGGCGAAGTTTTCCGCCAGCCAGCGCTGACGCTCGCTCTCGGAGCGTGGCCGCAGCAGCGCGCGCACCGCCCCGCCGGCACTGCCCTCGTAGGTGCGCTTGACGGTTTCACTGAAGGCGCCGTCGCAGTCCAGGCGGTTCTCAGCGGTTACCTCGACCCGCCAGCCATAGTCCCAGGGCGGCCGCAGCCTCCGGGGCGTCCCCCCGTCGTGCAGCGGCAAGGCCACAGCATCTCGCACGGCAAACGACAGCTCCCCGGGGCCCAGGTTCGGATCGGTGGGATCCATGCAGACCGGATTTTTCGGATCCTCCAGGTCGAAGCAGGCCACGACGTGATCGAAGTACTTCCAGCTGGCCGCAATGAGCTTGCTCGGGTCGCGCTGCGTCGTCGCGACCAGGACCGGATACCCCGGCAGATCAGCCGCGGCGGCCAGCGCCAAGAGGAGCGCCACCTTGTCCTTGCAGTCGCCAAAGCGACGCTCCAGGGTCACCTGCGGCGGCCGGGCTTCCACCGCGCCGCGGCCATGCTCCAGCCCGACATAGCGGACCTCATCGGCGACAAAGCGAAACAGCCGGTCCAGCTTCGCTCGGGCCCGGGACTGCCCGTCGGTCAAACGCCTCGCTGCGAGCGCTAGGGCGGCCACAGCTGAGGCGGGCTGAGCGCTCTTTGGGGCGGGAAAGAGGAGCGTCTTTTCCGCGTCGATGAGCTGCTGCCAGGTCTCGCCGCGACTCAGCACTAGCTGCGGCACCACGTCGGTCAGGCTCGCGACATCGGGATCGCTGTCGATGGCCGCAACCTCATCGCGGCGGCAGGTCAGGGCGCGTGTGCCAACCTGGCAGTGCAGCCGCGGATCGTTGGTATGGTGAACCGCCGCCCCGTCTGCCTCGGTCCATGCGAGCTTTACCTCCCAGCGCTCGACCGGATAGGGCAGCTGGGTGTACAGGATCTCCGACCAGGGCAGCGGCCAGCCGCGCAGCTCGCGCGTCCGTCGTGTGACGACTACCACCGAGGAGTCGACCGCCACCGCCGGCAGTGGCAGGACGACGCGGGTGCTGTCGCTAAATAAATCATTGCGATCGTCCGCCGCGATCTGAATCAGCGCCGGATCAAGCGGCCGCCGCGATCCGTCGGAGCGTTCGAGGTACGCCGTCTCGATGGCCAGCCGGTCGGTGAGCGAGCGCACCCAAAACACCATCGACGCCCCATCGCGAACGCCGTCTGCGGTGAGGAAGTGGCGGACGCGGATCTCGCGCTCGACGACCCGGCCGTCCGGAAGCAGCGAGATCTCCCAGCGCTGCAAGCGGTCGACGAAGCCATGCTTTTCCGCTTGGTGGTGCTGCCGCCGGGCCGGCGAGAGCTCAGGCAGGGCCAGCGTCGGTGGCTGCACCAGTCCGGCGTCTACCGTCAGCCAAGCCGGACGGGCCGCGACCGCCCCACCCGGCGCCGCTCCCAGGAGGGCCAGAGCCAGCGCGCCCAGTACGAAAAGCCGCTTCATCGCTGCACCGCCGGAGCTCCGCTCTTGGGTGCCAGCCTCAGCCCCGAAAGCAAGCTCATGATCTGGTCGCGCACGTCGGTGTGGGGACCCGCATAGGCGACGATCTCAAACGCACTGCGCTCCGTGACAATCGTCTTTACCAAATAGGTCGCCGCCGGCCGGCGAGAGTCGCGGTGCGAAACCAGATAGGTGGCCAATGACACGGGCGTCAGCTCTTCGTCGGCCAGAAGCTCGCGTATCTCGTGGAAGCCCCAGGCGGCATGCCCCTCCTCGTCGAAGACCGCGCGTCGTCCGGCGACAATCGAATCCAAGGTCGTGCTGGCGGGATCTTTGCCAAAGACGATGAGCCAGCCACGCTGGTCGCGCGTGCGCAGGGCCAGCGACGCGGTCGCATCCCCCAGATCCTGGGCCGAGGTGGTCTGCCAGTCGTCTTTGGCGACCGTGAGCTGGAACTCTCCACTCGGAAGCGTGAACACCTCTCCCGCCGCGACCCTACGCGTCGCCCGAAGCGAGCGCAGCGGCCCGGCATCGACCACGACATGCAGCAGCAGGCACAGCGGCACAGCCAGAGCGCCCAGCCAGAGCTCGATCCGGGGCGCGGGGGCCCGCACCAAGCCAGCCTGCCCGGCCAGCACCGCATCCAGATCATTGAGCGCCAAGAGGCCCAGCAGCGCCGGCAGTGGCAGCAGCAGGGTCATCGTAAAAAAGAGCGCGTTGGCCGACGAAAAGAGCAGGAACAGCCAGCCGCCCAGATACAGCACCGGCGCTAGCCACAACGACCTGGCGACTGGACGGATCCCCAGCGCAGCGAGCCGCTGCTGCGACAGGCGCGTCACCTCGTACAGCAGGGCCGCAGCCGCGGGCGGAAAATACACTGCGAGCGCCCACAGCCAGCGCCGCAGGCGGCCGGCCTCAGGCTCTAGCCGGGCCGCCAGGCGATAGGCCGTCACCGCTGCATATACCCCCAAGGTGGCGACCGAGAGCAGGTAGAAGCGAAGCAGCGGCACCCCCAGCCGCCCCGGCGAATCGACCGAGGCTGGTGGCGGCGCCGTGGGTTGCGGCAAAGCGGACATGGCGCTGCAGGCTCGGCGAGCCGACCTTACTTCGGCTCGGGGGCGACGGTGCTCTCGGGCGGCGTGTCCGCCTTGAGAGAGTCGGGCTTGGCGGAGGCATTGGGCTTGGCGGGGGCGGCGCCGGGCTTAGCGGGAGCTTCAGGCTTGGCGGGAGCGGGGGACTTCAGCTCAAGGGTGGTGCGAGCGTAGACCTCTTCCTTGCCGTTGATGAGGCGGGTGATGAGGACCTGGTACTTGCTGCCGACCTTAAAGCCCTCTTCCTTCTTCAGAGTGACTTCCGAGATCAGCATCGTCGCGGTCTGCTTGGTCTTGATCGGATAGGCCTGGACTGGCTCGCGTGCGTCGGCCTTGGCGGTCTTGTCGGCTTCCCGGCCGGCCTGCTTGGCCGCCTGACCCAGCTCATAAAAGACGATGTTGACGTCGGGCGAGCCGGGCGACTTCTTGAGGTGGGCGACGAAGTGAACCTTCCACGACTCGCTCTCTTCGTTCTGCGGCAGCGCCGCCTTGGCTTCCGACTTGAGGTCGGACTGAAAGCTCGACAGCGCCGGGTTCAGCATGTGGTCGGTGATGACGATGGCCCCGGCCGCTGGCCCGCCCGCGTACACAGGGGTCGAGGCAGCGAGGCCCAAGGCCAAGGTCAAGCACGGGAGCAGCGAGGAGGTACGAGGCGAGAAAGAAAGCGACATGGGCAACCTCATGGTTCGAGACTCTCGGCGGACCGCAGCGGGCCGGCGGCCGTCGTGGATTCGGGCTGAGCCAGAGCGGCAATCACCTTCTGCAGGTCTTCCCAGACTTGCCGCTTGGCGCTTGGGGTGCGCAGCAGGTACGCCGGGTGATAGGTCGGCATCACCGGAATGCCCTCCCACGGCGTAAAGTGTCCGCGCAGGCCGCTGATCGGCGCCGTCGAGCGCAAAAGGTACTGGGTCGGCGTGCGCCCGAGCGCGACAATCGCCCGCAGCCGCGGCCGCAGCGCTAGGAGTTGGCGGCGCAGGAACGGCGCGCAGGCCGCCATCTCGTCGAGCTCGGGCGTACGATTGCCGGGCGGACGGCACTTGACGACGTTGCAGATGTACACCGCCTGCCGCGAGAGCTGCGCCGCCAGCTCGGCGTGGCCGCGCTTCTTTGCCTCAGCCGCCATGGCGTCGATCATGCGGTCGAGGAGCTGGCCCGCTGCCCCCACAAACGGCCGCCCCAGGCGGTCTTCGTCGGCCCCGGGGCCCTCGCCGACAAAAGCCAGGGTGGCTTCCGGGCTGCCATCGGCAAACACGATGTGGTTGCGGCCATGGCACAGCTTGCAGCGCTGGCAGTCACCGAGCAGGCGCGCAAGCTCAGCCAGCCCCTCGCGGCCGCGCAGCACCCCCGGTGCCGGCAGGTCGGCATAGCTGGTCTCGACCAGCTGAAAGCCGCGGCCCGTGCTCGCGACCGGAGGCAGCGATGGCCGAGCCGGCGGTGGGCTGGGCACGGGCGCGCGGGCGCCCGCAGCCGGGATCGCGGGCATCGCGTGCTCAGCCACCGTCAGTGCAGCCGCAGACGGCGCGGCGGCCGCGGCCGGAGCTGCGGCCGGTGCTGGCCCGGGAAAGTCGTAGCGTCCCCCACTGCGAGTCGGGTCGGCGCGGCGTGGGCCGGCCTTGGAGCGCGGTACACCGCTCACCCCCGACTCCTGCAGTCGCGCCAGCTGTCGGCGCGCCCCGCGGGCTAGCTGTGCGAGCTCGGCTGCGGCCTGCTCGCCATCCATCGCCAGGGCGTGCTCAGCCACCCCCGCCTGACCCGCTGCGTCGCGCGTCACACCGACGCTGTCTGCATCACCCACCGCTTCGACCGTCCGTTCCATCGCGGCGGGTTATAACACTATTTCTCCGTCATCCTGCGCCGCGCTCGGCCGAATCCGCGGCATCGGGCGGCGGCTGGCTCGGGGGCGGCTCGCTTTCCGGCTCGCT
>CAZVMD010000015.1:37979-40745 GCA_964628555.1 uncultured Myxococcales bacterium | reverse complement strand
GCTGGGTGGCTCACTGGGCGATGCCGTGGCAGACGTCGAGGTCCCCCCGCGACGGCCGCGGCGCCCGCGATGGGGACGGCCCGGATCGGTCAGGGCCGCGAGGGCCCGCAAGAGCGCGGCCACCGCTAGCCAAGCGCACAGGCCCGCCACCAGCCAGCCGAGCTGCATCGGATACAAGAAGCCGAGCACTGCCACGAGGAGAGAGAGCGCGGTCAGCAGCATCGACAGCGTCAGCGGGCTGCGCTCGTAGGGGCGGCGCAGCGCTACCCCCAGCACCAGCGCACTAGCCCGCGCCACCGCGCGGCCCGGGCGCGAGCGCTTCGGCACCGGCACCGTCCCCCGCGCGGCCCTGACCTCCGACGGCGCCCCGCCTGCTTTCGCCCGTCGCCGCGTGGCCCGCCGCGCATCCAGCACCAGCTCCGAGGCCTGGCTGAGGTCGCGCAGGAACTGATCCTCCATCGCCGCGCCAAACGCCGGATCCTCGACCACCGCATCCAGCTCCCAGTTGGTAAACAGGCTGGCCAGGTTGAGGTTCGAGCTGCCGATGCGCACCCACTTGCCATCGACCACCATCGTCTTGGCGTGCAGCATCGGTCCCAGCCACTCGTAGATCTTGGCCCCGGCTTCGAGCAGAGCGGCAAAGCCCGCGTGCCCGGCCCAGCGAATCCACGGTAGGTCCGAGCGCCCCGGCACCAGCACGCGCACATCGACGCCGTCGCGTGCCGCCGCCAGGAGCGCCTCGTAAAGCGGGGTGGGCGTCAGAAAATAGGCGTCGGTGATCCAGATGCGCTTTTCGGCATTGGCCAACAGCACCTGGGTCAGACGATAGATGCGCGAGCGCCAGGGCACGCCGGCGATCACCCGCACCGGCGCGGTCATCGACACGCACGGACAGTCCGGTGCCGAGATCGACAGCGCCGCTAGATCGGCCGCCGGCTCGCTGGCCCGCGGATGCAGCAGGCGACGTGGCAGGCTGGGTCCGGCTAGCGACCAGGTCTCGTCGAAGGCCAGACAGAGCTCGGCCGCCGCCGGGCCGGCAAAGCGCAGCGCGGTGTCACGCCAGGGTGGCTCGCCGCCGTCGGTGTGGTCAAAGTCACCGGCCCAGGCATCGCCGATGCACAGACCGCCGACATGGCCGATGACCCCGTCGATGCACAGCGACTTGCGGTGGTTGCGACGCAGGCTGGCAATCGGCGCGGTAAAGGCAAACGGCTGGCAGGCCCGCACGCTGATTCCGGCTCGCTTCATCCCCGTCCACAGCTCGCTGCTGGTCGACAGCGAACCAAACCAGTCGTACAGCACATAGACCTCGACGCCCGCCTGGGCCCGGGCGATCAGCGCGTCGCTGATCCGCTTGCCGATGCGGTCGCCAGAGAAGATGTAGTTCTCAAGCAGGATGAAGCGCTCGGCGCGGGCGATGTCGTGCAGCCAGCTGGAAAACACCTGCGGTCCGTCGCACAGTAGGGTCACCGCGTTGCCGCCGATGCGCTCCGACTCACTCGCCCGTCGCAGGGCCCGCGCCGTCAGCTCCGAGCTGCGCGAGGCCAGAGCCGGCACGTCGCCGTCTGACAGCTGCGGCAGCGCATCCGACGAAGCTTTGGCCGGGGGGGGCGACATGCAGAGGCAGCAGTGTACCACCGCCCCAAGCTAGCGCAGGTTCTCGGCTGCGTCGCGCAAGTGGGTGATGCGGGCGGCAAGGGCTTTGGCTTGGGACTGGGCTTCGGCGAGAGCGCGCTCGGCTGCGGTGCGGGCGGCGGCTCTTTCGGCCTGTTCGTGCTGGCGCTGCTGGGCGGCGGTCAGCTCGGCCTGCGCGGCCTGGAGCTGCCATGTAAGCTCGGCGACGGCAGCCTCGGCCTCGCTGAGGGTCGGCTCGCGCTTTCGCGGGCGATCGGGGGTCGTGCGGAACAACGAGGTGGCGAGAGCTCCACCGCCCGCTGTCGCCGAGATCGCCGCAAAGAGGGTGCGCCGGCCGTTGTTGACCTGCTCGAAAAGCTGGGCGCGCCGCTTGGCTCGGAAGTCACGCATGGTCTGTCGGGCTCGATCCTGGGCACAGATGGCCTCCTGGCCCTGCATAAGGACGGTCGCAAGCGGAGCCGAAAGGGTCCGAAGCTCGGGATCAGGGTCATGCTGCAGCGACTCCAGCCACGGCGAAAGAACGGCGAGCTTGCGGCGCAGACCCAGGCGCATGACTTCGTGGGGGCTCTGGGCTGGATAGAACCGCTGCATCAGCTTGTGCTCGAAACGGCCGCGCGTCTTGTGCTGGAGGACGCCACGCTGCTGGGCAATAAAGCCATCGGCATCGAGGTTGCGAAGGCTAACTGCGGCGTCGGCTTCGATCAGCACCTCGCTTAGCTGCTCTTCCGCGGCCAGCGTCGCGCGAGCATCCGCGAGCAGCCGCTCGGCCAGCGGGAGCTCAGCCCGGGCCTCGGGGCTCTGCCGGACGCGCACGACGGTGTAGCGCGCCTCGCTGACAAGCTCACTGAGAGCGATCCGATCAGGGTCCAGAGTCCGTGGTCCAGCCATTGGGTTCTCCTAAAAGCAAGACGATAGCGGAGTCCCCGCAGCTTCGCCCGTCCGGTCCAGCCCCCCAAGCACGCTGACCGCTCCTCCTCCCGTCGCACCCGGCAGGCCTGCAGTGGCTAAAGCGTCTGTCTGCAGTGCGTACAACGGCGGCCAACAGTGGCGTCTCCACTGTCTGCAGTACGTGCAACGACGGCCAGCGGCGACCTCTCTGCCGCCTGTAGTACGCATGATGGCGACTCGCAG